>JAFGOR010000020.1 GCA_016926375.1 Bacteroidales bacterium
ACACCTCTTTGTGCAGCCTGAACTTGCCTATAAGGCCTACGGTGATTATCCCCTGGTGATCGGCTACGGGCAGACCATTTCACAACCCTATATTGTGGCCTTCATGACAGAAGCCCTGGGTTTAAGTCCCTGTTCAAAGGTACTTGAAATCGGAACAGGCTCAGGATACCAGGCAGCAATCCTGGCCGAGTTGTGTGATACTGTATTTACTGTTGAAATTATAGCTCCGCTGGCCGGGAGAGCCCAAAATATTCTTCAGGTGCTCGGATACAAAAATGTTTTCGTTAAAACCGGAGACGGATACCAGGGATGGGCTAAGCATGCCCCCTACAGTGCTATTATAGTTACCTGCTCTCCCAGTCACGTACCTGAGCCGCTCACGAACCAGCTTTCCGAAGGGGGTAAAATGATCATCCCCGTTGGCGAAAGAAACAACCAGCAACTGGTGGTTCTGGTAAAAAAAGCAGGCAGGTTGAGAAAAGAGGCTGTGCTTCCCGTTCGTTTTGTACCCATGATCAATCAGCAAATGGAAGCCTACTGAATCATTGGCTGAAGATTACCGTATCAACATAGGCAGCATGCCCCGAATAGGAGATACCCTGCAGATCAAACCGGTAATTTCCATCGAACTTCATCTTGTTAAACAACACCCTGGCTTTTCCGGCGGTATTGGTACGAACAACCGGATTCCAGTAAACCGTATAATTATCTTCCGGTTCTGCTCCGGATTTGTATTTAGGCTCATAAAATACACGTGGTACACTATACCCGAGCATTTCAAAATCAATGACCCCCCTGAGCATGAAACGGCCCCGCTTGGTATATACCGCCACCACACCGTTGGCGCCCCTTGAACCATATATCGCTGTACTGGGTCCTTTTAAAATTTCCACCCTGTCAATATCTTCAACCGCTAACGATTGAATTACGCCTGCATCTTGCACCGGAATTCCGTCAAGTAAAAACAGAGGCTGCGTTGAGCCATAAATGGTATTAGGGCCCCTGATCAACACCTGGTTGCCATTTATTTGCATACCGGGAACCTTACCCTTCAGCGCTTCCAATACGTTGGCATACCCGTGTGATAAATCTTCAGAACGAACCACATGATCTGCTTCACCATAAATGCCCTTAATCTCGTTATTGTGCTCCTCTTTCAGTCGCTCCTGCGCTTCATCCATGGCCTTTTCATATTCATCTGCAAGCTTTCGCCTGTACTCCCTGTTATCGCGTTCCGATTGCGTAATCAGGGAATAATTGCCCTGTTGTTGCCCGGAAACTTCAGCGAAACCTGCATCAGGCAACACAATAACCAGGTTTCTACGTCCCGAAGGACGCCAGGCTTCAATCTTCACTTTTATCGTGTCGTAGTAAACCATATTCTCAAAGAGAAAGACTCCATTTTTTAGCGTTTGTTGCGTGAATACATCATTGTATTCGTCCATAACAGATAACTGCACCTTACAGTTCCTCAGCGGAATGTTAAAGAAGTCATGCGTAATCCTTCCATAAACACTGATTCCCTTTTCCTCAAAATACCTGATTTCCGGATAATCCCCGGCAAGCAGTTTGTTCCAGTCGAACCTCCGCCAACCCTGCGTCAGCATCAGGTTGTCAATGGCCCTTGACGCTCCGGCAGAGCCAGGCTTGAAATAATTCAGCGGATCTTCCACAAATCCTTTCAGATCCGATGTAAGCAACAGGTTGCTGCATATATTGTCCTTATTCATATTCCATCCCGAATTCATCTCCCGGGTTACCGACAGTGAAAAATTAGCAGGAACAGGCTTGCCCTCAGCATCCCGGGTGCTAATCTCCAACAGAATCATCTTACCTTCCCGGGTAAAGGTGTCGGAAGCAATAAAACGGACTTTCATTTCTTCTCTCTTACCCACAAAAACAAGCCTTTCCGCAAGCGGTACACCCCTGCCCGAAAATGCCGTAAGCTGCATGATGCCTGTAGGGAAAACCCGTTTGGGTATTTCAAGCTGCGCTTTATTGTTGTTGAGCCTTACAATGTTACGGTAATAGATTCTGCCTCCTGTTTGTCCGGTTACAATGATCTCCTGGGCCGACGGATCCGCCGTTGAAGGTCTGTTTGATGTTAATGTTACCAAAACAACCTGCTCCCTTGAATCAACATGCATTACCAGGCCGGTTTCAAGCGGCATTGGGAGCGCTGTTTTGCGCATTTTTCCGTTATCCTGCGTATGCGCAAAATAGCGGACTCCTTTTTCGGGCTTTAGCAAAAAGGTGCCAATACCTTTGTAATAACCGGTAAAGGAAGTAACCTTGTTACCCTTGTCATCGGCAATAATCCCGTCGACGTCCACTCCTTTGCCCATTTTGTTAATGGCTTTGAAGGCCACCACACTTTCAATTCCCTCAACCAGGTATCCGCCTTCGGGCATGAATTGCAGGTCAATATCCGCTTCAAACCTGGATATATTGTCTATTTCTTTCTTGTTGCTCTTTGCCTCTCTGGGTGAAATGTACCTGCTGTAACCCGGATTGATCAGCTGAAAATTCTGCCGGTACTGAAAGGCCGGATCAAAATTCAGCATCCAGCTGGTATAAGCCCTCAGCTGGTAGAGTCCTTCCGGTAATGTGTCGGATAGCGTAAAATCACCCACGCCAAACCCGTGAAAAAGCTGAATACGCTTTATCTGAATCCGGGTCTGAAAAGGACTGATCAGTTCAACATATAAATTGGTACTGATGGTATCGGGGAAGTGGCTCAGGGCACTTACCAGGTAGGCTTTGAACCACAATGTGTTTCCTCCCCTGTATGCGGCTTTGTCGGTATGCAGGTAGACCTTCTGTTGCGGATATTCCTGCGTAAAGCGGTCAATTGCCGCCCTAATCCTCCTGTAGCGCAAATCCTCATCGGAGAATCCTGCCGTAAAGGCAGCCAGCAGCATAGCCAATAACAAAAATCCTGCAGGTAATTGCTTCCTGTAATTCATGGTATCATTGTTTGGCAATGAATAACTAACAAACGAACCGGTGAAATGTTGGGATCTTCAATATATATGACAAGTGAGAAACAATTTACCCTATCCTGATTTCATGAGTTCCGGCAAATTACTATTTTTGCACTGTTGTAATAAGTGAAACCCAAATACATCATATCTTATGTCCGGTCATAGCAAGTGGTCAACCATCAAACGCAAGAAAGGTGCACTCGATGCCAAAAGAGGCAAGATTTTCTCGCGCATCGTTAAGGAAATTCAAATAGCCGTTAAGGAAGCCGGACCTTATCCCGAAAACAACCCGCGACTGAGGCTTGCAGTGCAGAATGCAAAAGGTGCCAATATGCCCAAAGACAACGTAGACCGCGCTATCAATAAGGCCACCAACGAAGGCGCTAACCTTCAGGAAGTTTCCTTCGAGGGTTATGCTCCCCATGGTATTGCTGTTTTTATTGAATGTCTTACCGACAACAACCAACGTACCGTTGGAAATATCCGGGCCATCTTCAACAAAAGAGGCGGAAACCTGGGCACCAATGGTTCCCTGGCATTCATATTCGACCGCAAAGGCGTCTTCACCGTTCCTAAAGGAAATATCAATGCCGAAGAGTTCGAACTCGAAATCATTGATGCCGGCGTTGAAGACATTGAGCTGAACGAAGATGTGTTTGAAATCACCTGCGCTGTGGAAGATTTCGGCAAGGTTCAGAAAAAACTCGACGAAATGGGCGTTAAAATTGAAAATGCCCAGCTGCAGCGCATCCCCAACGACACCAAAAAACTTGATCTCGACGCAGCCCAGAAAGTGCTTAAAATAATCGAAGAGTTCGAAGACGTAGACGACGTACAATACGTTTACCACAACCTCGAAATGACCGACGAGCTGATGAACGCCATGGAGTAGCCATTGGCCTTTGGCTCGCAAACCGGCCTGTAGGGCCTTTCTCGCTGAGTGTTGAAGAAGTTCTCGCAGACCTGCCTGCCGGCAGGTTTTGTGAAGCATTTCCTCGACCTCAATAGCCCCGGGCTTCAGCCCGGGGATTACAAGACACCAAAATATCATACCGCTGCAAGCACAGCCATGCTCGTGGTAATGCCCTGCTTGCAGCGGGTGATATGGGGTATTGCGATGGAGTACCGCCGGCTGAAGCCTGCAGGCAGGCAGTTCTCGCAGATTATTTAAAAAGTACCCCTTCAAGGGTTTGCAACCGCTTGAAGGGTAATATTTATTAGCAACAGCTACTTCCACTGCCAAAACGCTTCAATAAGCCTGGGCTTCAGCCCCCCCGCTTGGGGTAGTTTTCGTAACCTTAGCCGTTAACTTAACAATCTGATACATTTCTTACGCCCCTGCCTGCCGGCAGGCAGGGGCGTAAGCATTTCTTAGCTTGACGGCTATACTCTGGAGGGGTGCAGGGGGAGGACTTGATAACAACCACTGCCACTGCTCCTGCCACTGCTCCTGCCACTGCTGCTCGTCCCTCGTCCCTTGTCCCTGCCTTAGCTCTCACCCAAAGGCTTCTCCGGTTTTTTCACTCCCCTATTGCAAATATGATTTTTATCACTATATTTGCACCTTCATAAAACAAAAAATGAAGAATCAGGTTATCATTCTCGGTATTATTCTACTCGGTCTCCTTAAGAAACCGGCGTGAGAATGGTATATCTGTAGATATAAAAAAATAAGAGCCATTCTCCTAAAAGGGAATGGCTCTTTTGATTAATTTAAAACCATAAATGCTATGAGTGACAGATTATTTATTTTCGACACAACGCTTCGCGACGGGGAACAGGTTCCCGGTTGCCAGTTAAACACAGTGGAAAAA
>JAFGOR010000021.1 GCA_016926375.1 Bacteroidales bacterium
GATCAGCTGGTGATTGACGTGAATAAGGCTTTTGAAAATGAAACAGACCGGGCTGCGCTGCTCAAAGTGGATAAGGAAAAGCTGGCTGAAATCTCAGCTGATTTCAGCGTGAAACTGAAGTCGGTTTCAAAATTTGAAAAAGCTGAGGTAAATCAGGAACTGTACGATAAAGCTTATGGCAAGGACACCGTGAAATCGTCCGAGGAATTCTACCAGAAGGTGGAACAGGAATTGAAAACGGTTTTTGATCGCAACAGCGATTATAAATTCCGCCTGGATGCCAGGGAATATTATCTTGAAAAATTCAAACAGGAACTTCCTTCAGCGTTTCTGAAGCGTTGGCTGCTGCATGCCAACGAAGGCAAGGTGACACAGGAACAGATTGACAAGGATTTTGATCATTTCACAACCGATCTGAAATGGCAGCTGATCAAGGGTAAAACCACACGTGATCAGGAACTGAAAATAGATGAACCGGAACTTTTGGAGCATGCCAAGGAAGCCATCAGGCAGCAATTCATTCAGTATTATGGAATTGGAGAGGTTCCGGCGGATATGCTTGAAAAATATGCCAAAGAAAGCCTTTCGCGCGAAGAAGACCGCAATCGATACGTGGAAAGTATGAACGAAAATCTGGTATTTGATTTTATCAAGAAAACGGTGAAACTCGACAACAAAGAAGTAACTTTGGAAAAGTTTAATAAACTGTTTGATAAAGAATAATAGTAAGAATCAATTTTTCTAATATTATGGACCTGATCAGGGACTTCAATAAATTCGCCACCGGGCATATGGGTATCAGCAGTCTGAACCTGCACCGGTTTTCATCTGTTACCGGCAGTTACATTTCACCTACCATCATTGAGGAACGTCAGCTCAACGTGGCTCAGATGGATGTTTTTTCGAGGCTGATGATGGACCGGATTATTTTTCTGGGGCTTCCCATTGACGACTTTGTTGCCAATGTCATTCAGGCACAATTGCTATACCTTGATTCAGCAGATCCGGGCAAGGACATCCAGATTTATTTCAATTCTCCCGGGGGTGCTGTTCATGCCGGGTTGGGTATATATGACACCATGCAGTATGTAACCTGTGATGTGGCAACCATTTGTACAGGTATGGCTGCGTCCATGGGGGCGGTGCTGCTTTGCGCCGGAACTAAAGGAAAGCGTTCCGCGTTGAAGCATTCACGTGTGATGATTCATCAACCCATGGGGGGCGCACAGGGCCAGGCTACGGATATTGAGATTACTGCCAGGGAGATACTGAAACTGCGTTCCGAATTATATCACATCATTGCTGAGCACAGCGGTAACCCTGTTGAGAAGGTAGAAAAGGATTCCGACCGGGATTACTGGATGACCTCAAAGGAAGCGATGGAATACGGCATGATTGATGAAATCCTGGAAAGAACCAAGAAAAAGTAGCATTGTGCATTGACTTTTCGTAACTTTGCACACTGTCAAATCGTTTAATTCAATTATAAATCAGGTACAATGGATAAATGCTCCTTCTGCGGACGTGATAAACGGGATACCAATCTGCTGATCGCCGGTATCTCGGGGCACATTTGCGACAATTGTGTGGAGCAGGCTTATGAGATCGTTCAGGAGGAAACCAAAAAGAAGGCACCTTTTGACATCAATGCGATTAAGCTGATCAAGCCCAAAGAGATCAAAAAATTTCTCGATTCATATGTGATTGGTCAGGAAGATGCCAAAAAGACGATTTCCGTTGCCGTTTATAACCATTACAAGCGGTTGATGCAGTCGACACGCCGCGATCAGTCTGATGAAGTGGAAATTGAAAAATCCAACATCATCCTGGTTGGGGAAACAGGAACCGGAAAGACTTTGCTGGCACGCACCATTGCCAAACTGCTTCATGTGCCGTTTACTATTGTTGACGCTACCGTTCTGACCGAGGCAGGTTATGTAGGGGAGGATATCGAAAGCATCCTGACCCGGCTGCTCCAGGTAGCCGACTACAATACCGAGGCTGCTGAAAAGGGAATTGTATTTATAGACGAAATTGACAAAATAGCGCGTAAAGGCGACAATCCTTCAATTACCCGCGACGTTTCAGGCGAAGGGGTACAACAGGGATTGCTGAAACTCCTCGAAGGTTCGGTGGTTAACGTGCCTCCCCAGGGTGGCCGGAAACATCCCGATCAGAAAATGATACCGGTTGACACGCGCAACATTTTGTTTATTTGCGGTGGCGCATTTGAAGGGATTGAGCGGAAAATTGCACAGCGTTTGAATACCAAGGTGGTAGGTTACAATGCTTCGCGGCAAACCGACCGCATTGAGCGTGAAAACCTCATGCAATACATTTCCCCGCAGGACCTGCGGGCATTCGGAATGATTCCTGAAATCATCGGCAGGTTGCCTGTGCTGTCATACCTGCATCCGCTGGATCGCAAAACACTGCGCACCATTCTTACCGAACCCAAAAACTCAATCATCAAACAATATACGAAACTCTTTGAAATGGATGATGTGAAACTCACCATTGAAGAAGAAGCACTCAATTATATTGTTGACAAAGCGGTTGAATTCAAACTCGGGGCTCGTGGTCTTCGTTCCATTTGCGAAGCCATCATGATCGATGTGATGTTTGAGCAACCTTCTTCGGGCGAAAGCGAGGTTGTGATTACACCGCAATTGGCCAAGTCAAAGATTGAAAAAATCAACCTGCATCGTCTAAAAGCAGCCTGATGATTTGTTTTTTTTAAAAACAGTTTTATATTTGCAACTGTAATAACATACAAAAATGAATAAAGTATATACAAATTGGTGGTGGTGGCACAACAAATTTCTCATAAACCCGTGAGACCGTAAACCTTTTGTATATAATCAAAAATATCAATAGCAGCGGCCTATCGTTCTCACGGTAGGCCGCTTTTCTTTTGTAACTTTTATAATCAACCCATTATGAAAAAATTCAACATCAAAACCAGAACCCGCAAAATGCTGGCCGATACCATTACCCCGGTTAGTATATACCTGAGGATGCGCGATGTTTTTCCCAATTCCCTGCTTCTGGAGAGTTCCGATTATCATGGAAATGAAAACAGCTATTCCTTTATATGTCTGAAACCACTTGCCGAGTTTAAGGTAGATAGCGGGGTTGCCGTTGAAAGCTACCCCGACGGTACCAAGATCACCACCTCACTTAAAGGGACGGGGACCTTTAACGAAAGATTCCGGTCATTTCTGAAATCATTTGATCAGACAGAAAATCAGGAAGGGGTGCCGGTAAACGGACTGTTCGGTTACACATCATATGACGCAGTTCAGTACTTCGAAAGCATTTCATTAAATGCCCCATCCATTCCCGAACAGAAAATTCCCGAAGTGAGATACCAGTTTTTCAATTACATCATCGCCATCAACCACTTTCAGAATAACCTGCACATCATTGAGAACCGAATCAATGGCGAACCCAGTGAGCTGGAACGGATTGAAACCCTGTTGAACAGCCGCAACCTGGCTTTGTACAAATTTCAGACCACCGGTACCGAAACCTCGAATGTTACCGATGAAGAATACAAAAAAATGGTAGCAAAAGGCAAAGAACACTGCTACCGGGGCGATGTTTTCCAGGTGGTTCTTTCAAGGCAGTTCTCCCAGCAATTTGCCGGTGATGAGTTCAACGTTTATAGGGCACTCCGGTCTATAAACCCCTCTCCTTACCTGTTTTACTTTGATTACGGAAGCTATAAGATCTTCGGATCATCGCCCGAAGCCCAACTGAAGGTGAGTAAAGGCAGGGCCAATATCAACCCGATAGCCGGAACCTTCAAACGCACCGGAGATGATGAGCACGATAAGTTGCTGGCACAGCAATTGTCGACCGACCTGAAAGAGAATGCCGAGCATGTGATGCTGGTTGACCTGGCACGCAACGACCTGAGCCGGCATGCCAAAAAAGTGGTGGTTGAACGATACCGTGAGGTTCAGTTCTTTTCGCATGTGATCCACCTGGTTTCTGCCGTTTCCGGAGAACTGGATGAAGCATCTGATGTAACCGACATGATGACCGCAACTTTTCCGGCAGGTACACTTTCAGGTGCTCCCAAGTACAAGGCCATGCAACTGATTGATCAGTATGAAAACCAGGCGCGGGGTTACTATGGCGGCGCACTGGGTTTTCTTGATTTTAACGGCCGGTTCAACCATGCCATCATGATCCGTACTTTTCTGAGCAAGGGCAATAGGCTGTATTACCAGGCAGGCGCTGGTATTGTAGCTATCTCCAGTGAAGAAAGTGAGCTTCAGGAGGTAAATAACAAGTTGGGAGCACTCAAAAAGGCCATTGAAATGGCCAGTGAAATAATTTAATCTGCACTGTTCATGAAAAAGATTCTGGTAATTGATAATTACGATTCATTCACCTACAACCTGGTTCATTATCTTGATAAGATAACCGGTTCTCATCCGGATGTATTCCGGAATGACCAGATTGAACTTGCCGATGCGGCAAAATACGATAAGATATTGCTATCACCCGGTCCCGGAATTCCTGTAGAGGCCGGAATTTGCCTGGACCTGATCCGGCAGCTCGGGCCGCACAAAAGCATACTGGGAGTTTGTCTGGGGCACCAGGCCATTGGTGAAGCTTTTGGGGCGAAGCTCACAAATCTGAAACAAGTTTACCATGGTTTGGCTACGCCGGTTCATATAATTGCTCCTGAAGAGCCCTTATTTAAGGGTCTCCCGGGAACAATCATTGCAGGTCGCTATCATTCCTGGGTGGTGACAAGGGAAAACCTGCCCGATTGTTTCACCATTACCTGTGAGGATGAGGAGGGTACCATCATGGGCATCACACACAAACAATATGATGTCCGCGGTTTGCAGTTTCATCCCGAATCGGTGCTTACCGAACAGGGAATGGATATTGTCAGGAATTGGGTGGAGAGGTAATAGCAGCCAATAGCAAATAGCTGTGAGCTGCGAGCTGCGAGCTATGAGCTGTGAGCTGTGAGCTGTGAGCTGCGAGCTATGAGCTGTGAGCTATGAGCTATGAGTTGCGAGAAGTGAGCAAGAAGCCAAGAGTCAAGAAGCAAGGCCTGCCTGCGCTGCCGCTTCGGCAGGCAGGGCTAAAAGCCAACAGCAAAAAAGTAAACTGAATACAGTATAAAAACCTAAAAATGAAAAAAATACTGAACTATTTGTTTGATCACCAGACCCTCAGTCGGAATGAGGCTGAGGAAGTGCTCACCAATATTGCCACCGCTAAGTATTCTGAGTCGGAGATGGCAGCCTTCATTACCGTTTACCTGATGCGCAGCATCACGGTGGATGAACTGACAGGTTTTCGTGATGCCCTGCTGAATTTATGCAGCCGCGTTGACCTGGATGGTTTTGATACCATTGACGTTTGCGGCACCGGAGGTGACGGTAAGGATACCTTCAACATATCCACACTGTCGACTTTTGTTATTGCCGGGGCAGGAGCCAAAGTGGCCAAGCATGGCAATTACGGAGTTTCGTCGGCATGCGGTTCGTCCAATATCCTGGAATTCTTCGGATATAAGTTTTCTACTGACCGCGATAAGTTAAGCAGGGAAATGGATCAGACGGGAGTATGTTTTTTGCATGCCCCGCTTTTTAACCCGGCTATGAAAAATGTGGCTCCGGTACGGCGTGCACTGAAGATAAAAACCTTTTTCAATATGCTGGGCCCTATGGTGAATCCCGCGTTCCCGAAAAAACAGCTAATCGGTGTTTACAGTTTGGATTTGGCCCGCCTTTACAATTACCTTTACCAGCAATCCGATAAACGGTATGCCATTGTCCACGGCCTCGACGGATATGATGAAATCTCACTTACCGATGATTTCAAGTACATTTTGAACGGGGTGGAAGAGATTGTGTCTCCTGAAACTTTTGGTTACAGGAGAACCGCTATGGCAGATCTGAAGGGAGGAAGTACGGTTCAGGAATCAGCGGATATATTCAAGGCGGTTCTTGAGGGGAAAGGTACTCAAGCGCAAACGGAGGTGGTTATTGCCAATTCGCAGGTTGCCCTGATGTGCTATTATCCTGAGAAAACAACAGCGGAGTGTAAGGCTATGGCAGAAGAATCGCTTAAAAGCGGCAAAGCACTGGATGCATTCAAAAAACTAATACAATTACAGGCATGACCATACTTGATGAAATAATCAGCCATAAAACTAAGGAAGTAGCACTGGCAAAGGAAAAAGTACCGGTCAGCCAGCTTGAAATAAGCAAGTACTTTCAGCGCAAGCCGCTTTCATTTACGGATTTCCTGGTGAATCCCGACAAAACAGGGATCATAGCAGAATTCAAGAGGAAGTCGCCGTCCCGCGGCGTAATCAATTCCCTGTCCACTATTGAAGAAGTTACCACTGGTTATTTTCGCTCAGGAGCCTCAGCGCTTTCAGTACTCACCGATGAAAAGTTCTTTGGGGGCACTGCCGCTGATCTGATGCGGGCACGGGAACTGAATCCCATTCCCATTCTGCGCAAGGATTTTGTTATTGATGAATACCAGATTGCCGAGGCCAAATCAATAGGTGCTGATGCCATTTTACTCATAGCGGCCGCACTCGACATTGCACAGACAAAAGAACTGGCTCGTTTTGCCCGATCGCTGCAACTGCAGGTATTGCTCGAAGTGCATCAGGAGGATGAGCTTGCTCACCTGAATGAATTTGTAGACATGGTTGGTGTGAACAACCGCAATCTCAAAACTTTCACCGTGGATACGGAAACATCGGTAAGGCTTGCCTCCGAAATACCCGTTTCATTTGTGAAAGTATCGGAAAGCGGAATTACTTCACCCCTTACCATTAAAAGTCTCAGAGGGTGCGGATACCAGGGATTCCTGATTGGGGAAAACTTCATGCGCACGCCGGAGCCCGCCGCAGCATTCTCAGAATTTGTTAAACTAATTCTTTTTGACCATGATTAAGATTAAGGTTTGTGGTATGCGTGATCCATTGAACATCAGGGAAATCAGCAATGCTGGTGCCGATTACCTGGGGTTTATTTTCTTCTCCGGATCCAAGAGGTATGTTGGTCTTGATGCTGACAATGCACCGTTTCAGCAGATACCCGGAAGGATAAAGAAGGTAGGCGTATTTGTTGATGAGCAACCCGAAAAAATACTGGAAGCAGCATACCATTTTGATTTAGACCTGATACAATTGCATGGTCACGAATCGGTAAATGACTGCAGAAAAGTAAAATCATCCGGCTATCAGGTAATCAAGGCATTTGGCGTGGATGCAGGATTTAACTTTACCTCCCTGACCCCTTTCTTACAATTTTGTGATTATTTTCTATTCGATGCAAAGTCAGAGCAATACGGGGGAACTGGACAAAAATTTAACTGGGAGAAAATTCACCAATACAAATATGATGTTCCGTTTTTCCTGAGTGGTGGAATTGGTCCCGAAGATTCTGCGATAATCCGAGACCTAAACCATCCTGCCTTTTTTGCTGTGGATATCAACAGCCGGTTTGAAACAGAGCCGGGTTTGAAAAACGTGAACCATGTAAAGGCTTTTATTAAAGAAATTAAAAAAGTAATCCTATGAAACGTCCATGAGCAAATAATCATTATCTCACATATGAATATGATTATTTGCGAATGGTAAGTTCCATCTGACCATTGAAAATTAAAAAATAAACAGATGAAATATTCCGTAAGTGAGAGAGGCTATTACGGCGAATTTGGCGGGGCCTTCATTCCCGAGATGATGTACCCGAACATCGAAGAATTGCGGCAAAACTATTTGAAGATCCTGGATGATCCGGAATTTAAGAGGGAATTTAACAGCCTGCTGAAGGATTATGTGGGGCGGCCTTCTCCCTTGTATTTTGCGGGCCGGCTTTCGGAATTTCACGGAACAAAAATCTACCTGAAACGCGAAGACCTGAACCACACCGGGGCGCATAAGATCAACAACACGGTGGGGCAGATTCTGATTGCCAAACGGCTGGGGAAGACCCGGATTATTGCCGAGACAGGAGCGGGACAGCACGGTGTGGCAACGGCTACGGTTTGCGCGCTGATGGGACTGAAATGTATTGTTTACATGGGCAAACTCGACGTGGAGCGGCAGGAGCCTAATGTATTAAGGATGAAAATGCTGGGTGCCGAGGTA
>JAFGOR010000165.1 GCA_016926375.1 Bacteroidales bacterium
AGGTTTACCTGCTGATCGTAAGTGGCGGTGAGATTGCTATAGCTCCAGGTTACCGGGCCTTTTGCATAAAACAAGACGAAATCACCGGCATTGAAAATCCCGTCAGATCCCTTGTCCATATAGATGCTGTTTTCAATCAGGTCGTCGTAACGGGGTTGGGAATTCAGCAGGGGAACCATATTACCGCCGTTACCAAACACCCGTATGGCGGATGGATTTGAAAACCCCATGTTTGAAATGTCCTCGAAGGAGAGTTTGTAAACCCCATCATTATATACCTTTATTTTATACCATTTCCCCGAAGCCAATACAGAAGTCTGTGCCGGTTCGGTGGATGCATAACTGGATTTCGCGGTGAATTCCTGGGAGATGAGCCTGTGAAAGGGGAATAAAAGAGATAGTATAATAATGCTGTACCTGATCATGCCTGCTCTTAATGCAATGAATATGAAAAAGTCCGGACGCCGGGAAATAATATGACTAATTGAACGTTTCAAAAATACAATTATTATTACTTCATGTTAAAACAAACAAAGATTATTATAGTTTTACAGCCACTTATATTGACTCATTGATCATTAAAAAAATTTATATCCTGGGTATTGCTTTTTCCGCTTGTTTACTGAGCATCGGGCAGGATTATCATTTCTCGGGCTTCATGCATAACTTACCTTATGTGAATCCCGCTTATGCGGCCCTGCCTTCTTCAGGAGAAATCGGGCTGACCTACCGGAACCAATGGCCGGGAATTCCGGCAACTTTTATTACCTACGGGGCGGCATTAATTGTCCCTGTGAAATCATTGAACAGCGGTATAGGAGTTACTGTTTTGAATGATGTGCAGGGCGGAGGCATTATTAACAGAACCTCGGCAGGCATTCTTTACGGGTATAACCTGCAATTGGGACGTAACTGGCAGGTTGGTGCCGGAATCAGCGCATCTTTTGTAATGAAACGTTTCAATGCAGATGAACTGGTTTTCAGAAGTGATATATTAAATGATCTGGGATACAGTTACGGTACGGTTGTTTTTGACAATTATTCCAAAAATTACCCGGACTTCTCGGCAGGTGTGATAGCCAGCAACAAAGATCAGCTCAGACTTGGCGTTTCGGTAAGCCATTTAACCAGGCCTTATGATTCTTTCAGCACTGCGGAATCAACCCGGCTACCCTTTAAGTATGCAGTGTTTGTGAGCAAACGATTTGAAGGGATAGGTCAAAATGGCATTACGGTTGAACCTTCGGTATTTTATTCCATGCAATCGGGAAACCAGGAATTAATTTGGGGTACCCGGGTAAACATTACCCCGGTTTTGATGACCGGAGCCTGGTTCCGCCAGAACCTGAGAATGAACGTGGATGCTTTTATTTTAAGTGCAGGTCTTTCCTGGGATAAATACAATATTGTTTACAGCTATGACGTTAATATGAAAAAAATAAATTTTTTGTCAACAAAAATGGCAGCACACGAAGTAACCTTTTTATATCGCTTTAAGTATAAGGAAGAACATCAGTCAAGGGTAAACGGGAAAAATATCTGTCCAGCCTATTAAGAGTTGATAATTACTGAAAAAGAAAGAAAAAAATTTTATATTTTTGAATACAAAAATTAAAAAGATGAAAGTTAAGTTTTCTGCATTTCTGGCTATTCCCGCTCTTGCGGTTTTGCTTGCTGGTTGTTCAAAAGGTGGCGGAGGATCTGTTTCTTCCACTACCGGCTGGGATTATAACGACCCCGAGAATGGGGGATTTGAAGTAATAGGCGGTAGCGAACAGGAAACTGGTCCAGGGCTCGTTTTAGTTGAAGGGGGTACCTTCTCCATGGGCCGTGTAGAACAGGATGTTACCTACGATTGGAACAATGCCCCCAGGAGGGTGACCGTAAGTTCATTCTATATGGACCAATCTGAAGTGCGGAATGTGGATTACCGTGAATACCTGCACTGGATCAGCAGGGTATTTATCGACTATCCTCTTGTATACAAAAAAGCGCTGCCCGATACACTGGTGTGGAGAAGACCCATGGCTTACAATGAGCCTTATGTCCAGTATTATTTCAGACACCCTTCGTATAACGAGTATCCTGTTGTTGGCGTAAGCTGGGTTCAGGCAAACGACTATTGCGCATGGCGTACCGACAGGGTGAATGAAGGTATTCTCATCAGAGAAGGCATTTTAAAACCCGATCCGAATCAGCTGGAAAAGGAGAATTTTAACACCGAAGCATATCTGGCCGGACAATATGAAGGTCTGGTTAACCAGAATTTGAGAAGCATTGATCCCAACCAGGAATTCAGGCGTGTACAACTCGAAGACGGTATGCTGTTGCCGAAATACCGCCTGCCAACCGAAGCAGAATGGGAATATGCAGCACTTTCATTAATTGGCAATACCTATGAAGAGCGTGTTTATGAACGCCGTATATACCCTTGGGATGGTCATAACGTAAGAAACGATGAGAAGTCGGTAAGGGGTGAAATGCGGGCCAACTTTATCCGTGGCCGTGGTGACATGATGGGTACTGCCGGCAACCTCAACGACAATGCAAGCATACCGGGTCCGGTTGAATCATTCTGGCCCAACGACTATGGCCTTTACTGTATGGCAGGAAATGTGAACGAATGGGTTCTGGATGTTTACCGTCCGATGAGTTCCATGGACGTTGATGAATTCAATCCTTTCCGTGGTAATGTTTTCCAGACACTGGAAACCGATGAGGAAGGTAATGTTGCAGAAAAAGACAGCCTGGGAAGATTGCGTTACCGCGACGTAACCGAAGAAGAAGCCATCAACCGCTGGAATTACAAAAAAGCATACTATAAAAACTATAAGGACGGTGATTATGAATCAAGCGTGATTGACGGCGACCAATGGACTGCTGATGCCAGAGCCCAGGAATCAAGCTCAAATCGCATGTATTCACAAACACCCACCGCTGAAACTTCACTGATTTCCGATAAAACCAGGGTATACAAAGGAGGTTCATGGCGCGATCGTGCCTACTGGCTCAGTCCTGGTACCCGCAGGTACCTCGATGAAGACCAGTCACGTGACGACCTGGGATTCCGCTGTGCCATGATTCGCGTCGGAAGCCCTGCCGGACAAGGTAAAAGAAAATAAATCAATGATTTAAAATATAATATTACGTAGAGACGCAAGATTTTGCGTCTCTACGTGTTTTTATAGATAAGCAAAATGGATAATAACTTCCTGTACAATCTGTACCTGAATCACAGGAAAATCTCAACCGACTCAAGAAACATCATACCCGGATGCCTGTTTTTCGCACTCAGGGGAGAAAATTTCAATGGCAATCTATTCGCTCATGAGGCTATAGAAAAAGGGGCAGGAGCTGCGCTGGTGGACGAGGATATGCCACAACCGCATCCCATGATCTTCCGCGTTGACAATGTGCTTCAGACTTTGCAGCAACTGGCCGGTTATCACCGGGTGCAATCGGGACTTAAGATTCTGGCCATTACCGGATCAAACGGCAAAACAACTACAAAAGAACTTTGCCGTGAGGTGCTTTCAAAAAAGTTCAGGGTGTTTGCCACCGAGGGGAACCTGAACAACCACATCGGGGTGCCGCTGACACTTCTTTCTATGGACAGCAGCGTGGAACTGGGTATTGTGGAGATGGGCGCCAATCATCCGGGAGAGATTGCTGCATTGTGTGAGATTGCCCGGCCCGATTACGGGTTGATCACCAATATAGGGAAAGCCCACCTGGAAGGTTTTGGTGGTATTGAAGGTGTTGCAAAGGCCAAAGGAGAACTCTTCAGACACCTGATGGAAAACGGAAAAACAATCTTTCTGAACAGGGGAAACTCTTACCTGGTTCCCCAGGTGCCTGAATCATACCCGGGCACAGTGGAGTATAACGGGTCCGAAGGGGTTTCGGCTTTGCAGTGGGAAAGCAATCCTTTTCTTTGCCTGAATGTGGTTATGGGTGAAAAGCAAATACAGATTAACACACATTTGGTTGGCAGTTATAATATTGAAAACGTACTGGCATCCTGTGCTGTTGGTTTGCATTTTGATATTGCTCCTGATGCAATTGCGGCTGCTGTTTCGGCCTACAGGCCCAGCAACAACCGGTCGCAACTGATTGATACGGGAAAAAACAAAGTCATCATGGATGCTTATAATGCCAATCCCTCAAGTATGGCAGCATCCATTTCAGAATTCCTGAAGTTTGAAGGGGGAAACAAAATCCTTATCCTTGGTGAGATGCGTGAAGTAGGTGATTCCTCGATACGGGAACATGAAAGCATTATTGCCAGTCTGAAAGAAAAGGGTGTTGGCCATGTGATATGCATGGGAAAAGCATTTGAAAATGCGGCCCTCAATGCCGGCTTTAAGCATGCCGGAACAATTGATCAACTGATGCAGATGCTCACTGATGATCCTCCCTGCGGATACCTGATACTTATTAAAGGTTCACGATGCAACAGGTTGGAAAAGATCATTCCCCTGCTTTAAGTTTACCTTTCAACCATAAAGGGGTAACGGTAATTTACCGGCGGCACAAAAGTTTCCTTTACTGAGCGTGGTGAAAGCCAGCGAATCAGGTTAAGCACCGAACCGGCCTTATCATTAGTTCCTGAACCGCGGCTGCCTCCGAAAGGTTGTTGGCCCACCACAGCACCTGTAGGCTTATCGTTGATGTAAAAATTGCCTGCAGCATTCACCAGTTTTCGCGAAGCCAGTTCAATGACTTTGCGTTCACGGGCAAAGATGGAGCCGGTTAATGCGTAAATAGAGGTGTTGTCGCATATTTCCAACGTTTCAGCAAATTTGGCAGCAGGATAAACATGCATGGTAAGTATGGGGCCGAAAAATTCTTCCTGCATGGCAAAGTAGTAAGGGTCGTCAGCAAGCACTACCGTAGGCTCGATAAAGTATCCTGTTTTTTTATAAGTTTTACCTCCGGCAATAATGGCTGCTTTTTTTTCGCGCCTGATCCGGTCGATTACTTTCTTAAGCCGTTCAAAAGCGCCTTCATCAATAACAGCATTGATAAAGTTGGAAAAGTCTTCGGGCCCTCCCATGGTAAAAGAGGCCAGATCGCTCAATAACATTTCTTTTATTTCGGGCCATTTGTTGTCGGGCACATATACCCGAGAAACAGCGGAGCATTTTTGTCCCTGGTATTCAAAGGCTCCGCGTGAGATGGCTGTAACCACCTGTCGCATGTCGGCTGATTCATGCACCATCACAAAGTCTTTCCCGCCGGTTTCGCCTACTACGCGCGGATAAGTGTGGTATTTGTATATGTTGTTGCCAATGGTTTTCCATATTTCCTGGAAAACTTCGGTGGAACCTGTATAATGCAAGCCGGCAAAATGCGGATGCGAAAGGATAATCTTGCTGACCACTGGGCCAGGGGCAAATACCATGTTGATCACGCCGTCGGGCAACCCGGCTTCGCGCAATACCTCCATAATTACTTGTGCCGAGTACACCTGTGCTTTTGAAGGTTTCCATACCACCACGTTGCCCATAATGGCAGGTGCAGTGGGCAGGTTCCCGGCAATGGATGTGAAATTGAAAGGTGTAAGGGCAAAAACAAAACCTTCCAGCGGTCTCCATTCCAGGCGGTTCCATACACCCGGAGGAGAGTTGGGCTGAAATTTATAGAGGTCGGTCATGAATTTTACATTGAAACGCAGGAAGTCAGTAAGTTCACACGCTGCATCAATTTCGGCCTGGAAAATATTCTTGCTTTGGCCCAGCATGGTAGCGGCATTCATTCTAAGCCGGTAGGGTCCTGATAACAAGTCGGCAGCTTTCAGAAATATGGCTGCACGCTGCTCCCACGGAAAGGAGGCCCAGGAATTCCTTGCTTTAAGCGCGGCGTCAATGGCCATTTTTACTTCTTTTTCCCCTCCCTGATGATAATGCCCAAGCAGGTGCTGGTGATCGTGCGGGGGGTGTATGTCGATGGTATTGCCGGTCCTCACTTCCTTCCCACCAATAAACATGGGAATGTCAACGGGGTTTTCGCGGTAATTAAGGATCAGTTTCTTGAGTTCATCCCGTTCACGTGTGCCGGGTGCATAGCTCAGCACTGGCTCATTCTGGGGATCAGGAACATTAAAAAATCCGGTGGCTAACATGGCAGTCTCCTTTCTTTATATACAAATTTACACAAGATGCACTTCAAAAAGTATGATAATTATTATTCATTGGATCAGGGAATTACTGATATTTCTCATGTAGATCAAAGAACCAAGACCTGCCTGCCGAAGCGGCAGCGCAGGCAGGGCCAAGAACCAAGACAACAGCTAACTGCTATAACGTCTGTTGATAAATTACCGCATAAAATCAAAAAGTTATTCAACAGCCGGACATTATGCGTTAACATATTTGTAATTTTGTAGATACTTAACCCAAAAAATGAAGGTTGTTACGCACATAAAATTACTCATTGAAAAGGGCAGGCTGATTTGGGAAAATTCGCGGAATACCCGTATAGGCAGAGCGCTCAGAAACAAGTATGTGCTAACTGCGTTGGTTTTTCTTTTTTGGCTGTTGCTGTTTGATCAGAACAACCTGGCCGAGCGCCGCAAGAGCAACAGGAAATATAACCAGTTGTTAGAGGAAAAAGGGTATTACCTGCAGAAAATAGATGAAGACCGCAAGCGGATTAATGAACTCAAAACCAATACCGAAAACCTCGAGAAATTTGCCCGGGAACAATACCTCATGAAAAAGGATAATGAGGATATTTTTGTGATTGTGGATGATTAATTGGGATTTGTAGAGACGCAAAATTTTGCGTCTCTACGCTCGTTCCATTTTCCTGAATAATTGCAGCAATTCCAGGTTATTGTATCTTTCACCGGGATTGACATGTCCTATTGTTGACAGGAACAACCTGGCAGCTTCTCCTACAGCAATTTGCGGATAAAAACTCCTGGATGCGTAATTCAGATACTTGACCACCCGAAAGGCATCGAACCAACGGTAGAACCTTTTGTTGAAAGTAGCCGGTGAACTGCAGTTGGCATTGATCTCCATCACTTTGTCCACCACCTGATTCCCAATGAGAAATGTGCTCAGTGATTCGGGCAATTGGTTTACCTGTCTGGCAATATCCTCCCGTGTTGCTCTGAATAGCTTGGGAATAATTCTGAATAAGTCGTTTAACGCCAGGAAACCCTCAGGTGAATAGGTTTTCAGCTGGGACTGCTCATCATTCAGGTATTTGCCTATAGCGGGACCGGTTCCAAAGGGTACCCGGGTTGAAACCCTGGGCGAGGGGATAACCCGGTTGGTAATGATATCGGTGAAGTTTCCGAGGGGAATGATCTTGTGCAAAAAGTAGAAATCCTCTCCGCCCTTTTTTTTATTCATGCCCCCCTGGGCCGCATAGGTTTCGGCCCGCACACCAAAGCACGAGCCCACGGTGTGATGTGCATAAGGGAAACCTGCAAGCCGGAGAAACTGGTTCACATAGCGCAGGTGAAGCTCGTATTCGGTTATTGCCGCTAACACCCTGTTATCAAATTCATTTCCCTGAACCGGATGCTCGAAATAAAGAGTGAACCCTTTTATATCAGGATGGTTGCGTATTTCTTCATCAATCGATGTGAAATAGTTGTTATCGCAGCGGCTGTCAGCGTCAAAGGAAAGAATAAATCCATCCGGTTTGTCAATTAGATTGAAGCGGTACACTGCCTCATCCATGCCAATTTTCCGGGCCAATCCTACACCGGCATCACGTGCTGGCAGCGATAGCCTTTCCAATATATGGAAACGCATGGAAGCATCAGGGTGATAAGCTATCCACCCGGAAGCTTTTTCCAGTGTTTGCCTGTTGGATTGCAACACATCCTCGCCTGCGTTTTCCGGGGAATTGATGACAACAAGAACTTCAACGTGGCTATCAGGTCGCGCACAATTCCAGAGCGATTCCAGTACATCTTTGATATCTGGCTCGCAATAGGCTGGTAATACAACAATGTATTTGAGTTGTTCTGAAGGTACGCCGGGAACAGATGGGGCAAATCCTTTCTGTTTATTCAGGTACCTGTCGGCAAAGCCCATCACAACAGGGATTATTTCTTCTCTTTTGTGCCGGCGTATTTGGTGTTCAAACCTTCGGTAATGCTGCGGGTAATATCCAGACTGTCGTTGGCATAAAGGATGTTGCCGCCGAATGAGGTACCCAGTACGTATTTATAATTATATTGCGTGCTGTTTTCCTTAAGGTATTCCATGATGGCATCAATTACCTGGCGGTTCATAACCACTTGTTTCTCATTGATTTCGGCAGTCAGATCCTGCTGAAGTTTCATTAAATCCTGTTGTTTGGCATAGAGTTGCTGCTCTATGTTCTGAGCGTCTGAACGGGTGATCAGGCCGCGTTGCATCTTATACTGATAATCGTTCACCTCTTTCTGGTACGATTCCTGCTTTGATTTCAAAGTAGCATCTGAGGAATTGAATTTCGACTCGAGTTCGCCCGACAGGTCATTGGCCATATCGAAATTGCTGATTACCGAATCGATTTGTACATAAAAAATACTGTTCCCGGTTGCGCTTCCGGATGCAAGTGAAACCTCGGAATTGCTTTTACGGCCAGTGCCAATACCGGTGAAATGAAGGATGTAAAGCGCAACAACAGCTAATGCAAGCACAATATTCAACAGGAGCGAAATTCTTTTCATGGTTAGGGTATTTACATTTACTAAATGGGTAGCAAATATAAATTTTTAAAAGCAACAATGAAAAAAAAGGAAGAATAA
>JAFGOR010000166.1 GCA_016926375.1 Bacteroidales bacterium
AGCATGAAGAATACGTACTGGTTTAATCCGGACACCACCAAGCCCGATACGCCTTTTGATGTGACATTCGATTATTTCCGAATTGTTAATAACTAAAATTTAACTAAACCAATTAAGTAAGGCTGTTTAAAAAGGCTCCTTTTTAAACAGCCTTATGTTTTGATTCATAATGATTGTCTTTGAAGATGGAAGACTTCACAAAAGATAATTTTTCTATCTTTACAGTTATCGCGAAAGTTATCGTGATATATTTGTAACTCCTCTACGCGTTCTTTTTGTATTTAAATGAAAATAAATCTAATAACAACAATATGAAAAAAACACTCCTGTTATCTTTATGCGCCTTGCTGACGGTTGTTTTGTCGGCACAGCAATATCCTTTCCAGAACCCCGATTTAAGCTCGGAGGAGCGTGCCCGCGACCTGATTTCCAGATTGACGCTGGAGGAAAAAGCGATATTGATGTGTGACCAGTCGGATGCGATTCCTCGGTTGGGTATCAAAAAGTTCAACTGGTGGAGCGAAGCCCTGCACGGGTATGCCAATAATGATAATGTGACGGTTTTTCCGGAACCCATTGGTATGGCGGCATCATTCAATGATAAACTGGTGTTTGATATTTTCAATGCCGTATCTGATGAAGCCCGTGCCAAGTACAATCAATGGATTCAAAACGGTAACGAAAACAAGCGTTTCCTGAGCCTTTCGGTATGGACACCAAACGTGAATATCTTTCGCGATCCGCGTTGGGGACGTGGTCAGGAGACCTACGGTGAAGATCCCTACCTGACCTCTCGCATGGGCGTTCAGGTGGTAAAAGGATTGCAAGGCCCTGCTGATGCCAAGTACCGAAAACTGCTGGCCTGTGCCAAGCATTATGCTGTTCATTCGGGCCCCGAATGGAGTCGTCACGAACTTAACCTGAACAATGTAAGTCCCCGTGAATTGTACGAAACTTATCTGCCGGCATTTAAGTCGCTGGTTCAGGATGCCGATGTACGCCAGGTAATGTGCGCTTATCAGCGGCTTGACGATGAGCCCTGCTGTGGTAATACCCGGCTGCTGCAACGTATTCTGCGTGATGAATGGGGTTTTAAATACATTGTAGTTTCGGACTGCGGTGCCATAACCGACTTTTTCAACTCGCACAAGGTGTCCTCAACACCGGTGCATGCTGCTTCTAAAGGTGTATTGGCTGGTACCGACGTGGAGTGTGTATGGGAGAACTATCCCTACAGAACGCTTCCTGATGGTGTTGAAAAAGGATTGCTTAAAGAGGAAGATATTGATAAAAGCCTGATGCGTGTGCTGATGGGACGTTTCGACCTGGGCGATTTCGATGATGATGCCCTGGTTCCCTGGGCACAAATCCCTGCTTCGATATTGAATAATGAAAAGCACCGTCAGCTGGCACTCGACATGGCCCGCCAGACCATGACGCTGCTCCGGAACAACAACAACATCCTGCCCTTGTCAAAATCAGGTAAAAGAATTGCCGTTATTGGCCCCAATGCTGAAAACGAAGCCATGTTGTGGGGTAATTACAATGGCACGCCGGTTCGTACCATCTCCATCCTGGCCGGAATAAAAACAAAGCTTTCCGGAAACAAGATTTTTTACGATAAAGGCTGTGACCTGGTTGAAGACAAGGTGACTGACAGCTATTTCGGGCAGCTTTCATCTGACGGCAAGAAAGGTTTTAAAGCCACCTATTGGAACAACCCCAAACGTGAGGGTCAAAGCGTTATCACGGTGCAGATTGTCAATCCGATTAAAATGACAACAGCCGGACAACATGAATTTGCTTCGGGAGTGAAACTTGAAGGGTTTTCTGCCTTGTTTGAAGCCGAATTCACTCCAAAAGTATCTGAAGAGCTTGTATTTAAAAGCGGTGCTACCGGCTATTTCGAGCTGATTGTCAATGGTGAGTCAGTCCAGAAATACGAAAACTGGCGCACCTTACCATCTCGTATTCCTTTTAAGGTGGAAGCCGGCAAAAAATACACTATTGAGATCCGCTATGCGCAGCTCAACAACTGGCAGGCCAATATTGAATTCGACTTTGGCAAGGAAGTGGATGTGGATTATACAGAACTCGTCAACAAACTAAAAGGCATTGAGACGATTGTGTTTGTGGGTGGCATATCGGGCAATCTCGAAGGCGAGGAAATGCCTGTTTCTTACCCGGGTTTCAAGGGTGGCGACCGCACCAACATTGAATTGCCCGCGGTTCAGCGGAATTGTTTAAAGGCATTAAAAGCTGCAGGTAAAAAAATCATATTTGTAAATTGCTCCGGCTCTGCCATTGCCTTGGCGCCCGAAACCCAGTCGTGCGATGCCATTCTTCAGGCATGGTATGCCGGTGAATCAGGCGGTCAGGCCGTTGCCGATGTGCTGTTTGGCGATTACAACCCGGCCGGAAAATTGCCCATAACCTTTTACAAAAACTCTGACAAGCTCGGCGATTTCGAGGATTATTCAATGAAAGGCCGCACTTACCGATACACTACCGATTACCTTTTTCCGTTCGGATTCGGATTGAGTTACACCCGATTTGAGATTGGCAATGCAACACTCAGCAAGAACAGCATCAAACCTGATGAAAAGGTGCAATTGACCATTCCTGTTAAAAATGCCGGCAAGCGCAATGGTACCGAAATTGTCCAGGTGTATGTCCGCAAAGTGAATGATGTGGAAGGTCCGCTGAAAACACTGCGCGGATTTAGTCGCGTTGACGTGCCTGCGGGAAAAACGCAGCAAGTGACGATTGATCTACCTGCCTCGTCTTTCGAGTTTTATGATTGGGGACAACGGAAAATGGCGGTAACTCCCGGCGAATATGAAGTACATTACGGAAACAGCTCCGATCCAAAAGATCTGAAAGTAGCTACTCTAACGATTTCTCAATAAAATGTTATACAGGATACTCATTATCGGATTGCTGTTGGTTGGCACTGTAGCGGCCTGGTCGCAACAGGCCACTGTGGTAGCGCCAAATGGCAGGATCAGTGTTCAGTTATTCAATCAACAAAAGGCCACTGCAGGTGAATGGTATTTAAGCGTAAGCTATACCCTCAATGGCAAAATCCTGGAAGCTATACCCCGCATTAACCTGGGTCTGGTGCGCGATGACCAGGATTTCTCAAAAGATCTCAGGTACCTGAAAACCGGCAAGCAGGTTCAGATTAATGAGCAATATACTGCACTTCACGGTAAGCGGAGTCAGTGCAGGAATTCGGCAAATGAAATTATTGTTTCTTTTGAGAATCCGGGTAAGTCGAGGCTCAACCTGATTATCAGGGCGTACAACGATGGCCTGGCTTTCCGATATGAATTTCCCGATACGGAAGGTACTCATGTGGTGCAGGATGAACTGACAGGTTACAGGATTCCGGCAGGCACCCGGCGTTGGATGGAAAAATGGGATATGGCAAACGAAGCCCTCTATACCCGCATCAAGGACGAGGACGTTCAGCAAACCTGGTCGTACCCGGCCCTGTTTAATACAGTTGATTCAAGCTGCTGGTATCTGATTCATGAGGCCGACCTGAGCCGGAATTATTGTGGAACAAAGCTCAGCAATGTCGCGGAGAAAGGCGTCTATAAACTAACCTTTCCTGATCCGGGCGATGGTGACGGATCATCCCAACCGACCATTACCCTTCCCTGGAAATCACCGTGGCGGGTGATTATTATGGGCAGCCTGGCCGATATTGTGGAATCTACATTGGTGGACGATGTGAGCACGGCAACTTCCATGACTAAAACAGATTGGATAAAACCCGGAATAGCCTCCTGGAATTACTGGTCGAGCAACCATGGAACCAAAGATTACCAGGTAGTCTGCGAATTTGCTGATTTGGCTGCTGCCATGGATTGGCCCTATACGCTGCTCGATTGGGAGTGGGATGCCATGGGTAATGGTGGCAACCTCGAAGATGCGCTGAAATATATTCATTCAAAGGGGGTAAAGCCCCTGATGTGGTATAAT
>JAFGOR010000167.1 GCA_016926375.1 Bacteroidales bacterium
AGGTGGACGGGTAAAAGTTCTTTTCAGCTTTACAAGGAAATCATGGAATCAATGCAGTCATTGATTTTAGAAAGAGCTGACCTGCAGGAAGGATACCTTGACGTGCTTCAGTTTTTTGTTGACAGGAAACTGCCGGTGTCAGTAGCCTCATCTTCGCCGCTAAAACTGATTACCACAGCACTGAAGAAATTTCATCTGTTTGAATTCTATAAAATAATCAGCTCCTCGGAAAACGAAGAGTATGGCAAGCCCCACCCTGCACTCTATTTGGGAGCAGCGAAAAAACTGGGGATTGATCCCTTCAACTGCCTGGCATTCGAAGATTCATTTAACGGAGCCATTGCTGCCAAGGCAGCCCGCATGAAACTTATTGCAGTACCTGACAGCCATGATTTCCAGACAACGCGATTTGATTTTGCCGACCTGAAACTGAATTCACTAAAGGATTTTAAGGAAAAGCATTTTGAACACCTCAATTCATTAAATTAGCCGCTTCAAAAAATCAACAATGACCTCCGAAAACATTTGGTACCATTCAACCAATGGAAAAGCCGACCGGGTTAGTTTCAGTGAAGCCCTGCTGAAAGGTCTTGCACCCGACAAAGGATTGTACATGCCTGATCACATACCACAGATTAATGACCATATCATCAGGAGCTTGTCGGGCAAACCGTATGCTGATATAGCATTTGAAATTGCCCGCCATTTCCTTCGCGGCGAGATACCTGAAAATGATCTCCGGCACCTTGTTGATGATGCTTATAATTTTGAAGTGCCGCTTGAAAAAGTAGTTGACCGGAACTATATCATGCGGCTCGATCAGGGGCCAACAGCTTCATTTAAAGATTTCGCGGCACGCATGATGGGTCGTCTGATGCAGTATTTCCTGAAAAAACAGAACAGGAACATGCTGATTCTTACTGCCACTTCAGGAGATACCGGGAGCGCCATAGCCAATGCCTTTTACGGACTTGATAACATCCGTGTGGTAATCCTTTACCCCGAAAATGAAGTAACTCCGCGGCAACGTAAACAAATGACCACCCTGCGGCGCAACATTAAAATTATTGCACTGAAAGGCAAATTCGATGACTGCCAGGCATTGGTGAAACAGGCATTTACCGATCCCGACCTGGAATACCTGAACCTTTCATCAGCAAATTCCATTAACATTGGCCGGCTAATTCCCCAATCGTTTTACTATTTCTATGCCTGGGCACAACTGGCGCGGCCCGATGAGGATATCATCTTCTCTGTTCCTTCGGGGAATTTCGGGAATATGATGGGTGGACTGATTGCCCGGAAAATGGGCCTGCCCGTTAGGAAAATGATTATCGCCACAAATGAAAACGATGAAGTACCTGTTTACTGGCGTACCGGAAATTACAAAACCATTGTTCCGTCGAAGAATTGCGTATCAAGCGCTATGAACGTTGGTCATCCCAGCAATATGGCACGCGTTGTCTCCCTTTATGGCGGCGTTATGGATGAAAAGGGGAATATCACTGTTGAACCCGATGTGAAACAAATGCACAAAGATATTTATGCAGTAAGTATCAGTGATTCGCAAACAACAGAAACGCTGAAAGCAACTTACAACCGGTACCAGGTGATTACTGAGCCCCACGGCGCAGCAGGATGGGCCGGGCTGATGCAGTATTATTCAGACAACCCTTCGGAAGCAACCGGCCGGTTAGCTGTTTGCCTGGAAACCGCCCACCCGGCTAAATTTCCTGAAGAAATCCGCCGGCTACTGGGAATTGATCCCCCATTGCCTGCCTCACTGGAAGGACTGGATGAACTGGAGGAAAGTTTTGATAAACTGGATCATGATTACCAACATTTCAAAGAATACCTGAAGGACAGGTTTTAATTTTTGTCTATCTTGGCGCCTCATAATTTTAATTAACAGGATATGAAGAAACTGCATGCTGTATGTTCTGATCTCGAAGGAGTATGGGTTCCCGAAGTCTGGATTAATGTTTCCGAAAGAACCGGAATTCCCGAACTCAGACTGACAACACGCGATATCAAGGATTACGACGAGTTAATGCAATACCGTCTGAAGATTCTCAAGGAAAAAAACCTGACTTTACTCGACATACAACGTGTGATTGCAACCATCAAGCCGCTTCACGGAGCTTTAGACATGATCAACTGGCTCAAGAGGGTTACCCGGTTCATTGTGGTATCCGATACCTTTGTTGAATTTGCCGATCCGCTTATGGATCAGCTCGACAGGCCAACACTTTTCTGCCATTCGCTCGAAGTAAGTACCAACGGAATCATTACAGGATATAATTTACGACAGAAGGATTCTAAACGAGAAACAGTAAAGGCCCTCAAAAGCCTCAATTATGAAATCATTGCCTTTGGCGATTCATACAACGACATCAACATGCTTCTTGAAGCTGATCAGGGTGTGCTGTTCCGCCCACCACAGAATGTGGTAAATGACTACCCGCAATTCCCGGTTATCACTGAGTATAATGAACTCAAGTGCTTTTTGGAGGAGCGGTTCAAGCTGTAAACCAAAACCCCTGAATTTTGTTATAACTTTGTACGGGTTTTAAAACAATTATGCTTCAGATTTTAATCATAGCCATTGTAATTGTTGCCCTGGCAGTTCTGCTGCTGGGTATTAATATTTTTGTGTTTGGCCGCAAATTTCCGGAAACCGAGGTAGGTCAGAACAAAAACATGATCAGGCTGGGATTACGCTGTCCTCAATGTGAAGAAAAAGCCCGGTACCGGCAATCAAAACCAGTGCGACTGCGTCCTTCCGAACTGAAACCCGATTGGAAAGCGATTGGGACGGTATGATTCAGGTTGATCAGAAATGCACCCTTCAATTGTTAATAGGCCAGAAAGTCATGGTAAAATACAAAGTCGCTTACCTTTTCTTTGGGCCGATCAACTACGTATAAAAGCTTCCCGGTAATCAGGTTGTATCCTTTACGGGAAGGCTTGTAAAAAAACGTTGTGGATAAAGAATCGCTTAAAATAATCTTTTCTCTGGACAGGCTGACCAGGTTTTCATCAAACCGCCCCAGGGTTAGCGCAATATGTCCATCGTCTTTGCCCAGTGCAAAAAACATCACCCTTACTTCCAGGCTGTCATCCACCCTTACCGAATCAGCCGAAAAAGCCAGATAGTATTCGGAATTGTCAAGTCCAACCCGGTTCTGATCATCATAAAGCATCTTGCCATTCTGAATGAACGCTCCGTTTTTTTTGGTAAAAACTCTGAGTTGGGTGTATTTGCCATTTGTATAAAACTCTTCCTTCACTACCAGGCTGTCGTTAATAAATAGTCCCTTATCTGTTATCATACCATCTTTACCATAGTAACGGCCTATGCCTGACAATTTATCATTTTCATAAAAAAAGACGGATTCAGCTACCTCATTTCTGTCATAATAACTGATGCATCTCCCCTGTTTCATTCCATTTTCAAATCGGGTAACCGACTTAATTGACCCGCTTTCAAAAAACTCAAATAAGGTATAATTTTTATCCTTATCCTTCGAAGATTCATATACGGACTTCTTCCATAGTTTTCCATCCGGATAGTATTCGTTAAATTCTTTCTCTTCTTTTTTGCAGGAGATCAGTAAGGAAACCGATAAAAGCAGCAGCACAAACTTGATTTTCATGATCTGGTTATTTTGGGCCAATTTAGTAATTAATTCCACTAAAACATAACCGGATTCCCATGCAAAATTGATTCGCAAAAACAGAAAATGGGCCTCGCAGAGCGGGGCCCATCTTTCCAATAGTAAACCTAAATTTAACCTTGTGTGAAAACCTTTAAATTGTTTGTTGCCTATACTATGACATTTCTTGTGACATATTCACGTAAGCCATTTGGTTTTTGAATCAAAAAAATAATTAAAAAATAAACTATTCAAATAATTTTCATGTTATAGTGAAGTATGGAATGAATTTTGATTTATTGTTGAAAAACAAGGGTGATGCAAATTTATTATGATTTTTTTGAGGTAAACAATACGCTTCTCCCTCAGAAGGGAAGGATTCTGATATCAGAACCATTTCTGATGGATAACTATTTCAAAAGATCGATCGTTCTGATTACGGAATATTCGGGAGAAGGTACGGTAGGATTTGTGTTGAACAAGCCTGTAAACATGAAAGTTCATGAAATTATATCGGACTTTCCGGTTATCGATGCCAACGTTTCCCTGGGCGGGCCTGTGCAGACCAATACGCTACATTATGTTCACACCCTTGGAGACATTATACCCAACAGCATTAAGGTAGTTGATAACGTATATTGGGGTGGTGAATTTGAAGTTGTTAAAAAACTGGTTGAATCCGGAAACCTGAGCAACGATAACATCCGCTTTTTTCTGGGATACAGTGGCTGGCAATCCAATCAGCTTGAGGATGAACTTCATGAAAATGCCTGGGTAGTTGCCGATATCAGTCCTGAAGACATCATGAGACCCATGAATAAGTTTTATTGGAACAAAACACTGAACAAAATGGGTAAGAAGTTTCAGATGTGGGCGAATTTCCCGGAAAATCCGCAAATGAATTGAAAGATAATACGGTCTGTCACCTTGGTTTGATGTATTCCCATTTCCAGATTTAATGATTCCTTTCACCCGCCAAAAGCCAGATTGTTTAATCGGGCAGTCAGTTGTTTTGCAGCTTTGTTATAATACCTTCTTTTACGGTATGCCCCCACCCAGCATATTCCTTCGGTTGCGTTAGTCAGGAAAACCTCTTCTGCATCATCAAGCGCCATGGGCGTGAGACTGCACTGATCATTTACGCTAAAACCGGACTCATTGGCCAACCCGGCAACAATCCGGCGCATGATTCCGGGTATACAGCCCTGGTCAATCCCCGGTGTATAAACAGAGTTGCCACTTACCAAGAATATGTTGGAGTCTGTTGTTTCCACCAATCTGTTGTCTTCGTTCAACAAGATCACCGCATCCATATTTTCTTTCCTACCCTGCATAGCAGCCATCAAATACATTGTTGAATTACTGCTTCTTAATCCCGACAACCTCCCTTTTACCTTGATAAATTCAGTACAAATATCAATGCAATGCCCCTTTTCATTCAGTTCGTACTTGCCGGCTTTGAGAGGTTTACTCTCCAATATGAAAGAAACACGATGATCTGCAGGAACAAAATCCTGCTCATTATTGCGAAAAACAGTAAGCCGGATACCCGCCCCGCCGAATATCCTGTTTTTGTTCAGCAATCGCTCAATCAGCTGGTGCAGGTTTTCGGCAGTAAAATAAGCGGGAACGTCCATGGAAAGAAGCTGCATGTTATCTGTAAGCCTGTTCAGATGATGTTCGAGAAACTGCGGTTCAGTGGCAAAAGCATGCATGTTTTCAGACAATGAATCTGCATATCTGAAAGCCCTGTTCCCCGGAAAGAGACATGGCTCATTTCCTTTAATGTATGCTCCGTTCAAACAGATATATGAATGTAACATCCCAGCGAACAATTTAAACCTTTCAGAACGAGAAGCTCAATAATTCGTCAATAAACAGGTGAATTAAACGGTAATTAATAAACAATGGAAAAACAAAGCCAAAAATGGCTCCGCTCATGTGCGCATCGTGGTTGATATTGTCAGCTTCACGCCGGCTCATATAATGCGAATATATCAGGTATAAAACGCCCATAATGACTCCCGGAACCGGTAATATGCCGTAAAAGTAAATGAGTTCCCAGGGATTGAAAAAAATAAAGAAAAAGATAATTGCAGATACCGCTCCTGAGGCCCCTACAGCATTGTACCAGGGATGGTCCTTATGTTTATAAAGGCTTGACAGGGAGGCAACAACAATGGCAGCAAAGTAGAACAACAGGTAAATCAGCTTGTCCCATTGCTGCATACCGGGATTTAAAATCATACTCAGATTTTTTTCCACATAGGGCCCGAAGAAAAACAGCACCAGCATATTCACAATCAGGTGTGTCCAGTTGGCATGTAAAAATCCATGGGTCAGCATCCTGTACCATTGCTTCCGGTGATAAATCTGGTAAGGGTTGAATTGTAACTTCAAAAACCTGTCGTGGTTGCTGAAGGCCGGTATGGAAACCAAAGCTGTAAAAACAATCAGAATGTATGTAATCATCAATTATTTATTTACTAATGCAAAATTCTATATACCAATTCCCTGAGAAGATCTCCTTCAGATGCAGCCGATGCACCTTTAGCTTTCAGGTCGTATTGACGAAGCCAGGAAATCACCTGTTTCGTTTTTGCCAGTGGAAAAGTTTTGGCTGCCTGCTGATACTCATTTACAAAATAAGGATTGATTCCCAGTTCGCGGGCAACATTTTCCCTGCTTTTGTCTGAAATGCCGTGAAAAAGCAAAATTTTGGTAAAATAATAAAAAAGTGAGGACAGGGTCAGAACCAGGGGATTTTTTTTTTGATTGCCAGCGAAATAATTGGCAATCCGGTTTGCTTTTACCACATCTTTGGATGCAAGTGCCTTATTTAATTCGAAATTGTTAAAATCCTTACTGATTCCGATGTTTTTCTCAATGAGGGCTGGTGTAATCATTTTTGAACCATCCGGTAAAACCAGGATCAGTTTATTCAACTCTCCGGCAATCCGGCCCAGGTCGTTACCCAGAAAATCAACCAGAAGTGATGCTGCTTTTGGTTCTATCTGGTAGCCCAATGACCCCAGGTGCGAAGTAATCCATGCAGGCACTTTATCTTCACGTATTTTTTCCGAATCAAAAACCACGGCTTTCTCAGCCAGCAGTTTGGCCACCTTGATGCGCTTATCAAGTTTTTTATATTTATAAGCAAAGACCAATATGGTTGATTGCAGCGGTTCCGAAAGGTAACTCTCAAGACCTTCAAGGCTTCGTAAATGCTGTGCCTCTTTTACCACAATGAGCTGCCGGGAAGCCATCATAGGGAATTTCCGGGATGAACCAACAATAGTTCCCATATCGGTATCACGTCCGTATAAAACAAGCTGGTTAAATGCCCTTTCGCTTTCAGGCAAGGCATGATTCACAATGTAGTCTGTGATGACATCAATAAAGTAAGGCTCTTCTCCCATCAGGAAATATACCGGTTTGTAGGTTCCGGCTTTCAATGCCGTCATGATTGCGTCAAAAGTCATTATGATCCCTGGTTTATTGGTCCAAATACTTATATTTACGAGAGAAAATCCATATGATGGAACCGTTAAATTTACCAACATATTTCTTCAGGATAAAAGAAGACCGCGGGAAAAAATACATTTTTGATGAAATACGGCGTCGCTTTGTCCTTCTTACACCCGAAGAATGGGTCAGACAGCATATGGTAAATTTCCTGGTTAGAGAAAAAAAATTCCCCATGCAATTGATTTCGGTGGAAAAAGGCTTTAAACAGAATCGGAATCGGATGCGGTATGATCTGCTGGTATATGACCGCAAAGGAAAGCCGCTGATGATCATTGAGTGCAAGGCCGCCGGAGTAGAAATAAACCAGCATGTTTTTGATCAGGCTGGCCGATACAACCATAAGCATAAGGCTGCTTACATGTTAATCACAAACGGCATGAAACACTATTGCTGCTTCATTGATTTAACCAGTAAAAAATTCTCTTTCTTACAGGATGTGCCGGAATTCGACCAGTTAAATGCATCCTGACCGGATCACCTGAATCGAAAGACACCCGAGATTTTCTGCCGGATTGTTCGCCTACCTGTATCATGACCGTAACCATATCCATATCCATATCCGTATCCGTATCCATATCCATTTGATCCGATTCGGTCATCGTTCAATACGATGTTCAGGGGTTTAATCCCACGCTTTTCCAAATCACTCAAAACAGTTGCAAATAAACTCCTTGGAGTATAATTATACCTGACCACAACCAGCCTTACACTTGCATATTTGATTAACAACAAAGCATCTGATACCAAAGCAATGGGTGGTGAATCGATCAATATTACATCATATCTCTTTTTGAGTTCCTCAAAAAGTTCTGCGGTTTTATCAGACGAAACCAATTCCAGCGGATTGGGAGGTATTGGTCCGGAAGGTATGACATCGAGGTTGGCAACTCCCGATGAAAAAATGATATCATCCAGGTTTGTATTGTTGCTTAAATACCTGCTGAGCCCGTCATCTGAGTCAATATCAAGATATTGTTTGATTTTGGCCTTGCGCAAGTCAAAATCCAGGATTACCACCTTCTTTAACCCTTGTGCAAAAACACTTCCCAGGTTCACTGATGTAAAACTTTTCCCCTCCCCTTTGATGATCGAGGTTATAAGCACCACATTCTTTCCACTTGCATCATTGAAAAATTGAAAATTAGTTCGCAAAGTTCGGAATGACTCAGCAACAAGAGAATTTGGAAAATCGTTGACAACCAGATTGGTTTTGTATGGACTGTGAATGATCTGCCCAACTACTTCCAGGCTTGTAATACTTTGAATATCCTTTTTATCCAGTATTTTATTGCGAAAAAACTCACCAAGGTATATTAAAATTATCGGGATAATCAAACCCAGCATGATGGCAATAATAAAATTTGACCTGATGTTGGGGCTGATAATTTCGTAGTCGGTTGGTGATGCAATATCCAATACTTCATTGGAAGGCAGGTTGGATACCTTGGATATCTGAACCTCCGAACGCTTGGTCAACAGGTAGGTGTATATGGCATCATTGAGCTTGAATTTTCTTTCAATGACCAGCAACTCGCGCTGACTCTCAGGAAGCTGATTGATGGCAGATTCAATTATCGCTATCCTTGAATCAATTTCACGAAGTGAGATGTCGGAATTCTTAATGATGTTGTCAATATTTTCCAGCAATTTGGCTTTTACATCGCTGATTTTTCGCTCAAGCGAACTCAGGTAGGGATTGTCTTTGATTGTATTAAACGACATTTCTGTTCGCTCGGCATACAACCTGGTTAGTTCAATGATCAGGTTATTCATCAGGGGATCGTTGATATCCATAGAAGATGGTGCAATCAGATCATCTGCTCTGTTATTCTGCTGCAGGTATTCTTCCAGATACCTATAGTATTTCGATTTGACAATAAGTTCAGCCTTGGTGTTCTGCAGGCTTTCCATTTGCTGATAGGTTTGCTGTGCCTGAAAATCAATATTTGTTACGCCCCGGGTAGTTCTGAAATGCTGTAGTTTATCTTCGGAATAACGCAGCGAGTCGGAAATCTCTTTGAGCTGGTCGTCAATAAAATTAATGGTCGAAACAGCAATCCGGTCATCGCGTTCCACCCCTTTTTCCAGGTATACACTGGTTAATTTATTCAAATAAGCAACGCCCTTGCCTACATTGCCACACCTGACCGATAACTTCAGAATAGATGAGTTCTTGGTAGCTTCAACCTCACGCAATCTGAAGTCTCCGGTCAATTGTGCCAGGCTGTTGAATTCAAAAGAATAGCTTTGGCGGCTTCCAATCTGGCTTAATTTATCAAAATCCGGAAGAATTCTGAACCGGCAATACTGGTTTCCGCAGAGATCCCCAAATGACAGGGTATCTGCAAACCTAAAATCCGATACCAGCCCGACATCCTTATTTAACTTAAAAATATGAATAACCGCTTCATTACCGGAAGCTTCAACAATCAAATTGGTATCAGATGTAAAGGTAAGGTTGAATCTTACACCCAATGGCTGACCGAATGAACTGTCAATCTCCACATAGAACGGTGCTTCATTGTATAGAACCGTTGAAATGAACCTTTCTTCAGCATAATAGGAAGTAAAAAAATCCATTTCCTGCAAGGTTCTTTCAGTAAGGCTTTTTGACTGAAGAATACCTATCTCATTCTGAAGCTTATATGGATTTCCCGTAAGAGATGCCCCCACAAAGGCTTGGGGGTCAAGAGGATTTTCGATATCACTGATAAGAACATAGGAGGTAACCCTGTACTCCGGAGCTTTTAACCGGTTGAATAACATGGCTATAAGAAAAGAAACAATCAGGGCAAATACAAAATAATGCCAATGGCGCAAACACTTTATAATAAAAGCCTTAATATCTATGGATTCTTCGGCTTCGAAATCCATATAACCCTCGTTCATCATCTTGCAAAATCTCCAGTGTTCAGCAATGTCAGTTAACCCAAAAAACTAATCCACCAGTATATTGTATCCAACTAATGCCGTTGAAATCAACACCAGGATCGTTTCATATGGAAATCTGCTGTATGACCAGGATTTGGCATTTAATGGTTCAACATAAACAATATCGTTTGGCTGCATATAAAAGTAAGGCGATTCCAAAATCTTATTATTTGACAAATCAAGCTCCACCAGGTTGGAACCTGTTTGCGATTGCCTGACCAGTTTTACCTTTTTGGGATTCCCGAAATCTTTCAATCCTCCAGCCAGTCCTAATGCCTGGAAGAGATTCAGCTGGTCTCGGTATACGGTAAAACTTCCGGGACTATTTACCTCACCAATAACAGACACTTCAAAATTCACCAGTTTAACAACAGCTGTGGACTCTTTAAAGTATTCATTAAGTGTGTTTTGTATCTGATCCTTCACTTCGGCAATAGTGAGGCCTTTAACATACATTTTATTAACGAAGGAGAAATTAATATATCCGGATTCATCAACCGAGAAACTCTTCAGATACAAATAGGTCGGATTCATCAGGTCCGGGAAATCCGTCTGGAAAAACTTGCTGGTTTTTGGGTCCACGCTGTATACTTCGATATACAGATGATCTCCTGATTGTAACCTGTAAGTGGTACTTTTGCTGTTTGCAAATTCTGCAGCTGCTTCCCTGGCAGTTCTTTCCTGTAACAGTTTCACTTTATTCTGAGATATACAGGATGTAAAAATTATCCCTGTCATCAGCAATATCTTCACTACTAAACTGTAGCGGTGTTGAATCGAGATTTTCATAGCCACGTATATTAGTTATTTAGAATTCTGTTTAATTTCCTGAATTGCTTGGTAATATCCTATTTTTGCAGCCCTTTTATAGGGTACAATAAATGCTTTTTCTACCATACACGTTTCTTTAAGCTGCTCTGCCATTTCAGGTGAATTGCCTGCTTTGAGATGATACTTATACCAGCCGTCTTCGTACACAATCGAAATCGGCTCAGAACCCGCGTACATAAGTCTCAGTTCATCAGTAGAAAGCGGAATTTTTGATGCTGCAAATTGCAGATGAAATTCAATCTCCTGAATCTGTCCTTTTCGTCCATACGTCCTGACCTTGTTTTCAAGCTCCTTTGTATTTCTAACAGCTTCAGCCAGGCTAATCTTTGCTCCGTTTTCATAAGCAACAACGAACGCTCCTGAAGTATTCACGTTCTTCAGCAACTGAATCGCATCAGAATATAATCTGACACCCATAAACTGGTATTTATACCATCCATCCTCTTGAATCATTTCAATGGGATAATCACCTGTATAGATTCTCTTCAGTTGACCCATATTTAAGGGAATCCTGCTTGCTGCTACCTGTATACGAAACACGAAACCTGCAGGCAAACGCTGATCTCCCCCGGGTGCAAATGCTTGCCGGTTTTTCTCAATAACTTCAGTAATGCCCGAAGTGAATTGCGTTCCCTTCCGATAGGCAACAACAAAGGCATTGCTCATACCGGTTGAGTTTCGGAATTTACTGGCTTCCTCATAAGTAGCAAAATCGCCTACTGAATACTTATACCAGCCATTTTCATTTACCATTTCCACACTTTTTTTGCCGTAGTACATCTTGCTTAATGCTCTTTGTGAAAGCTCAGTGCGGTTGGCGGCAATCTGAACGCGATAAATTACTTCTTCATCAGCAGGAACAATTTCGCTCCTGTTCTCCTCGGTAACAATTCCAATTTCGCTTTTTATACCTGAAGCCGGAGGGGTTGAAACGACAGGTGTAACCTCTTCCGCCACAACAGTACTATCGGTAGTTTCAGCAATTTCCTGTTCATTCTCATACACCTGTTGACCATACACGTATTCATACCAAAGTTGAAGCATCCTGTCGGTATCAAAATCAGTGATACCTGCTATTTTGCCGGTAGATAAAGTGGTGTCATTGAAATTGCCTCCGGCAATATACCGGTTGTAGGAGTCAATCATGGATTGATTGATTTCCATTTTATCAGGCAATGTGATATCAGCAGAAACAATTTCTGCGTGATCTACAGCTACAACAGGCGCTTCTATTGCATCCGGAACAGGTTGCTCAGCAAAAACTCCAGGCAAATCGACCCGGGTTTGTGTTGTGTCAACCTCCAAAATATCAGTTGGTATTAATGCCCCGGCAGGCATTTCTGCTTCCGGGGCAGGAGTTGTTTCTTCAACTAAATAAGCTTCTGTTTCAGCAACAGGAGTATCCTCATCGGCAGGTACTTCATTCTTCAGATAATAGGCAGCAAGTGCGGTGATTTGTTTATGCAATGCTTCATTCTCGAGATTGTTCGCCTCAGATAATTTCTCAAGCCGCATGTACAGGTCATCCATTTTCTTTGCCTCAATCCGGAAACTCACAGCCTGAAAGAAATGGTCACTGGATTGCTCTTCCAGTAATTTGGCATTCAGATAATCCGTTTCCTCACCCTCATGAGCCTTCCAAAATTCATCGATATACTGTTTGTACACCGTAAATTTAATCTCGCTGCATTTCTCATAAAGTGCAGAAGCCTGAATTTGTTTTTGCTGAGCCTGACTTTCAATCTGGCCGGCTTTCTTTACTTTTGTCTTCTCATCCAGATCGGGGTCTGCCTGCATGAGTAAAACATCCATATTCAACTGACTGGCTTCTTCAACCAGTTTATCCGCATTGGCCTTATATTCATCAGCCTTAATCAGTTTTTTTATATCTCCTTCTCTGATCAACGAGCGAATTTCCACCTCACTCTGTGCATGCAGAGATAATGCGGAAACGAAGAGAAAAGCAAGTAAAGACAGGACTATAGGTCTGCCGGATAGTTTCGGATATTTACGTAAATACTGCAATGCAAATACCGTTTTGAGTATTGAATTCTAGAACATCAATCTAATTTATGAAAAAAATAAACCTAAACACGAAAAACAACTGGAAAAAAAAGGTAATCCCTTGTTATTCTACATTTACTAATTGAAGTAAAATTTCCTCAACATAACCTGCGGGCGTTTTAATCCATTCTGCTTTACGCCCGGTTACCTTAAAACCGCATTTCTTAAATAACTTCAGGCTGTCATCATTTCCACTTGTAATATGGCAATATAACTGATGTAACTGTAATGTATTAAAGCTGTAATCAATGAATTTTCTCAGAGCCAGCGTGGCGATTCCCTTCTTCCGGTCGGATTGTTCCCCAATGAGAATGCCAACACCGGCACGGTTGTGAAAAGGATCAAAATCAAAAAGATCAACAGTGCCAACCGTTCGTGTTTCACCCTTGTTTTCCGAAACATCAATCATCAGGCGCAGTTGTTTTGCCTGGTAAATATCCAGGTGAGCGCTCTCAATATACTTTTCCAGAATGAACTTGGAGAAAGGGGCTATGGTATTGCTTACCCGCCATATCTCGGGATCATTTTCCCAGCGGTACAATACTTCTATATCGTACGGCTCAACTGCTCTCAGCAATATTTCAGTTTCCGGCATACTATGGCAGGGGATGGTTAGATCTGAAAATAATCCGGAAAACATCTTCGCTTCCCTGCTTGTCCATATCGGGAATGCGCGACATGTATCCTGTTTTACTAACTGCAGTTGAGTAGCCAAAATTATCAGCTGTATTGTTGACAGGAAAACCAAGATTTACAGGAGTTTTCCAGGCTTTCCCCGATTTTGAAGTAAAGAAAATATCGTAACCTCCCATTCCGTAATGTCCTTTTGAACTAAACAGGAGTATGCTGTCATGATTAGCAAGGCAAGGACTTTCTTCATCAAAAGGTGTGTTGACTATCCGGCCTGCATTTTTTGGCTTTCCCCATTTGTCTCCTTTTCTATGACTGTAATACAGATCCAATCCTCCAAATCCGCCTTTGCGTGAACTGGTAAACCAGAGTACCTGCTTATCAGCTGAAATGCAGGCCCAGGTTTCATCGGCAGTACTATTCACCGGCTTACCCAAAGATTCAGCTTTTGTCCATACCCCATTTCTGAAATAGGACACATATAGGTCTTTACCCATCCCCGAAACCCTCAGCAAATAAAGTTCATTACCATCAGCAGAAAGCGATACCGGATAAAAATCACCGTCGGAACCTATCTGTGGATTCAGATTAACCGGGATGCCCCAACTACTCCCTTCTTTGGCAACATGAAAGATGGCATCATAGAACTTCAGCCGCCTGACAAAAACCAGGTTCTCTTCGGCAGCATCCACAACCGGGTAGAGCTCTGAGGCAGAAGTATTAATAACGCTGTCCAATAACTCAAAAGTCACATTAACCGGACTATCCATTAATATCTTGGCCCGCTCGCATGACTTCATTTCATTCTCCACTACATTCACATTGTAACTCCCATAATACATCGCGGTGTTGTTAACAAATGTATTGTAGGCATCAAGCGCATCATCCAGCCTTCCGGCAATGCGGTATACATTTCCCAGGTAAAACCAGGCGTGCCATGGGGCACTTGTCTCTTCAAAACTCTTACGATTGTATTGGTTTTTAGCCACGGTTCGGGATGTTGCTTTTTCAAAAAAAGGAATAGCCAAAGCTTCCCTGCCCGGGATATTCATATAGCATTCGCCCAGTTTGAAATTGAAATGGCTGTTGGCAGGATTGTGCTCAACCAGCTTGCGGAAATAATAGGCAGCTTCCTCATACTCAGCCCGCGTGAAGAAGAACTCTCCTTCATTGAAAGATTCCTTAGGATCAATCCCTGATTGTGCACATAAGGGCATCAATAAGGCAACCCACAAAGCCGTAAACAGCAAGGCACGCATGATAATATAACTACTGCTTAAATTTCAGATTTTCAGGAACAGGAGTGGCGCGAATCGTCAATATGATGTCATTTGCTCCTGTAATTTCGTACTCAACTCTGCGGTTCAATCTGCGCCCTTCAGGATTATCCGAGCCATCGGGGTTGGAGTTGATTGCTGCGAAACGCTGCTCACCCATTCCTTTCGCTTCAAGTCTGGCTGAGTCAACACCCCTTTCCAGGATGTATTTAAGAACCGCATTGGCACGTTTTTCCGATAGTTTCTGGTTGTATTCGGCAGGGCCTTTGGCATCGGCATGGCCAATAAATTTGACGCGAACAGCAGGATGATCCTTCAGTAACTGAAAAATCTTATCCAATTGCTTTTTGCCTTCCTCATTCAGTTGAAAGTTATCGAATGCAAAGTAAACCGGATCCAGATCGATCTCTTTGGGAATCTGTTGAACGACAGGTTCTGCCAATTTTTCCGGTTGGGCAGGTTCAGCCGGTTTTTCAGGTACAGTTGTTTGTTCCGGGTGCACTATTGGTGCCGGCTCAACTATTTTGCCCGGTTCCGGTGTTTCAACAGGAATCAACTCCCTGAGAGCAGGTTCGGAATCTTTAAAGAAATCTGTAAGTAACTCCGGCAATTCTTTTGAATCATAGGGTTGCACCGCATAAATGTCTTCTTTGCCAAACCCGTCAGGTTGAATTTTGGAAATGTAACCCACCTGATTGTTGTTCCATGGATAATAGAAAAGATCGTCATCGGTTGTATTAACAGGATATTTCATGTTTTCCGGCTTCAACCACTTCCCTGAAGCATCAAGACTGGAAACAAATATGTCATATCCGCCCATGTTTTCATTGCCCTGTGAACTATAATAGAGTAAGCTGTCATTATCAGTAATAAAAGGGGTATCCTCGTTGAGCGATGTGTTAACCGGAATACCCAAATTGACCGGGAGTCCCCAGCTTCCATCAGGTTGGTGTTTCGATACATAAATATCCATATCACCCACGCCGCCTTTCCGGTTACTTGTAAAATAAAGCGACTTACCGTCTTTTGAAAGAGATGCGTGTGATTCCCAGAATTTTGTATTGATATCCTGCCCTGCTACAGGCAACGATTTAGTCCACCGGTTATTATCATAACGGCTCATGTAAATATCGCTGTTAAAGGCATCTTCCCGTGTAAGAAAAAGCTTGGTGCCGTCATAGGAAATTGATGATACATACTGGTCTCCGTCTGACTCAATCTGGGGTGTTATGTTAACAGGTGACGACCAGCCGTTGTTGTATTTCGAAAAATAAACAGCATCATAAAAGGGCAGCTCATTCATGAATACCAGCGTTTTGCCATCTCCCGACACAACGCCCTTGAAATTTGAAGATGTGCCGTTTACCGAGTCGCCCAGGTTAGTCAGCTTCACCCTGAGCGGATTGTTCATGAAACTGAGAGCCGTGTTGCATGCACTAATCTGTTGGTCGGCAAATTTGATCTCCTCGGCGCTAACGGCAACTTCTTTATATTTGTTATAAGCCTGAATGGCATCGTTGAGTTTGTTGTTTACCCTGTAGGCATTGCCCAGAAAAAGATAGGCATCAAGGGGAGCTGATTTCTGTTTTAACTTGCTTTCACTGTACTTTTTGGAAACATTTTTCACTGCCTCCAGCAAATGTCCGATTGCCTTGTCCTTCTGACCCGGAATATTCAGGTAACAGATGCCCATTTTATAATTGATGTTGGCGTTCTCCTTAAACCCGTTGTTATAAAGTTCCAGGTAGTCATACAGGGCATCGGCATATTCTTCCTGGGCAAAGAAAAATTCGGCATCAGAAAAGTACTCTTTCAGTTCAGTCAGGTTCTTTTCTTGTGCTTCTGAAGGCATATTCAAAAGCAGAATGAAAGCAAGCAACAGGACCGTTTTCATGTGCAGGTAATTTTGTATATTACAAATTTAATCATTTAACGACAGGTTAGCTAAAATTAACCCTTCTAAATACTATCAGGTTCTGCAGGTCCATGAATCACCTAAGCCGGAGTGACTCCGGCACATCATTGATTGGTAGAAGGATGACTTCAACAGGAATTCCCGAAAAGATAAGCTCAACGCGTCTGTTATAACTCCTGCCCTGCGAATTGTCTGTTCCGTTTGGATTTTTATTCAAAGCTACCGGGTTGGTCTCCCCTTTTGCCTGTATCCTGATTCTGTCCGGAAGAATCTGTTTTTCCTTCAGATAGTCCGCCACAGCAGTTGCCCTCATCAACGATAGATTATAGTTATACCCTGTGCTTCCCAGCGCATCCGTATAACCGTCAGTTTGCACAACCAGTTCGGGATATTTCCGGAGAATTGTGGCCACTTCATCCAGATAGGTCCTGTATATCTCATCCAGCTTGCAATTGTTAAAAGCGAAACGAACGTCCTTCACATAGAAGGTATCTCTGCGTGCCTTTCTGGAGGGTACAGTTATTTCTTCCTGAATTACCAGGTTGTTATGCGGAAAATAGTCGGGGATATTCAGGTTTTTTGTCAACAGTTTTTGGTTCTCTTCGGAAAAATCCAGGTTATAATTCCCTGCCGGCAACTTTTGTCTGAAAGAGCCATCCTCATTTAAGGACTTAACAACCAACGTATCAACGGTTAATTGATCAATAAACGCCACCTGAACCCGGGAAGCATCATAACCTGAGTCGGCTTGCAGGGTGATTTTTCCGTTTACAAAGAACCGGGCCGGTTTGCCAATTTTCTTAATATGATACCTGATTATATCCATCTGACCATTTACAGCGGAATATCTTGACTGGTAGGCCAAATGGCCGTCGCCAAGGGGAAACAGGAAAAGATCATCATCTGTTGAATTAAGCGGGTATCCGATATTCACAGGAGGAAGCCAGTGATTATCTTCTCCTAGTGCAGAAAAGAACACATCATATCCACCCATATTGTAATGGCCTTGCGAGCTAAAGTACAAATTCCGGCCGTCAGCAGACAGAAATGGCGATTCCTCATTATAGGGAGAATTGATAAGCGGACCCAGGTTCACGGGTTTCCCCCATTCACCTGATCCGGTCAGGTAAGAGCGGTAAATGTCAAGTCCGCCATAGCCTCCCTTTCGGTCGCTTGTAAAATAAAGCGTTTTCCCGTCAGGTGAAACCGAAGCGTGGGTTTCGTTAAACTGGGTGTTAATCTGATTATTCAGCTTTTCCAATTCACTCCATGCACCATTAATATACGTTGCTGTATATAGTTCACCTCTGTGATATGGGTCATAGGCAACAAAGAACAGTTGCTTGCCATCTGCCGACAATCCGGTAACAAGGTGATCCCCATCTGATTTAACTTTTGGAGTGAGGTTTTCAGGTGGCTGCCATCCTGCATCGGCTTGTACTGAGGTCATCACCGCATCGTAGAATTTCAGCTCGTTCATATAGTAAATAACCCGCTCGTCATTTGTTACCAGGGGATTAAAGTTCGAATAGGCTGTGTTAATCTCATCGGGCAAAGTAGTGCTCGAAAATTCCGACGGAGCCTGAATCATTTCCATGGCATTATTGCATCTGGAAATATGAAATTCAGCAAGGTTCCTTTCGTCCTTTTCCACATCGTCAATAGTATTCAGATAACTGTTCAGATAATGCAGTGCGTTGTCGAAATCATTGTTGATCCGGTAAGCAATTCCCAGGTACAATAAAGTTTTAACTGGTGCATATGCTTCCTCAAGCGTATTGCCCTTGTAACCCAATGATACTTTTTGAGAGGCCTCCTTCAGGTAGGGTATTGACCTGGTTTTTTGTCCCTGGATATTCAGATAACATTCCCCGATAAGATAACTGGTGTTCGGATTCCGATAGCCGTTTTCCTGAAGGTTGAGCAGGATGAACAGCGCATCTTTATAATCTTCAGAATACATGAACTCAACAGCGTCTTTATAAAGATCCGCCGGCGTGGGAACGATTTTCTGACCCGGTAAGGGAATTAGGATCGTAAGAAACAGAAAGATAATAATCGCTTTTTTACTCATTCTTACGCTTTTTTCTCAGTATAAACAGGATTAGGAGAATAATAATAATCAGGTTGACTATCACCAGCGATGTTACCAGTACGGGCCGCTCAATGCCAGAAAAAAGACCCTGTCTGGCATCACTGCTTCCGGCATCGGGGCCCTTCATCAGTACCATTTTAAGCAGCAGCCTGAGCAAATCTTTTTCAGAATACTCAAACTGATCCGCAACCGACAGGAGGTATTGCATTACTTCGAGAGGCTTTGAAAACTGTTGTGTATCTGCAGCATCAATTGCTCTGATAATCCGTTCATCAGCAAATTGCTTCAAAAGCCTGATAAACTCTCCAACATTCTTGGGATTGATGATATCAATCAGCAGTTGGTATACCATCTCCCGGTTGTAGTCGTTGAATTGCGACTGGTTAAGCAGGTACTGAAGCAGTTCCTCAAATGTGTTCAGCTTCAGATTGCGGATATCCATTTCCTGCAGAAACTCCTTGAGGCTGCCGGTAGCTTTTTCCATCAACATCTTGCGGAACAGGTCAACAAAATAATACGGATCTCTTCTTACTTTTTCAATATTTTCAAGCACCTCTCTTTTGGAATAATCGCGTATGTCAGCATTTTCAAGCAAATACGAAATAAGCTGCTGTGAATTCCATATTTTCTGCTGATCCATATCCAAATCGAGCAAAGTTTGTTTCAGGTTGTCTGATGAAATAAAGATCAGGCTCTGCGAAAGGAAATGAACATTGATATCTGTTGCGGCAAGAGCAAGTGCTGATTCCAGGAGATCGGCCGAAAATTCATTGTTCAATAAGCCTTTCATAATATGGTCGGCAACCGAACGTGAATCGGGATAAAGTTTTTGATTCTGCCGCATCTCTGCAAGATAAGTGGCCAGGTCACCGGTGGCATATGACTCCAGCAGCCTGATTAGTTCAAGCGGATCACGGTTGAGCGAGGCAATTTTGTACAGGGCATTCCTCAGATCATCAATACTGTAATTGCCTGAGGCTGAATTCTTATATAGATAATCAAGCAGGGCATCTGAAGAATAAATATTGTTGGTTTTTAAATTCATTCCGGCTAAAGAGGCAGCAAGGCTGTCAGGTGAATTATCCCGAAGCTCCTCGTAGAACAGATTCAGATCTTTCTGCGAAAGAAAGCGCGACATAAGTGCCTCAATTTCCTTTGATGAGTAACCTTGCCCGGCTGCATGCTTCAACAGATAGTCATACAAATCGGCTGCTGATTTGAAATTCAGTTCATGCAGATTCAACGTATTGAGGAATTCACGAAGCTTTCCGTCGGCCATGGCAGAAACACCCATATACCGGTCACTGTCGGCCAGTACAGTTAGTTTTGTCGGAGGAATGACTGCCTGTTCATCAACAGCAGGTGTATAAACAACCGTGACCTCACGAACCGTGCTGTCTCCGTCACTGTTTCTAAGTGTGAAACGCAGTGTATTCATGCCGGGTTCCGGAGTAAGCATATACACAAACTTGCGGCGTTTAATATCAAAGTTCTCTGTTTTCAATGGCCTCCCATCCAGCATGGTAAGCACTGTTAATCTGGTGTTCTTTTCCAGATCCAGCCTGATCGGGATGGATTCATTGGTAGTTACATTATAGGCAGCAACCGGAATAATCATCCCGGGCCCTGTTACCGGTTCATTCTTTGGTAGCTGTGCAATTTCTTCTGCTGTGGTTCCGAAAGACGATGCTGTGAGAACAGATGACAAGGCATAGATATTGGAAGGATTGTTCAGTGGAATGGATATCTTTTCACTGTGGTCGGCAATGCCCTCTCCCTGTATTTTCAGGTCAAAATCACCTGAAATGGCATTCAGGGTATATGAACCATCGGCATTGAGCCGCGTTTGGTCAACTATTTTCCCTGTTTTGCTGTTTACAAGAGTTGCTGTAAGCCTGCCGTAATCCGGATTTACCTGTCCGTTTATCCTGGTGATTCCGTTCATAATAAATTTTCTCGGGTGCAGGTCTGTGAATACTTCGAGCTTGTAAATATCCATCATGCCATAGGAATCAGCCGGATCATATTTTGAATAATAGGCATAAGCCCCATCTCGGACAGGGAAGAAAAACAAATCATCCCGGGTGGTATTCAACGGATATCCGGCATTCACCGGCTTTGCCCACTGTCCGTCATCAAGCTTTGTACTGTAGAATATGTCGTACCCGCCCATATTATAGTGCCCCATTGAGCTGTAATAAATGGTACTGCCATCATCAGTAACAAAAGGGGTATCTTCGTTGAATCTGGAATTGATTACCGGGCCCAGATTAATTGCCGGCCCCCAGTCGCCTCCACGGCTTCTTTCGGAGCGATAAATGTCGAGTCCGCCATATCCCCCTTCACGGTTGCTTGTAAAGTAAAGGGTTCTTCCATCTTTTGACAAAGATGCATGTGATTCCCAGTACTTCGTATTGATATTACCATTCAGCTTTTCCAGTTTTGACCACTTGCCATTTTTAAATTTGCTGGAATACAGGTTGCCGTCGAAATTATCGCTCCGGTATACAAAAACTTCATCCCCGTCGTAAGAAAGCCCGGTACAATAAGAATTGCCATCAAGTCCGAAAAAAGGTGTGAGGTTAAGCGGTTCGGACCATTTGCCATTATCACGATGACAATAAAACACGGCATCATAAAACTGCAACTTTCTTGTGAACACCATGACCTTTTCATCGCCCGAAACCAACGGATTGATCTCTTCAAACCGGTCATTGATGCCTTCGCCAGCATTAACCGATATGAAATACATGGGATTCTTTTGCTGCCGGGCGGCAACGTTGCACGCATTTATCTGCTCGTCCACAAGCGCCGCATCATAAACTACCGGGTCAAGAATGAGCTTAAACTGTTGGTAAGCTTTAATGGCATCATCCAACTTGTTGTTTGCCCTGTAAGCGTTTCCAAGATAATAGAGCGCCTCAGGAGGTGCCTGCCGCTCTTTAAAACTGGTTGGTTTACTGGCGCTGTTAATGCCTTTTACCGCTTTTTCCAAATAAGATATGGATTTCTGAACCTGGTATACATCATTCAGATAACAAATCCCAATCTTGTAGTTGATGTTGTAATTCTCCGGGTCTGCAACCAAGATACGCTGATATAAAGGCAGTGCATCTCTGAATTCCTCAAACAAAAAGTAAGATTCAGCTTCAACAAACACAGATTTAAGCCTTTCCTCTCCCTGCGGGTAAGCTGTTGCAAAAACAAAAAACAGCAAGATAAATGCTGTAAAAATTGGTCTGATTGATGTATTGGGTTTCATAGTTCGGCTTCTAACATAACAAATTTAATTAATTAATAACAATTTATAATAACTGTCAACATGTTATGAAGCGTTATTTATCAACTGTTTATTAAGATACCTTTAGTTGTCAGTACTTTGTGATGTTAATTGATGTGGGTAACTAAATGCACGACGTGCGTCAATGAACGGTTCCGGGCATTCCGGATGGCAGTCGGCCCAATTGCTTATACCCGTTAAATAAAATTCTCAAATCATTAGTTATCCGGTAGTCTTTGGCATACATGAGATTCAACTGCTCATCCGACCCGGCGCCTGGCAAACTGTTCATGTGCAAATCATGCATCGTGAGGACGCCCGGTCGAATTTTAGGCAAGCCCGGATGATTTCCGCCTGTCGACTGATAATAGCCCACCCATGAGGCAGCGCCTTTCAGCACACTGAATATATTCCTGTACAAGCCGGCAGGTTCAGCCACCAGAAAAACAAGCACCGGGCTTAATACAACCAAAATAACAGACAGGATAACATCAAAAAGCCGCTTCTTTCTTTTGTTCAGAATTCGCGAAAGTGTGTTGAAATGCAGAACATAAAGCTCACCCGATATGTCATTTGAACTGCTGCCAATTACAGACATGCTTTCAGGAGGCGCGATTTTGAATTCGATTCCTGTATGGGTGAACTGAAGCATGGTTCGGATAATTTCATGAGAAGGCATGGAAGCAGCACAAAAAACCAGCTCGTCAACCTGGTTGATTTGAACAATATCCTGGATTTGATCAATGTGTCCGATGAAATCAGTACCTGCCTGCCCATTCTCAGGGCTCACAAATCCTGCAAGGTCGGGAACTGATTGTGTCTGACTGATTATAGCAAATACCCTTTTACATTCCTGAAGGTCACCAATGACGATTACTTTTTTCTTCTTTCTGAAAAATTCAAATGAGAAACTCTCCCGGCTGACCCGGCTCAAAAAGAGCCTTACCAGGGTTGTACATAAAAGTGCCCAAAGCGTACCTAAAATGATCAGCGCACGTGAAAACCGCCACGATTCAGGAAGTAGCGCATATATCAGCAGAATCATTACAGAACCTGTCAGAACGCCCCGCAGCAGATCCATAAACTTTGTCTTTCTCTCGTATCCGGTGGACATGAAAATTGAAATAAGCCAGATCACCACGTATGCCGGAACAACAAGGATCATGTATTCTTTGGGGTAATATCCTCTTTGCCCGAAATGGTTCAATTCCCAGAATGGTAAAAGAAAATAATAGCCTGAATAAATCAGCAGGAAATCGAGAAAAGGTGTGGCAATTCCTTTGATAAAACGGGTGAGAATGGATAATCCTGCCCTGAAATAAATAGCCAGGTGAATGAAAAAGGCAAAATACCTGGCCGTGCTTTCCTTGAAATGCTTTCTGGCAAAAATGATCATGGCCTTGTAAAAAATCACAACATAGTTGATGCTGCTCTTTTTGGTGCTTTCACCCTTATAATGAATAATCGTGGTATCCGGAAAGTAGATATTACTAAACCCAGCCTTTATGAACCGGTATGAAAGGTCAATATCTTCACCATACATAAAAAAGCTCTCATCAAGATGTCCTGTCTTATCAAGAGCAGACCTTCTCATAAACATGTAGGCACCTGAAATTACATCCACCTTGTGAATTTCATCGGGATTCAGAAATCCCAGGTGGTATCTGCCGAAAGTTTTCGACCGGGGGAACAATTTCGACAACCCAAATACTTTATAAAACGCAACCGGCGGGGTGGGCAACGATCTTTTCGATTCCGGGAGGAATTTACCCTTTCCATCAATCATTTTAACACCCAGGCATCCTGCCTCCGGGTTTTTGTCCATGTACTGAATGCACTTCAGAAATGAATCCTCCTGTACCACTGTATCCGGATTGAGCAATAGGATATACCTGCCTGAAGCCTTTTTGACAGCCTGGTTGTTGGCCCTGGCAAAACCTGTATTAGTTGTATTTGCAATCAGAATTACATGGGGAAACTTTTGCCTTATCATGCTTACAGAACCGTCTGCCGAGTTGTTATCTACCACAATTACTTCAGCCTGAATTTTGCTGATCGCCATCATTACCGAATGGAGGCATTGTTCAAGAAAGTACTTAACGTTGTAGTTTACAATGATTACAGAAAGGTCCATCTCAAGTGTAATGAAGGATAAGCATCCGCATGTTCCGGGAAAATCCGGACTTAATGTGTGTTAATCCCTGTTAAATATCATTATCGCACAACCGGGATGGCTTTGGCACACTCCATCAGCGACATTCTGCAAGCATTCAGGTTGCCCATGGAACAGGCCTTGTTCAAATGCGGACAGGCCTTTTCCATATCATCCAAACGGTAATATGACATACCCAGGTTGAAGTAAAGAGCTGAGTTGCCTTCAGAAAGATCCAACACTTTCAGGAAATCACTGACAGCAGCAGCATAATCACGCAATTCATAGTTAACCATCGCCCTGCTGTGAAAACTGCTGGCTACAGTGTCGTTTTTTTCAATGGATGCGGTTAAGTCGAGTAACGCATTATCATATTCAAGCAGATTCATATAACTGACTCCCCGCCCAAGATAGCAGCGATACAGCAAATCTCCGGAGTCAAGTTCAATAGCACGGGAAAAATCATCAAGTGCTTTGCTGAATTTTTCTTTGCTGTTAAGAATCACACCCCTGAGATAGTAATATGCTGCCATGTCGGGATACTTCCTGACCGACTCATCTGTCAGCCTCATTGCCTCCTTGTCGTCATTCATCAGAAAGTATATGTTAATCTGCTTTTGCCGGGCAGGATGGTTCTCAGGCGCATAATCAAGGACTTCCCTGGTTTTATTTAAAGCCTCCGGCAGGTTGTTGCTGGCAATGAGGATATCTGCTTCAGCCAGCAAAGTTTTCACACGCGAATCATCTTGCGCCATCAATGACCGCATCGGGAATAGCAAAATCACCAGTATAAAAGCAGTTCTCATAAAATGGCCCGGATATTAATTTGCAACTATGAAAATACGAAAATATTTGAACTTACCACCATCATAGGTTCACCCTATTTCACAAGTTTCTTGAAATCGTTTTCCAGGAAGCCGTCCGGGTTTTTATCGTTGATCTTGTGGTAATCAAAGTAATAGAAGTTGGCATCCCCAGCCCCGATAATTACTTTATAGCTGCGGGCATCCAGCTTGGTTCCTTCGGGTCCAACCTTATGGAGGAATACAACTTCCGGATCACGGTTTTTAATTGCCTCTTCAATATCTTCAGGAGTAACGATTTCAAACTTATAAGGATATACCTTTTTGATTTTGGCTCCGGTATTCACTGAAGGAGCCAATTCCTCCTCAAGCAGGTACAGTGTTTTATCACGGATATCCTTGATATTGTCATTGTAATGTTTAAAAACATTGGCAGAAACAATTTCGGGGTGGTCCTTAATTAATTTGGCATGGTTCTGAATAAACCGGACCAGTATGGCAAGCTTATAGGCGTACCTGTCTTCTTCCACATCAAAATAGGCAAGCGGAACTGAAGCAATGTCAGGCATTTCATTCAGCCTGAAATAATCCCCACCAAGCGAAAGGTGCAGAAAACGATACGAAGCGTCCGTTTTGTCGGCTTCAAAGGTAACATGCGACATGTAAATGAAGGAATATTGAGCGTCCATGCGCTTCTCCTGAAATTCCTTATCGGTGATGAAGTCGAATTCGGTAATATTCCATTCCTGTTGCATCACTCCCCTGATGATCTTATTGTACTCCATCAGCGGGTTATCCTCAAGCACTACCAGTGTTTTGGTGGAAAAGAAAGCAGCCACATCTTCACGGGAGGGCACAGAAGTCTGTGCGTTCATCCACACAACCAGGCCGCACAGCATCATCGAAAAAATCAGTCGTTTCATAGTTTATGTATTAAATTTCAGGAAAATATAGTGGATTTCGCTCATTGAATTTCCTGATATATAGAAATTTCAATTGTTTTTGCTTCTTCTTACTTAACCCGGCAAATTCATCGTGCAATTCCGGATCTGACATCAATAGTACTGCAACACTTTCTTCGCTGTAATCTAAAACATGACCTGTTTTGAAATCCAGCAGATACTGTTTCATTTCAACAGTTGCATTTGTTGAATTAGGTGAATAATAGGGATTGTAATAGGGCGAATAATTGTAGGGGTAACCATATCCGTAATAGGGGTTACCGGAATTGCGGTTGTATGAAGTAAGACTGCCTACAAAATGGCAAATGCTGCCGATGATGGTTATCCTGAAATAGCTATCATTCAGATATATATACAACACCCCGTTTCTTGAAAAACCCCAGATGTTCTTTGTTTGAATCTCTTGCTTAACGCCAATGTTATCAAATAGTTGTATCTTTTTTTCTTTCAGAACACGCTCAAAGAAATCTGGGTCATCATACGGAACCGCTGTAATAATACTTGATTTGGGAATGGGATTGTTTTGTCTGACCTGATCAAAGTGTGTGAAAACGCCTTCCTTAAACTTAAATTCAGGAGCATATTTCACCCTATTCAGTGTGTCGCGCTGCTGTGCTTCTGCTGCCATAAAGACAACCAGAAAGATAAAAAACGCTGCAGCTTTCAGTGAACGCATAGGAAACATTTGTACCATCATTAACGTATTTACAAAAATAGATTTATTTTCTCAACTCATGAACAGGATTATGCATCAAAAATAATTTTCAAAAATCGGGCCAATCAGTATAAAATTAAATAACGGTGAATTTATCCGGTTCATAATTGCATAAATAATTCTTATATTTAACCTTGAGATTAGGCTAATGGTGACCCAACACTTTAAATCGTATTAATTGTAATGAATCCGCTTTATCATTTACTTGCCCGGCTAACCAAAAAGCTTGAGCAGCAAGCCGATCTGGATGTAGTAAATAAATTGCTCATTACTTATTTCATTAACATCACCTGCATTCTGGTATTACTGGGATATGGTATTCTGTCGTATGTGGAAATGAGCCATTCCGTTGCGCTGTTTCTTTTTGCATCTTCCTTTGCTTTATTGCTGATCCTGGTTTATCAATATGTATTTAAAAAACTTCCGGTTACCAAGGTCTTGCTGACCTCGGTGATCATAGTGGTCATTTTCTTCCTGCTTTACACTGGTGGCAATTCAGGATTGGGATGCTATTGGATGCTGGTCTTTCCTGCCCTGGCCATTCCGCTTTTCGGCCTCAGTAAAGGCAATGTAATCTCCTTCTTGTTGTTTCTGGCAGTACTTGCTTTTTTTGTTTTCCAGGATCGCTTGCAGGTGCAGCAGGTATATTCCAGAGATTTGGTGATTCGGATACTGGGTATTTATGCCGCCATTCATCTGCTTGTTTACCTGAACGAATATGTAAAGCTTCATAATTTTACGGTTATGGAGAAATCCATTATCGAATCGAAGAATGAAACCCGGCAGAAGGACGATTTTCTTTCCAAATTATCACACCAGATCAGAACACCCCTGAATAATCTCACTGTGGTTTCCAACCTGATCAACAAGTCAAAGCTGGATGCCGAGCATCGTGATCTTTTCGAAACCATCATGGCTTCCACAATTAACCTGATAAATGTGGTTAATAACATTGTGAAGGTTTCAGAGGTAAAAATTGAAAAAGAACTCAGCAGTCAGGTTAATTTTGACCTGTACGCCTCCATTGACAACACATTGAAATTGTTCAGGGATCAGCACAAGGAAAGACTGGAAATGAACCTTCGTGTTTCACGGAACATTAAAACCCAGTACATTGGCGACCCAATCCGGATTAAGCAGATATTCCTGAACATCATAGAGAACATCATCAAAGCAAATCCCGAAGGCAAACTGGCTGTTGACATCGAGATCAACCTGCAGAGCGATTTTGAGCATGAATCTGAAATCAACTATGTGATTAAATGCCCGCAACTTCAGCTTGAATCGGATGACTACGGCAATTATTACAGCCGCCCGGGAGCTGATCAGATTAAAGAAGGATCTTACCAGCCAGACGACTATTTCATTGACTTTACCATTGCAAAGAAAATTATCGACTACTATGGTGGTGAACTGAATATCGTTTCCACAGGTGAGCTGACTGTCCTCCAGTTTGGATTTATCCTGAAAAAAGGCACTACGGGGACACAGAAATCAGAAACCGACAAAGACGTGACACAGCTTTTGCAATCGAAAAGTAAAGTTGATCTTAAAAATGCCAACATCCTCCTGGTTGAGGACAACGCCATTAACCAAAAAATTATCATTCTGAGCCTGAAGAACCATGTAAAAAATATTGACATTGCCAACAATGGTAAAGATGCCCTTGACAAATTTGGGACCACCAAGTATCATCTTATATTAATGGATATTCAAATGCCGGTAATCAATGGTATTGCCGCCACCAAAAAAATAAGGGAACTTGAATCCTCATCCAACACGCAAACGCCAATAATTGCCATCACCGCCAACGCACTGTCAGGAGATAAAGAAGCATGCCTGGCGGCAGGCATGAATGATTACATAAGCAAGCCTTTCCAGGTGGAGGTATTGGTAAATAAAATGAAAATGCTATTGGAATCGTAAGGCGATTTTAAAAATCGATTTTTATCCCAATCACCAGAATATCATCAACCTGCTCCTGATCTCCCCGCCATTCCACAACATTATTTTCAAGAATTTCATGTTGCTTTTCCATGGGCAACTGGTGCAAGTTAAGCAGCAGATGTCTGAATCGACGGTATTTGTATTTCTTTCCGTCAGGACCGCCAAACTGGTCAGCAAATCCGTCGGAGAATAAATAGACGATATCTCCTTTCTGAATGGGAATGATGTGGTTTTTAAAGGTCTGATCCTTGAAATTGGTTTCATCAAGACCAATGGCAAAACGGTCTCCCTTAACTTCAGTAATCTTGTTATCCCTGATAATATACAGGGGGTTAAATGCACCTGAAAATTCAACGATCATATCCTTTTTATCAATTGAACAAAATGCAACGTCCATTCCGTCACGAAGAACTACGTTGTCAATATCCCTGAAAATCTCATGAAAATCCTCGTTCAACCGGTTAAGAATATCTGAAGGCCGGGAAAGCCCTTCGATGTTGGTTATCTTTCTGAATAGTTCAAAACCAATAATCGACATGAAAGCGCCGGGCACTCCATGCCCGGTACAATCCACTGCAGCAATGAAGATCTTGTCGCCCAGCTTGTTTACCCAGTAAAAATCGCCACTAACAATGTCTTTAGGCATAAACAGAATAAAAGACGAAGGAAAGATTGATTTGAAAAGCTTCAGTGGCGGCAGCATTGCCGTTTGTATGCGCTTGGCGTAATTGATACTATCGGTAATACTTTTATTCTTCAAAGTCAGCTCCTCTTTTTGCAGCATGATCTGCCTGGCAAACATTTCGCGCTCCCTGTTTTCACGGCTCAGGTTAAAGAACTGACGTATCCAGAAACGCATAAACAGAAAAACAAAGAAGGAGCCAACCAGTAATAAGAGCACCAGTCCGACTTTAGATCTCCAGTAGGGCGCTTCAACAACAATCACCACCGATGTACCGGCAGTATTCCATACCTTATCTTGATTTGAACCGGTAACCCTGAAAAGGTGTTTGCCCGGCGGCAAACGATCGATGATTACCTGGTTCTGCCTTCCCAGGTTGATCCATACTGCATCTTTACCTGCTTTTCCAAAGCTGTAGCGAAAATGATTCCATTCAGGTCTTGAAAAATCGAGCACAGCAAAATCAATCTGAAGTGGTTTCCGGCTCCAGGGAAGGTAAATGGTATCGGGCACCTGATAATACAAATCTTCTTTTGTAGGATCATTGTCCAATAACCTGATACCTGTAATCACCACTTTCTGAACAGTATGTGCCGGATCCTGCTGATTGGCCTTCACAACAGACAAACCAACCGGACCGGTGATGAATATCCTTCCTTCAGCTCCGCACCTGATTTCCGTGTAGGTATCGTTCAGCAGGCCTTCTTTTTGATCGTAATTTTTTATCGTATTGTCGGCTTTGATGTAATGGTATAAATCGGTTTCATTGGTGAACCACAAATTGCCATAGGTGTCAATATCCAGAATGCCGAACGCCGAATTCATGAGCCCGGGCACGCTGAGGGATGTGAACTCACGGGAAGCAGCATCAAATCTGAATATGCCCCCCGAAGTACCCAGCCAGAAAACATTGGATTTTTCAGGAACCAGGGCATAAACTGCCTTGTGCTCCGTATTCATCAGGCTAACATCATAGGGTGTGTATTTGCTGACGTTGCCTTTAACCGGGTTGTAATAAAGCAGGCTGTTATCTGTGCCCAGCCAAATATTTCTGAACGGATCCTGAATGATGCTATATACCTTGCCAATTTGTACCTGCTGGCTGTTGTAGTTAAAAACGGACTTTGATACATGGTATGATGAGTCCAATTTGATTTGTTGGATACCCTCTGAAGTGCCCAGCCAAATCTGGCTGGTGCCATCATAAAAAATGCAGTTCAGCTGAACCTGCTTAAAAAGTTCCTCATTAATGAATGAATACAGGTCTTTCAGACTTTTCCTCCGGTTATCCTTAATATCAAACACTTCAACACCATGATGCGTAAGTATGAAATACAGGTTGGGTTTGAAGGGAAAGAATTTCACTACATTGCTTCCGTCAAGAGTATTAAAGCGACTGATTTTCATTGTGTTTTCGTCAACAATGGCAAAACCTGCATCATAAAAGCCCAGGAAAAATTTGCCCCCGGGTCCCTGAAGACTTGAAAGGATCCGGCTGTTTTCACGGTAAACTCCAAAGCTTTCTATGGGGTAGTTCTGAACTGCAAGGGAGGATTTCCTGATTTTCAGAATGCCTTCCGTTGACCCTCCCCAGATGATACCTGCGGAATCAACAGCAACACTATGTATTTTATTAAGGTCTGTCTGGTATATTCGTGTGAACAATTGATCTGCCGCATTAAACCTATAGATGCCCGAACTGGTTGCCAGAATTAAAATCCCATTTTCAGCACTGGCGATGGAATGAATCTCATTCAGGGAAGACAGGGCGCGGGGACCTCCGGGAAAGAACGATGAAAATGCAAAATCCACAGGGTCAACCCGGTTCAGTCCGTTACGGGTACCAATCCAGATACCATTGTCTGTGTCAATATAAAGGCAGTTTACGTGGTTATTGCTGAGCAATCCCTGTGAATCCCGGCTGACGAGCTCCCTGAATACGCCCTGTTCCGGGTCAAAGAGCAAAAGCCCCCCGGTTGTTCCTATCCATAAATTTCCATTGGCATCTGCCACAAGGCATGTAGGTAAAGTACCCTGTAGCAGCAAATCACCGGGGAAAGAATAGGTTTTCTCGGAAAAATCCGAAGACAACCCTGTAAGTGTTTTGTCGGTCAGAAGCCACACACTGCCATTTGGCGCAGCGCACAAATCAATTAAATCCGATTCAATGCTAAACGGATCATCAAAGGAAGAAACCGGTATTTTTGTAATCATCCCGGTTTTATAATCGTAACGGTTAATACCGGCCTGGTTAAGTATCCACAAATTACCTACTGCATCCACCTTCACACTGCGAATGTGCTGATAGCCGAAAGGTTCATTGTTTTCGGCAGATGTAAAAAATTTTCTGAAGCGATAGCCATCAAACCGGTTCAGTCCGTATGCAGTTCCTGCCCATAAATAGCCATACCGGTCAACTGTTAGGGTGTTCACATGCCTTGACGACAAGCCGTTTTCAATGGAAATTACTTCCGGTTCAAGATAATCCTGCGCATATAACGGACTGTATATTAATGCAATGATTATTATTATATAGCAACGGCTCAACCGCATCAGTCCATTTATTTAAACTCCTTAAAGTAGCTAATTTATTCAATAATACAAAACTAAAAAAACAGGAGTTGAAATAAGCCGGAAGCCGCATATACCGCAAAATAAAAAAGCTGCCTGAAACATTTCAGGCAGCTTGTTAGGTATGTGTACCGGGATGATACTAAATCACACCCCTTACTTTTTATATCCGTAAATGGCAAGGTCTCCCAATTCTTCTTCAATGCGCAGAAGTTGGTTATACTTGGCCATGCGGTCAGAGCGGCTTAATGAACCGGTTTTAATCTGGCCCGAATTGGTAGCCACGGCAATGTCAGCTATGGTAGCGTCTTCAGTTTCACCGGAGCGGTGCGAAGTAACGGTTGTATAGCCAGCTCTGTGAGCCATTTCAATAGCATCCAATGTTTCAGTAAGGCTGCCTATCTGGTTCACCTTTATCAGGATTGAGTTGGCGCAGCCCATATCAATTCCTTTCTTCAGGAACTCGACATTGGTAACAAAAACATCATCACCAACCAATTGGCAACGGCTTCCCATCTTTTCAGTTTGCAATTTCCAGCCATCCCAATCGCCTTCTGCCATACCATCTTCAATGGAGTCGATGGGGTACTTGTTGATCAGTTGTTCCAGGAAAGCAACTTGTTCTGCTGAAGTGCGTACGGCACCATTTGCGCCTTCGAACTTGGCATAATTGTATTTGCCGTTTTCATAAAATTCAGATGCAGCACAATCAAGACCAATGGATATGTCACCACCATCCTGAGCACGTCCTGCTTTATAACCTGCAGCTTCAATAGCTTTAATAATGGATTCAAGAGCATCCTCAGTTCCATTGAGAACAGGGGCAAAACCACCTTCATCACCAACAGCAGTACTTAATCCGCGATCTTTCAAAACTTTCTTGAGTGAATGAAACACTTCAGCACCCATGCGAAGTCCTTCGCGGAAACTTGAAGCTCCGATCGGACGAATCATGAATTCCTGGAAAGCAATAGGAGCATCACTGTGTGAACCCCCATTGATGATATTCATCATGGGCACGGGAAGCACTTTGGCATTGGTACCGCCAATATAACGGTAAAGCGGCATGTCGTGATACAAAGAGGCAGCCTTGGCTACCGCTAATGAAACGCCCAATATGGCATTTGCACCCAGCTTGCTCTTTGTTTTGGTACCATCAAGGGCAATCATTTTCCTGTCGATGGCAACCTGATCAAGTGCACTCATGCCAATAATTTCCTTGGCAATAATCTTGTTCACGTTATCAACAGCTTTGAGAACGCCTTTTCCCAGGTATCTTTTCTTGTCTCCGTCGCGAAGTTCAAGGGCTTCATTTTCACCGGTGGAAGCTCCCGAAGGCACAGCAGCACGGCCTACAAAACCGCTTTCAAGTGCCACTTCTACTTCAATGGTAGGATTGCCGCGTGAGTCAAGTATTTCACGGGCATGAACATTTGCAATTTGTCCCATGGTTATGTATTTAATATTTTTCAGTTATTCTTTGTTTTCCGAATCTGCAGATTCCTGGTCAGCTTCCTTTTCTGCTTTTTCAGCTTTTGGAGCTGCTTTGGATGCAGTTTTCCTTGGTTTTGCCTGCTTTTCAGTTCCAGTATCAGCTTCTGCTTCTGCTGATCCGGCTTCGCCCTTCTTCTTTGAACCACGACGACTGCGGCGTGCAGTTTTGCTTTCTGCTGCAGTGGCAGCACCAAGCATAGCCTCGTTAAAGTCAACCAGCTCAATATAGCACATATCAGCAGCATCACCTGCCCTTGTGCCAATTTTCAGAATGCGTGTGTATCCGCCCGGCCTATCGGTAATCTTGGGGGAAACTTCTCTGAAAAGAGCAGTAACAGCATCCTTATCCTGCAAATAAGAAAAAGCAAGCCTGCGTGAGCTGGTGCTGTCTTCTTTGGATTTGGTCAGGATGGGTTCAATAAATCCGCGTAAAACTTTCGCTTTAGCAGTAGTGGTTTTGATGCGCTTGTGCAATATCAGTGAAGAAGCCATGTTTGAAAGCATGGCCTTACGGTGAGCGCTTTTTCGTCCTAAATTGTTATTCGCGTTATTATGTCGCATGGTAATCCGTAATTAATCAATGGAATATCTCGGTTTTCAGTAATTCAACTAGTCCTTGTCAAGTTTGTACTTCACTATGTCCATGCCAAAAGACAGGTTCATGGTTTCCAGCAGCTCATCGAGCTCTGTGAGTGACTTCTTGCCAAAGTTTCTGAATTTCAGTAAGTCATTTTTGTTGAATTTCACAAGGTCACCCAGGGTTTCCACCTCAGCAGCTTTCAGGCAGTTCAATGCCCTTACTGAAAGATCCAGGTCAACCAGTTTGGTTTTCAACAATTGTCTCATATGAAGCACTTCCTCGTCAAATTCCTCATTAGCAGCTCTTTCTTCGGAGTCGAGTGTGATTTTCTCGTCAGAGAACAGCATGAAATGGTATATCAGAATCTTGGCAGCTTCCTTCAGTGCCTCCTTGGGATGAATGGATCCATCGGTCTGGATTTCCACCAGCAGCTTTTCATAGTCGGTTTTCTGCTCCACCCTGTAATTCTCAACTGCAAATTTCACATTTTTGATGGGAGTGAAAATAGAGTCGATGGCAATCAGGCCAAACTCAGCATCAAAGGGTTTGTTTTCATCAGCCGGAACATAACCTCTCCCCTTGTTGATATGAAGCTCCATATGAAGTTCCACATCTTTTTCCATGTGGCAGATAACCAGTTCCGGGTTCAACACCTCAAAGTTATTGAGGAACCTGTTCAGGTCACCTGCTTTCAAGACAGTTTGGTCCGACAGGGTTACCACTATTTTCTCATCGTTCACATCATCAACCAGTTTTTTGAACCGGATTTGCTTCAGGTTGAGGATGATCTCAACCACATCTTCGATGACGCCGGTGATAGAGGCAAATTCATGTTCAACCCCGTCAATTTTGATAGCTGTTATTGCATGACCCTCGAGTGATGATAAAAGAATCCTGCGCAGGGCATTACCAATGGTAATTCCATAACCAGGTTCCAACGGACGAAATTCGAATTTTCCGAACCGGTCGTCCGATTCAATCATGATCACCTTATCGGGCTTCTGAAAAGCTAATATGGCCATAGGTTTAATATAAAATTATTTTGAATACAATTCAACGATCAACTGTTCCTTGATGGTTTCAGGTATCTGATCACGCTCGGGGCGGTTAATCAGTTTTCCGGAGAAAGCTGATGCGTCCCATTCCAGCCATGAAACATTTAACCTTCTTGAGCTCAGTGAATTCTGAATAACCTCAAGAGATTTTGATTTCTCACGAACACCAACAATATCGCCAGGTCTTAAGGAAAAGGAGGGAATATTAACAACCTGACCGTTTACAGTAATATGGCGGTGACTGACAAGCTGACGCGCTCCTGAACGTGACGGGGAGATACCCAGTCTGAAAACAACGTTATCAAGCCGTGACTCAAGAAGCTGAAGCAATACTTCGCCGGTAACTCCTTTACTGCGTTGAGCTTTGTCAAACAAATTGGCAAATTGTTTTTCAAGAACACCATAAGTGTATTTTGCTTTTTGTTTCTCTCTCAGCTGAACTCCATACTCGGAGGATTTTTTGCGTTTTTTGTTCACGCCATGCTGTCCGGGAGGATAATTCTTCTTGTCATAACTTTTATCCGGCCCGAAAATCGGGTCGCCGAACTTTCTGGCTATTCTTGTTTTTGGTCCAATATATCTTGCCATTTCTGATGTAAATTATTTAATCTCAATAAATATTCCGCTCTAATTATACCCTTCTTCTTCCGGGTGCTCTGCAACCGTTATGGGGAAGAGGAGTAACGTCAACTATTTCAGTAACCTCAATACCTGCGGTATGGATGGTACGGATAGCTGATTCCCTTCCTGCTCCGGGACCCTTTACAAAAGCCTTTACTTTACGAAGACCCTGATCGAAAGCAGCTTTGGCACAATCAGCGGCAGCAACCTGGGCGGCATAAGGCGTGTTCTTTTTTGAACCTTTGAATCCCATTTTACCGGCTGATGCCCATGAGATTACCTGGCCCTGACTGTTGGTCAGCGAAATAATAATATTATTGAACGAGGCATGTACGTGTGCCTGACCAACCGGATCGACCTTTACAACCTTCTTTTTAGTGGTTCCAACTTTTTTTGCCATAATTATTCCTTATTTGGTAGCCTTCTTTTTATTAGCAACAGTTTTCTTTCTTCCTTTACGCGTACGCGCATTATTTTTAGTGCTCTGGCCCCTCACAGGCAGGCCAAGACGGTGACGCACACCGCGATAACAGCCAATGTCCATAAGGCGTTTGATGTTGAGCTGAACAGATGAACGCAATTCACCTTCAACCTTATAGTTTTCATTAATCACCTTTCTGATAAGATTTACCTGCTCATCAGTCCAGTCTTTAACCTTTACGTCTCTATCAACACCGGCTTTTTCCAGTATTTTTTGGGCTGTACTGCGGCCCAGTCCATAAATATAGGTAAGCCCTATTTCGCCCCTTTTATTCTTTGGTAAATCGACACCAACGATTCTAGCCATATAGATA
>JAFGOR010000168.1 GCA_016926375.1 Bacteroidales bacterium
ATCGGGAGGGTAGGGGGAGTACTTTATAACTGCATCCCCCGCTGCCCTTCACTCATAACCCACCACTGCTACTGCAACTGCTACTGCCACTGCTGCTGGGGGCTGTATTTGTGTCTGGCATCATCGCTTCCCCTTCAGCTTCTGGATTTCGTTGAAGTGATCGACGTTCATCTTTTCGCGTTCAAGACGAGTCTTAGTGCGATATTCCTCAAAACCGGCCTTCAGGTCGTCCAGTTCCTTCAGGGTTTTTACGGTGGTAATCCGGTTGTGTTTGAAGGTCAGGTATCCAATGGCGAGCAGCAGCAATAATGCGGCTACAATGGTCCACATGACAGAATTGTAAACCACTTTATTCACTTCGATGCCCAGAATGCTGATGCTGTTTTTGGTACTTGAGGCTTTTTCTAAACTGGCACCGGTTGATTCGAGGCTCTCGCGAAGTGAATCGATTCGTGCATTCAGCACATTGGTTTCCTGGATGAGTACACTAATCTTTGTTTTGGCGTTTCTCAGCGTGTCCACCGTGTTTTTTGTAATAACCCGGAACATGTCTTCGCGGATGGCCCTGTAATTTTCGTAGATACGGGTATGTTCCTCAAGGTACTTAAGCTGTTCGGGGATGGGCTCATTTTTGAATACATCCGGAAGATCGCTTTGACAGAAGCCTATTGGCGAAACAGACAAAATTACGACTGCAAAAACGGAGAGTTTAAGTATGAATTGCCTCATAGGTCAAATTGGTTTAATTGGTAATAACTGTTTTGTCAGAGTTTTTAACGGAAAAAACCGTTGTTTATTTTGATACGGAAAATGTTGCATGTGGTTTCAATTAATCTGCCAAAATGTCGCTTTACAAACCTATGGCAGGCAATTTGATGTGTGATTTCGAATGATTAAGCTTTATAAAAAACTTTTGAGATGACAGGTAAAGAAAAAAGGGAAGAGGCAAAGAACGAAACGGCAAATAAGAAAAAGCATTCGACCCGGCCATCAGAGGAAGCTGCCGAGAAAGAAACCGAAACAGGTCAGGAAGCCGGCAGCCAGGAAGCGCAAAAATCACCCGAAGAAGAACAGGATAATCAGAAAGTCCTTGAGGAAATCAAGGCAATTGAAGAAAAGTCAAAGGAATTGCATGACAAATACCTGCGTTTGTCAGCTGAATTTGACAATTACCGGAAGCGCACCCTGAAGGAGAAAGCCGATATGATCAAAACTGCTTCTGAAGATCTTCTCAGAAAGCTCATTCCTTTTGTGGATGATGTTGAAAGGGGATTAAGCATGGTTAACAATTCCCAGGATATCAATGCACTTAAAGAGGGAATGAATTTAATAGTTAACCGGTTTAAAGATTTTATGGGGCAAAACGGGGTCAGGGAAATAGAAGCCTTACATCAGGAATTCAATACCGATTTCCATGAGGCTGTTACCAAGGTTCCTGCGCCTGAAGAAGGGCTGAAAGGTAAGGTGGTGGATGTGGTGGAAAAAGGATACATACTTCACGACAAGGTGATCAGGTATCCTAAGGTGGTTGTTGGAGAATAAGAATTAACCGGAGGGGAAACACAGAAAATACTATGTCAAAACGCGATTACTACGAAGTCCTTGACGTCACAAAGAATGCAACGGCTGAAGAGATAAAAAAAGCCTACCGGAAGCAGGCGCTGAAATTTCACCCCGACCGCAATCCGGGTGATAAGTCAGCGGAAGATAAATTTAAAGAAGCAGCTGAAGCTTATGAAGTGCTGAGTGATCCTCAGAAGAAGTCGCGTTACGACCAGTTTGGTCATGCGGGTGTTGGCGGAGCAGCAGGAGGAGGTTTCAACGGAGGTGGCATGACCATGGAGGACATCTTTTCGCACTTCGGGGATATATTCAGTGATATGGGTTTCGGGGGCTTTGGCGGATTTACCAGTGGACGCGGAGGCGGAAGAAGCTCGCGGCAAATGGCCCGGGGAAGTAATCTGCGAGTGAAGGTGAAACTCACCCTGGATGAAATTGACAAAGGTGTTGAGAAAAAGCTGAAAGTTTCCAAATATGTTCAGTGCAATGAATGTTCCGGAACCGGAGCCAAAGGGGGCAGTGCTTATGATACTTGCGGAACCTGCCGTGGAACGGGACATGTAACCCGCGTTACCAATACGTTCCTTGGACAGATGTCCACTACCCAGGTTTGTCCCACCTGTAACGGCGATGGAAAAATGATTACCAACAAGTGTCCCAAATGTGCCGGAGAAGGGGTGATTAGGGGAGAAGAGGTGATACCGGTTCGCATACCGGCAGGAGTAGCTGAAGGAATGCAGTTGTCGGTTTCGGGGAAAGGTAACGCTGCCCGGCGTGGAGGTATTAACGGAGACCTGCTGGTAATTATTGAAGAAGAAGGGCATCCCGATCTGATACGTGACGGCAACGATCTCCTGTATAACCTTTACGTGACTGTTACCCAGGCTTCCATTGGTGCCCAGGTGGAAATCCCCACACTCGACGGCAGGGTGAAGATCAAGATTGAACCGGGCACTCAGCCTGGAAAAATACTGCGTTTGAGAGGCAAGGGATTGCCCGAGGTGAACACTTACGGAAAGGGAGATTTACTGGTAAGCATCAATGTATGGATACCCAAGAGCCTTACCCGCGATGAGCGCAAAATACTTGAAAAGCTGGAAGAGTCTCCCAATTTCAAACCCAACCCGGGTAGCGGAGATCGAAATTTCTTCGACCGCATGAAAAACTATTTCGAGTAAATAGTTAATTTAGACCTTTTATCGAAAAACCTGTCAAACCATATGTACCTGTTTACTGCGCGTGATATCGTAAAGCGATATACGAATCACCTGGCTCTTGACCGTGTTACCGTGAATGTACCCGAGGGTTCGGTTTATGGACTGCTCGGACCTAACGGAGCCGGAAAGACAACGCTGTTGAGAATCATCAACCAGATTTCCATGCCCGACGAAGGTGAACTTTTCTTCATGGGCCGGAAATTCCAACCAGATGATGTAGCCCATATCGGGTATCTTCCTGAAGAAAGAGGACTGTATAAGAAGATGAAAGTTGGTGAGCAGGCGTTGTATCTTGCCCAACTGAAAGGGATGAGCAAGGCGGAAGCTATGAAACGGCTGAAACACTGGTTCACCAAATTTGAAATACAGGCCTGGTGGAATAAAAAGGTGGAGGAGCTATCCAAAGGTATGCAGCAGAAGGTTCAGTTTGTGACTACCATCATTCATGAACCCAGGCTGCTGATTTTTGACGAGCCATTCAGCGGATTTGATCCCATCAATACCAATATGCTGAAGAATGAGATCCTGGAGCTCAAAAAGAAAGGTTCAACCATTATTTTCTCAACACATGATATGGGTTCTGTTGAAGAACTTTGTGACTACATCACGCTTATCAACAAATCGAAAACCATTTTGGAGGGAGATGTGCACAACATCAGAATGGAATACAAATCGAACACCTTCGAGATCGGATTCAACGGTGATGCTGAGGTGGTAAAAAGTCAACTTAACGGCCGGTGTCAGTTGGTTGAACAGGTTGAGGAAAGAGACCATACGCGGATTAAGATAAAAGCCGATCGTTCGCTCAGCGGCAACGACATGCTGAACCTGATTCTCCCGGTTGTTTCCGTAACCTCATTCAATGAGGTGATCCCTACCATGAACGATATTTTTATCCATGTTGTGGAAGCCCAGAACCAGCAAAAACCGAATGTGCTATGAACAAAATTGGCTTAATTATATGGCGTGAATACCTGACACGCGTAAGAAAGAAATCGTTTATCATCATGACCCTCATTGGGCCTGTACTTTTTGCTGCCCTGATTATTTTGCCCGGTTGGTTTGCCACCATGGAGGACAAGGATGTAAGGGAAATAGCCGTGGTAGAGTATGATGCAAACGGACAGCCTGTTCCCGATTCATTGCAGTTTTTCAGGGAAGTGATTCCCAACAAGGAAAATATCCGGTTCACCTACCTGAGCAGTGCCCGGCTGCCAGATATATTGAAGCTTTACGAAGCTGCACATTATGATGGTGTTTTGTTTTTGTCGCAAGGTCTGATTTCTGCCGGCAGAGAAACATCGGTTGAACTGTATTACCGAAAAACCCCCAGCATGGGCATGGAAGTTCATATTTCCAAATCACTGGAGAAATTTCTGTTTGACAACAAGCTCAGAGTAAAAAATATTCCCCCTGAGGTAATTAACTCGCTTGAAACCAAAATAAACCTGACACGCATCAACTGGAAAAACTGGCCCAACCAGAAAGAGGACACTACCGATGTAAAGCGCGGGCTTGGTTATGCAGCCGGTTTTCTGATATATTTCTTCATCTTTATGTTTGGCGCCCAGGTGATGCGGGGCGTACTCGAGGAAAAAACCAACCGGATTGTGGAGGTGATTGTATCGTCGGTGAAGCCATTTCAACTGATGATGGGCAAGATCATTGGAATTGGTCTCATTGGACTGACTCAGTTTGTTGCCTGGCTGATACTTACCTTCGGCATTTCCACTGTGGCACAAACTGTTTTTTTCCAACCTTCAGCCAAAGCAGCCACGGAAATCACTGCCCCATCAGACATCATGAATTCCAATCCGGTAGTCGGACAAGCTGTTGCCGAATCAGGAGACAGGGAGGAAATGGCACTGGCTTTCAACGGTTTTATGAAAAAAATGAAGGAAGTAAACATCTTCCTGATAATAGGAGCTTTCCTTTTTTATTTTCTGGGCGGGTATATTCTTTACGGGTCGCTGTTTGCCGCAATTGGTGCGGCGGTGGACAATGAAACCGACACGCAGCAATTTATGTTTCCCATAACGGTTCCGCTCATTATCGGCATTATTGTTATGATCAATGCTTTTCTCAATCCCTCTGGGAAAATGGCCGTTATTTTCTCCATCATACCGCTGACATCACCCATAGTAATGATGGCACGCATACCTTTTGAAGTACCTCCATTGCAATTGTTGTTATCAGCCGTACTGCTGATTGTCACTTTTCTGGGTACTACCTGGCTGGCAGCCAAGATTTATCGCACCGGAATTCTCATGTATGGAAAAAAGGTGAATTACGCCGAGCTGTGGAAGTGGATTAAGTATTAGATAGGGACAAGGGACAAGGGACAAGTGGAACCAAGACCTACTTGACCGGCCGCCTGCCTGCCAGTAGGCAAGGCAGGCAAGCTCAGCATCCGGCGTCAGGGAATTCAATTGCCACCGGCTTCAGCCGGTGGAACTCAATGAAATCAACCCATATCACCCGCTGCATGCAGGGCTTTGCCATGAGCATGGCTGTGCATGCAGCGAAATTATATGCTAATTTCCGCAATCCCCGGGCTGAAGCCCGGGGCTATTGAAGCCGGGGAATTGATAATTTTTTCTCCGCTTCGACTCCGCTCATCGTCCGCTTCTGCGGATTCTGCTCAATCTGCGAGAAATTCTTCTGCGAGAAATTCTTGAGCAGGAAATTCTTCCGCAGGAAACAGAATCAGCAATATCTTCCTGAAATTTTTAATTTTCTTCAAAAAACGCTACTTTAGTAGTGTCTAAACCTGAAATTCAGGGTTATATTTCGAAAACTACCTATGCGCATATCTGTTATTGATTTGGGAACCAACACCTTCAATTTGCTTATTGCTGATACTGGTGTGGATCGTGCTTACAAGATTGTTTGCAGCAGCAAATTGCCTGTAAAGCTTGGTAAGAGTGGAATGGACAAAAAGGAAATAAGGCCTGATGCCATTACCCGGGGAATGAATGCCATTGACCGCCACTTGCAAGCCATTCGTGAACATCACTCGGAAAGAACCTTTGCCTTTGCCACTTCGGCCATACGGAGTGCGCGTAACGGTGAACAGTTTGTGAAGATGATACAGCAGAAATTCAACCTCGACGTGGAAGTAATTAACGGCGACCGTGAAGCAGAACTGGTTTACTACGGGGTACGGCAAGCTGTACCGCTGAACAATGAAAAGGTGCTGATTCTGGATATTGGTGGTGGCAGCATCGAATTTGTTATAGCCAACCAGGAACAGATCTTCTTCAAGAAAAGCTATCCGTTGGGTGTGGCCCGACTCCTGACCAAGTTCAGGCCTTCGGACCCCATTACCATTGAAGAAATCGAATATATCTCAAATTACCTGGAGGAAAGACTTTCAGACCTGATTGAGGAAGTCAGAAAACATAAAATCACAACGATGATAGGTGCTTCGGGCACTTTTGAAACCCTTACCGCCATGATTCGCGAAGACGATTCGCACTGTGAATCGGAAACCGGAATTTCACCTGAAGCGGTGGTTATTGATCTTACCGATTTTGAAAACACCTACCAGAAACTGATCAATTCCACGCTGAAGGAGCGCAAACAAATGAAAGGATTGGAAAGCATGCGGCTCGAGATGATCGTTGTGGCCACACTCATTGTGAAATTTGTGCTTCAAAAATTCAAATTAACCCGGTTGATCCAGTCGAATTATGCCCTGAAGGAAGGAGCCGTATTTGAAGTGCTGAACATGAAAACTGCTACACTCTGATCTATGGCTTTGATACTGGTTATTGACGATGAAAAAAGCATCCGAAACACGTTGCAGGAAGTGTTGGAATATGAAAAACACAAGGTAGACCTGGCTACCAACGGCACAGAGGCACTGGAATTATTCACCAACGGCAGCTACGACATAGTACTGTGCGATATTAAAATGCCGGGCATGGATGGCATTGAAGTTCTCGAAAAACTCCATGAAAAGGCCGGTGACGTGCCGGTAATTATGATTTCAGGCCATGGCAACATTGACACAGC
>JAFGOR010000169.1 GCA_016926375.1 Bacteroidales bacterium
TAAAATGATTGCTGCGATTCCGACATGTCGCAGTATATTACCTGCTGCGTGAGTGCGGGCAATTCGCGTGCCACTTCGCTCTTGGTTCTTCTGAGTACAAATGGTTTGATCAGTGTCCGCAGGGCGCGCGCCCTTTTCTCATCGCTTTCTTTTTCAATGGGATTGGCAAACTGATTCCGAAAGAATTCATAATTGCCCAGCAATCCCGGGTTCACAAAATTCATCTGGGCCCACAGGTCGCCCAGCGAATTTTCAATAGGTGTACCGGTAAGCACAATACGATGCTCCGAACTCAACCCGATCACCGCCTTATAAGTTTTTGAATGCGGGTTTTTGATCACCTGGCTTTCATCGAGTATCAGGTAGAGGAAATCATACGGCCTGATGGCATCCAGGTCGTTGCGGATCAGACCATAGGAGGTGACTATCAGATCGTAGTTGTTATAATAGTAGTGAAAGGGTTTGCGGTTTTGGCCTCCATAAAATCCCGTTTTCAACTGGGGCGCAAACCGCTCAGCCTCGTTAATCCAGTTGTGTATCAGGGTGGAGGGGACAATGATCATGGATGGTCTGGCCTTAATGTCGGCTGCCTCGGGTGAGTCGAAGATGGTGAGCTGGCGTTCAAATACCGAATTAACCGGACCGCGATGCCGTTTCTTTTCTTCATTGATGACCTGTTGCATTAAGGTAAGTGTCTGGAGTGTTTTTCCCAGACCCATGTCATCAGCCAGGCAACCACCGAAATCATTGGTGTAAAGCTTCCACATCCAGCTTACACCCTTTTTCTGGTAGTCGCGCAATTCAGCCTTAATTTCTTCAGGAACAGGTTGTTCCTCATATAGCGCTGTATCGATCCATTTCTTAAGCTTGCCGGCATAGGAGGTGTCAAGTCCCTGCAGGCTTTCTTTCAGCAGTGGAAAATGCTGTTTTTCCAACTGCAGTTCGTTATTGGTTTCCCGGGCAAAAGTGAAAACATCTTTAAACCGGGCAAACCACTCTTCAGGAAGCACAATGATCCTGCCATCGGGGAGTTCAAATTCCCGTCGCCCTTCGAGAATGTAACTTCTGAATTTGATAAAAGGAATCTCAAAGTCGTCGAATTCCACTACAGCATGAATATCAAACCAGTCGTTCTTGTTTTCCTTAACCTTTATTTTAAGCTCCAGGCTTTGCAGGTAATAGCGATGCGACTGGTTGGTCTGGGTTATTTCGATACCCAGCTTTTTCAATGCTTTACTGTTCTGATTCAGCCAGTTTACCAGCTCATACGACTGCAGGATGTTTTCAGGCTTTCGGGTTTGAAGGGGTGAGAACGAAGAGGCATCCAGGTTGGCCAGGCCGAGTCCGAGCAGCGAGCTGATCAGGTGGTTTTCATAAACCATATCCCGGTTCAGTCGGTGAAATGCCACCTGGTTGTTTTCGTGCCGCAGGGTGACCAGCAATTCCGACTTCTTCCCGGCCAGGTAAACAGCCTTGTCGTCGTAACGGAACCGGAGCATGAGCACAGGCAGTCCATTCATGTTGGCTTCGAGCGAGAGTAAAGGTTTGGGTTTCAGATGCTGATCGGTTATGGTGAAACCGGTGGCCTGCACCTTGTATTTCTGAATTACCGGTTTTGCGAAGGTTTCCAGGAACTTCTTCTCGGTTTCTGTGCGGATGCTGATGGATGGCTTTTTCAGGAAGGGCAGCAATTTTTTACCGTCAATGTCGTCGAACTGAAAAATCCGGTTGCCCAGCACCAGTCGGCAGGGCTCGTTTACCAGTACGAAACCGTTTTTTCCGGTAAGGCTGATGGATTCGTCGTTGTGTAATACCGAAAGGTGATATTTCACGCCTTCGGTGTTGCGGACGAAGTTGAACACGGCTTCAGCGGTGTCGTCCTGAAGATAAAGCCTGTCGGAATCATAAATGTTGTTGTGCTGTTTTTTCAGGTAAACGGCGATGTCGGTTCCCGAAAACAGTTCGGTGCAACGCAGCAGGCGGCGTTCAATGTAGGGGCGGAGCTGGCGTTCGTAAAGGGTTTCGTCGACTCCGGCCAGGAAGTCCTGGGCGCTGATCTTCTTCTTGGAGAAAACCTTGAGCAGTTGGTTATCGCTGTATTCTTCAATCACCTGAACCAGGGAAATTTCCTCGGGAGAGAGCATTTGTTCGTATTGCCTGAGATTGGCCAGCGAGAGCCGGTCGATAACGGTATAGTATTCCCGGTTGGCACTCGGAGATATCATTACCGCGTTATAAACGGGGCCCAAAATCCGGTGAACAGTTAGCGTTAAGGCAAATTTCCCTTTCATAGTACAAAAATGAATAAAAGAAAAGGTTTGGAGAAACAAAACTCCGGTTAGTTTATAAACTTTTTCTCCACAATGCGTTTTGTGGATATAAAAACTGCGGGTAGCGGTACCATAAGGCTAACAATTATGTATATTTGAGAAGGTGAGGAGAAGTGGTTAGCGGGTATCGGGAGCAAGTGACAATAAGTTCATGAATTGTATAAACAAAAAATATTAAATCATGAGATTTTCAATTCTGCTTCTTGTTTTTATATCTGGATTGGAGATATATGGACAATCAGATTCCATAGAAAGAGTAATATTACTGGAAAAGCAACAATCCAGGGAGATTTCGAAGGTTGATTATTCGTATACACTTAAAAAATGGAATGTTGCAATTGAAAAAGATAAATATCCTGATTTACCAGTTAACGAGATTGGACAATTACAATATTCGTATATAGCAGAATTTCAAGGTATGAGCAAAGAGAAAATTTTCAACAGAATTCTTGAATGGTTTTCAATTACATATGGAATAATTCCGGCTTATCTATATTCCAATCTTGCTGATGGGAAGATAATCAGCTCAAACAGCATAAAGGTTAACGATAATACATCAGGAAACTATACGTATATTCTTACCATAATTGATGAAAAGCTATTGATTGAATTCGCAAATATTGGCTATCAGATAGTATCTGGTGGTTATTATTCAAATAATACCTGGATACCTGAAAAGACTAATTCTTATAAGATAGATCAGGTGTTTCCTGTAATTTTGAAAGATCCCGAAAGGTGGGCCTTTTATCTCAAACTGCTCAATACTCTTGATAAGCATATCAAAAGTGATATTGATAGTCTCAATGATTATGTAATTAATTATGATTTGAGATATTCTTTTTGATTTTATAGTTCGGTCGGTTTTTGGTTGCGCTTCAAAAGATGAGGCTCTTTAGAAATGCAACAATTTTCTTTTGATTTCTGTTTATGGAATTCATAATTATCCTGCATCTTATTGGTAAATCAATAATAAACACAAGATTTACCAATCCCTGTTTAATATGAAAACAAAGTTAATCTTATTGCTGTTGCTGATTGTCATGGTCAATTCCTGCTACGTACCCAGCAACTTAAGAACGGTTGTTTTTTCATCTGTAAACAATAATGTGTGCAAAAGACTGGATGGAGATATTGTACTTTATGCCATTTTTGTTGATTCAAAATTCACCAATCCCTGGAGTAAATACGACATTGAAACCACGCTCGATTCAATTCGGGTAGCCACTGAATGGATTGAACAAAAAGCGTTGGAAGATTCAGTGGATGTTCATATACAGGTAGCATATCACAAAACACTTCAGGGCAGGGTTCCGATTAAGAATGATTTCTCAAAAAAAACACTGTCCGGCACACTTTACAAAAAACCCCTCTGGTCGGGAGTCAGGGACATTTATAAATGGGCCGATAAAATAGCCAAAGAGGCCGGATTATCAATGCCCCGGGATACCAGTCCGATAACCAATATAAAAAACGATTTGAAAAACAGGGAGCGGTTAATTGCCAGGCTGCGGGATCATTACCAAACCGACCATGTGGCTTTAATGTATTTCATAAACAACTATTATTCAGATGAGATTTCAGCAACTTTTGATATTTCTAACGACAATAATGTGGAGTTCTCAATTGTTAGTTTTAAGAATCCTTCCGTGATTGCACACGAATTTTTGCATCTTTTTGGAGCATATGATTTATATTTAACGCAATATGATGTGAAAAAGAGAGACAAAAAGAAAAAGGATAAATTAATGGAAATGTTTCCCAATGAGGTAATGGCATTTGCGCACAGAAATTTAAGCAGTTTGAATATCAGTGATTTCACCAAATACCTGATAGGATGGAAAAAGGAAATGCCTGTTGAATACCAAAGGTTGCTGCTGAAAAAGGGATACTTTACAGCTAAATATTAATTAGAGTTTGTCAATAAAGTTGGTAAAATGTCTGACTGGTCATGTGTCTGTTCGGAGAGTTCCATTTGCAAGGCTTGCGCAGTACGAAAATGCGGAGTTTACTAATCGTAAATGAGCAATTTTCGGACAAGCATAACGTGGCAAATGGGACTTTATGGACAGACACTAATTAGAAAACCTGAAAAACAAATGCACTATGCGCAATTCTTCAGCCAACACAACCGGAAACCAGGTTAAACAGCCTGCAAACAAAGGAATACACAGTTTCATGAAATCGTTAAGGAGTCATTTCAACAAATACTATTTTGAGGATTATTATGTGGGAAGCATTTATAACGATGACAACACCATCACTTATTTTCCTTTTACGCCAAGGGAATTGAAAGAACATAAATTGAAAATTGCCATAGTATACAATTACCAGAAGCCGGTTTTTGAGATATGGCTGGCAGCGCAAAATAAGCAAATTCAGATGAAATACTGGGAAATTTTTAAAAACAGCGATTGGAACAAGTATCATATACCCCCAAACACAACCGAAGGTTTTTCAATTGTGGATGCCGTATTAATAGAAAATCCCAATCTGGAAGATGATACCCTGACAGAACAAATAGAATCAAGATCGCTTCAGTTCATCAGGGATGTTTTGGAAGTATTGGTATAATTCCCGCGCTTTTACGGAAAACAATTTTTAATCCCGGAGGGAATACACGTTTGTAGAAAAAAGTCACCAGGCCGGGGTCGCATAGTATTTCAATTATCGGTTTCTGTACACATCAGACTCATCCGGAGTCTTACCATATTTCAATGGAGTTGGTGATTTCCAGCCTTTTTTGTCCTTTTTTGCCAAACAAAAAAATCTGCTCAATCTGCCTAATCTGCGCAATCTGCGAGAAATCTTCTGCGGGAAATATTCCGCAAGAAACGATTCACCATTTTGCGTGAAAAACATGCTGCCTCCGGTACAACGAATTCCCGAAATCCCTATCTTGTGAGCAATTGATGAATAATGATGGCCATTCCAAACATCCGGGAAAATCATGATTGAACTGCCCCGAAACAGGTATCATTTGCTGTTACCGCCTCTTGAGGAGGTAAAAGTAAATACGCTTTTTGCACGCTTTGTATTGGAGCATAAGATAACCGGAAAGGTATATGTGAACCGGTTGGAAAGCCCTTCGGTTTATTACATTGAGCATCCCTATGGGATGTCGCTTTTATTCGGGGAAACCGGAGATGAAGCGTTTAACCGGTGTTTTATAGAGTATGCCCTGAATACTGGCGGAAACAGAAATCACTACATATGGATGCAGGCCTGGCCGAAAACCTGGAATGATAGGCTCGAAAGCTTATTGGGTAAAAAACTGGTTAAGGCAGGGAATCATGAAAATGAGGTTCAAAGCAACCTGGTTGAGTTGCATACCCGGATCAATTTTAAATTTAATCCTGACAAATACAATCGTTTCAGGCAAACCCTGACCGGGAAAAACTACGAGATTGTAAGAACCGATGAAAAGATGTATGCAGCAATGGCAGGTAGTGTTGTTCCCTGTCATTTCTGGGATAATGCAACCGGGTTCGTAAAAAACGGGGTAGGCTTCAGTTTGTTTTATGAAGGGAAACTGGCAACAACGGCTTTCTCAGCCTATATTTTCGAAGGTGTTCTTGAACTCGGGATGGAAACCTTTCCGGAATACAGGGGGAAAGGATTGGCGCAGCTGGTTTGTTCAGCCCTTATTGATTATTGTATGGAAAACAACTATGAACCAGTGTGGTCGTGCAGGTTGGAAAACATCCCGTCATACAATCTGGCTCAGAAACTGGGGTTTGAACCAACTATAACTTTGCCCTATTATCGATTAAGTAACTAAAATAGTCACCCTCATCCGAATTTGCTCATATTCAAAAATTCTGTTTTTTGAAGAAAATTGTGACATTTGCACCATCATGATGTCACCCGGTTCTGCATGTGCCGAACCTGATAGTTATGTTGGATTAAGCAGTGCCGTAAGGATCTGCATGAAAAACGGAACTTTTCAGTATTAACCTGACAAGAAGAAACCATGTGGGCGCATACCAAAGAAACACAGGATAAAGTTACCCCTCAGAAGGCACTGGAATATCTGAAAGAAGGCAATCTTCGCTTTCTAAATAACCTGAGAGCCGACAGAAACCTGCTGAAACAGGTTAATCAGACATCGGAAGGACAATTCCCCTTTGCAGCCATTCTGAGTTGCATTGATTCGCGGACATCGGCTGAACTGATATTTGACCAGGGACTGGGCGATATTTTCAGTATCCGGATTGCAGGGAATGTGTTGAACGACGATATCCTGGGCAGCATGGAATATGCCTGCAGCATGGCCAATTCAAAAATTATCGTGGTACTGGGGCATACCAAATGCGGGGCCATCATCAGTGCATGTAATGAAATCCGTTCCGGGTATTTCACTGCATTAATCAGCAAAATCAAACCTGCCATTGAACAAGAGCTTGAAACTGTAGCCAACAGAAACGGATCCAATTATGAATTTGTAAACAGGGTAAGTGTCCTCAATGTTAATCATGTGATCGGCCAGATCAGGCAGCAGAGTCAGATCCTGCGCGATCTGGAGCAACAGGAAAAGGTATTGATCGTGGGCGCACTTTATAATATCGACACAGGTGTGGTGGAGTTTTTTAACAATCAGAGGAAGCATGCCATTTAACAAATGGGTAACAAAAAGCGGATACGAAGTAATTCAGGTTCTGGCTGGAAGAAGTAATGTCTTTGTCGTAAGAAACGGAACGAAGAATTTGTTGGTTGATACTTCGGTTTCACGATTGAGAAAGAAGCTTCAAAGGCGATTGGACAGACTGGGTGTTAAAACCATCGATTACCTGGTGCTAACACATGCCCATTTTGATCATGCTGCGAATGCGCAACGGATTCAGGAAAAATACAACGCAAAGGTAATTGTTCAAAGAGAAGATGAACCCTGGCTGTCGGCCGGAGATAATGCACTTCCCAGAGGTACAAACCGGATCACAAGCGTCATTGTTAATCTGTTGGCGAAGCGGCTGTTTCATTTGCTCAGGTATAAACCCTGCCGGCCGGATATTTTGGTTGATTCACATTTTGATTTGAAATCATTTGAAGAGAACTTATACCTGGTGCATACTCCTGGACATACTGCCGGTTCTTTGAGCCTGATTGTTGATGATGAACTGGCCCTGGCAGGGGATACCCTGTTTGGATTGTTCAGATGGTCAGTCTTTCCGCCTTATGCCAGTGATCCCGAAACGATGGTCAGAAGCTGGGGAAAACTGCTGGAAACTAACTGCTCACTGTTCCTGCCGTCACACGGAACTCCAATCCGGAGAACTTTGCTGAAAAAGGATTATGATCAACGAATCCAGCAGTTGTTATGATACGCAGGTTGAATTCAGGGAAAAATTAGTATATTGGTGAACCTAAAGGTGTCTGACAGATTGCTTAAAAACAACAATTATAGATTTTTGAAATGAAATTAATTAGAAAAACACTCATGGTGGTATCTGTTATCGTGTTTGTCCTCATTTTATTTTATATGAATTATGACGATATGTCGTGGTCAGCCAATAAAACCAATTACCTTGGTTTGTTAGCGTGTTTGCTGAATATTTGGGCGTTGGGTTTTCTGATAAAGGATACACCCCGAAGGAATTGATCCGGTTAGCCTAAAGGTCACAATCGTATTTTTTTTATATTTGTTATCAATACTGTCCGGGTAAAATTTATTACATCTTTTGAATGTCTGGTCTTATTACGTCCTTACGGGACTTTAAAAGCTAAACGGGTTATTTTCTATTTCTA
>JAFGOR010000170.1 GCA_016926375.1 Bacteroidales bacterium
AGACAAGTCGGTTGCCTCGCCTTTACTGTGAATTGCTGTCAAATGGCTTCCGCCTCTGCCAGCCAAACTTGCAGAGGCATAACCAATAAGTATCTGGAGCATATTAGAATGGAAGATCCGGATTATTCCTTCTGCGCAATTGATTTAATTGTTCATTTGTCGGAAGCAAATCATCGATGTCTAAAATATCATCATCATAGGAACAGCTGACGGCAGGGTGGGCTTCCTTTTCTTTTTGAACCTCTTCGCAGATATGACAGTATCCGAAAAACGGACAATTCTCCTCGTTGTAATCACAGAGTTCAATATGCGATTCACCGAATGACAGGGCAACCTGCCTTTCTCTCCAGAATCTAAAGATGAAAGGGTAGCGGAGGTGCAAAGGATAGTTTTCCGGAAAATCGAGGATAAAATGAAATATTTCGAGCAATTTTTCAAGCTCAACTGATAGCAAGGCCTTTTGATCGTTGGTTAATTTTTCAGGCGGAGGCAGGCTTATGGCATCGATGCCGGTAATTGATTCAATTGGCTCTTCAATGCCTTCGACAAATTGTTCGATATACGATATATCATCCAGTTCGACTTCATCATCCGGGTCGGCTTCGGAACTGAACCAGATTTCATGCGGAGGTCTGATATTCAGGGTAGCGTTTCTGATATCACCTATGAGTTGTTCAATATAACGGTTCATAGCTGTTAACTTGATAATTATCAAACATATCTTTTTTCAGTAGCTGCGGCAAGTTAAAATTTAAAGGTAAAACAACTTGCAAAATTTTCAAACTAAAAAACTATTCGGTTTTTTGGTCCTGCTTCATTTTCAAATTTTTTTTCACTACTTGTTGTTTTTGATAAAAAAACATCTACCTTTGCAAGCCAAATTTAAGGAAAATTATATCAAATAATAGCATAAATGCCAACGATACAGCAATTAGTAAGAAAGGGCAGGTCCACAATTGAGGATAAGAGCAAGGCTCCGGCTTTGAATTCTTGTCCGCAGAAGCGTGGGGTGTGCACACGTGTGTATACCACCACACCCAAGAAACCTAATTCAGCCATGCGTAAAGTAGCCAGGGTAAGGTTACAGCATGGAATTGAAGTAACGGCTTATATTCCGGGTGAAGGACACAACCTTCAGGAGCACTCGATTGTGATGATTCGCGGTGGCAGGGTAAAGGATTTACCCGGTGTTCGCTACCACATCATCAGGGGTGCACTTGACACATCCGGTGTTGAAGGAAGAAACCAGCGCCGTTCGAAGTATGGCACCAAAAGACCTAAAAAGTAAATAGCTTTTTGAATAGACCATAAAATGAGAAAGTCTAAACCAAAAAAAAGAATATTGTTACCGGATCCGAAGTACAGTGATCCATTGGTAACCCGTTTTGTAAACAACATGATGACCAGGGGAAAGAAGAGCACTGCTTACGACGTGTTTTATGCAGCTCTTGATCTGGTTGAGAAACGTGCCAAAGATATCGAAGCAAGTCCGCTTGATATTTGGAAAAAAGCATTGGAGAACATCACACCTCAGGTTGAGGTAAAAAGTCGGCGTGTTGGCGGAGCTACCTTTCAGGTGCCTACCGAAATTCGTCCCGACCGCAAGATTTCCATCAGCATGAAGAACCTGATTCTTTATTCACAGAAAAGAGCCGGCAATTCAATGAGCGACAAGCTTGCTGCTGAAATACTTGCAGCCTTCAAAGAAGAAGGCGCAGCCTATAAAAAGAAAGAAGATACACATAAAATGGCAGAAGCTAACAAGGCATTTGCGCACTTCAGGTTCTAACAAGGATATTTGACATTGCGGTTTTTAGCCTATAGTTACACTAGCTGATAATTAGTGAAGAATGAATCTTGAATTGAATTATACCAGGAATATTGGCATCATGGCCCATATCGACGCCGGAAAGACTACCACTACCGAGCGCATCCTGTTCTATACTGGTATAACTCACCGGTTGGGGGAGGTACACGATGGAACAGCTACGATGGACTGGATGGTGCAGGAGCAGGAGCGGGGGATAACAATTACTTCAGCAGCTACCACGGCATTCTGGGACTACCAGAACAAAAAATACAAAATCAACATTATTGACACACCGGGACACGTTGACTTCACTGTAGAGGTTGAACGGTCGCTTCGCGTATTAGACGGAGCGGTTGCTGTGTTCTGTGCCGTTGGAGGCGTACAGCCTCAGAGTGAAACAGTTTGGCGTCAGGCCAATAAATACAACGTGCCCAGGATTGCATTTGTAAATAAGATGGACCGTACCGGTGCCGACTTTTTCGGTGTTGTTAAGCAAATTCAGGATAAGCTCGGTTCCAACCCGGTTCCCATGCAAATTCCCATTGGTTCCGAGGATAATTTCCGGGGCCTTGTTGACCTGATTGAGCGTAGGGCTGTTGTTTGGGTGCCGGATGAGAAACTGGTGATGCGCTACGAATATGTTGATATTCCGGCCGACATGGTGGATCTGGTTGAAGAATGGCGCGAAAAGCTTATTGAAGCCGTATGCGTTACCAATGACGATTTGCTTGAAAGATTTCTGGAAGATCGCAATTCCATTACAGTTGAAGAATTTATGGAGCATACCCGCCAGGCAGTTATTGATCAGCGCATTGTGCCTGTGCTTTGCGGAGCTTCATTTAAAAATAAAGGTATCCAGCGTTTACTGAATGCCATATGTGCTTTGATGCCCAGTCCGCTCGACATTGCTGCCACCAAAGGTCACAATCCGTATAACGATAAGATTGAGGAACGCAAGGCCGATGATAATGAGCCTCTGGTTGCCCTGGCTTTCAAAATTGCCACTGATCCTTATGTAGGCCGGTTGACTTATCTCCGTGTTTATTCAGGAGTTGTTGAATCGGGTATGCAGGTATTGAATCCGCGTACGGGCAAGAAGGAAAGGATCAACAGGTTGTACCAGATGCATGCCAACAAGCAGAATGCCCGTGACCGGGTTGAAGCCGGAGATATATGCGGTGTTGTGGGTTTGAAAGAAGTGGTTACAGGAGATTCACTTTGTGATATCAAGCATCCGCTTTATCTGGAAACCATGACTTTCCCTGAACCTGTAATTGGTGTTGCTATTGAGCCCAAAACACAGGCCGATGTGGATAAATTAGGGATGGCATTGGGTAAGTTGGCGGAAGAAGATCCTACATTCAAGGTTAAGATAGATGAGGATTCGGGTCAGACGATTATCAGCGGCATGGGTGAATTGCACCTGGAGATTCTGATGGACCGGCTGAAACGTGAATTCA
>JAFGOR010000171.1 GCA_016926375.1 Bacteroidales bacterium
GAGATTGATCGGGATGGAGAGTTATAATTATATAAAGAAGTAAATCAATTTGGTTATCAACTCTGCCTGAGTCGCCTGCTCCACAATAGAACCCACTTCGGGGTTATAAAATCAATAAATCTCTCCAGGTATCCAATCCCGGAGGGATTGCATGTGTATAGAAATCCGCATGGCAGAGCGATGTGCTACCCCGGTTGGGTATAGCCGTCAGTCTTAATAGAGCTTACGCCCCTGCCTCCGGCAGGCAGGGGCATACGAGTCTACTTAAGAATTTTTCCCAAGCACGGAGTCCTTGAAATTGAATAACGCCGGGTGCAACCCGGTGTAATAGATGGTCGCAATATTCAGCAACGTTTGTATTTGTATTCACTTCCCGATACAGAAATTTTTAAAAATGTTATCCAGGATTTGGTCATTGGTGATCTCGCCGGTGATTTCGCCCAGGTAGTGCAGGGTTTCGCGGATGTCCTGGGCCAGCAGGTCGTCCGGCAAACCGTTACTGAGTCCGCTTTTTACCCTTAACATAGCTTCCAGCGCTTTTTCAAGTGCTTCGAAGTGCCTGACATTGGTGATGATCACATCATTTTCATCGGCCATGGAGGAGGTGGTGGCTTCCAGCAAGGCCTGCTCCAGCAAGGCTAGGTTGGTGCCCTTTTTGGCCGACATGGGAATCAACAAATCGCCGGTAGGCAGCTTCTTTTTGAAGTTGATTAACAGGTTATCTAACTGATCTTCGGCTACCTTATCCATTTTATTAAGTACCACGATCCGCTTTTTTGCTTCGTTGCCGGGTGATTCCTGAATCTGTTCCGACAACTGAAGCAATTCAGCCGGATTGCTTGCAGGATCGATTACCTGGATGATGATGGAGGCCTGGTCAACTTTTTGCCAGGTGCGCTCAATCCCCAGTTTTTCAATTTCATCTTCGGTATGTCGCAATCCGGCAGTGTCAGTAAGCCTGAAATGCACACCCCTGATACTGATCACATCTTCAATGGAATCGCGCGTGGTGCCGGCAATATCCGACACAATTGCTTTTTCCTCGCGCAACAACAGGTTCAACAGGGTGGATTTCCCGGCATTGGTTTTTCCTACAATGGCAACGGGAATGCCCTGTCTGATTACATTTCCCAGTGCAAAGGAGTCGCTCAGATTACTGAGTACGCCGGATATTTCGGTAATCAAATCTTTCAGCTGAACACGGTCGGCAAATTCCACATCTTCTTCACTGAAATCCAGTTCGAGTTCAATAAGCGTAGTAAAATGCAGCAACTTTTCCCTGAGTTTTTTTAGTTCCCGGGTGAATCCGCCCCGCATCTGGTTCATAGCAACCCGATGTGCAGCCTGTGAACCTGAAGCAATCAGGTCGGCTATGGCTTCAACCTGGGTCAGGTCGAGTTTGCCGTTCAGAAAAGCACGCATGGTAAATTCGCCGGCATTGGCCATCCGGGCACCTGATTTGACCAGGAGTTCCAGAATTTTTTTCTGAATATACGGTGAACCATGACAGCTGATTTCAATGGTATCTTCACCTGAGTAAGAGTGAGGACTTTTAAATATAGTAACGACTACCTGGTCGATGATCTCGTTGCCATCAATAATTTTCGAAAAGTGAATCGTGTTAGGTGATTGAGCAGAAAGGGATCCTTTATCTGAAGAAAGTCTAACAATCTGATTACAAATAGAAAAGGCATCAGGTCCGCTACATCGGATTACAGCAATGGCACCCTTACCCGGAGGGGTAGAAATGGCGCATATGGTATCGTCTTTGGTTAACAAAACAGGTATTTTCCGACAAAATTAATCCTATTTCCCAACCCCGATTCATAATTTATATTTTATCATTCATAATTATTTTTTTATGTTATTTTTGGCTCCAAAGAATTTATAAGTGTAATGAGCATTCTGGTCGATAAAAATTCAAGGGTTATTGTGCAGGGTTTCACCGGTGGTGAAGGTACATTTCATGCACAGCAGATGATTGAGTATGGAACACAGGTAGTAGGAGGTATAACCCCGGGGAAGGGCGGCCAGAAACACTTGGATAAGCCGGTTTTCAATACTGTTGAAGAAGCAGTGAAGCAGGTTGGCGCCAATACATCTGTGATATTTGTTCCTGCTGCCTTTGCAGCCGATGCCATAATGGAAGCAGCTGCTGCAGGTATTCAGGTAATTGTATGCATTACCGAGGGAATACCCACTCACGATATGGTGAAGGTAAAACAATACTTAACAGGATTTAAAGCCCGCCTCATTGGTCCGAACTGCCCTGGCATTATCACCCCGGGTGAGGCTAAGGTGGGTATTATGCCCGGTTTCATTCATAAAAAAGGTCACATTGGCATTGTTTCCCGTTCCGGCACCTTAACTTATGAAGCTGTAGACCAGGTAACCAAAGCGGGAATGGGCCAATCTACCTGCATTGGCATTGGCGGAGACCCTATTATCGGCACAACAACGCTGGATGCAGTAAAATTGTTCATGGCAGATCAAGATACCCATGGAATTATCATGATTGGTGAAATAGGGGGCAGTATGGAATCAGATGCAGCCCGGTGGATTAAGGATAACGGAAACAAGCCGGTAGTAGGTTTTATTGCCGGTCAAACAGCCCCTAAGGGAAGAAGGATGGGACATGCAGGTGCTATTATAGGAGGTGCAGATGACACTGCGGCTGCTAAGATGAAAATTATGAAGGAATGCGGGATCCATGTGGCGGAATCCCCGGCCGACATTGCGTCAACCATGGTAAAAGCACTAAAACTCTAATAATATGCAGGTTAAAGGAACAGCACTAAGAACTACCCGGGATTTTGTTAAAACAAAATTTCCCGGTTCCTTCGACAAATGGCTTAATTCCCTGTCCCCGGAGTCGAAGCAATTGTTCGCCTCCACCATCGATGCAACAGCCTGGTACCCATACAAGGAAGGCTATGGAATTCCTGTTGGCAAGATCATGGAGATTTGCTACAATAACGATAAAAAAAGGGGAGGAGATGAGTTGGGTAGCTGGAGTGCTGAAGTAGGGCTTAAGGGCTTTTATAAGGTTTTCCTGTTGATTGCTTCACCACAGTTCTTGCTGCAACGTGCAAGTAAGATATTCACTACATTTTATGACCCAAGCGAGGTGGAGGCATCCATAATTGGTTCCAATGACGCAATTTTGAGAATTGTTAAATTCGATGGTATTGATGAAGCTGTGGAATGC
>JAFGOR010000172.1 GCA_016926375.1 Bacteroidales bacterium
ATGTATATTTATAACTACAGATTAATACCTGTTTATTTTTGTACACTATACTCCGGAATCATTGTACACTTTGCCCGGAATACTCACTTACCGGGGGCAATCGTAAAATTCTGGAAGATTTGGATAAGGTTTATGTCGGTTCTTTATCGGGGGCGCAAATCCCGCTCAAACAACTGGCGGATGTGGAATTGCAAACATCTTCCACGCTCATTGAACATTACGAACGCGAAAGAAGTGTAACCGTGAGGGCCGATGTATTGCCCGGTTATGTAACCGACAAGGTAACCAAAAAAGTACTTGCCGGCATGGAAATTGTCCAACTGCCGGATGATTATCGCTTTGAACCTTTTGGTGAGTTTGCCAGCCGGAAAGAAACGTTCGGGAATATGAACGTGGCTGTCATCATTACCATTTTCTTGGTTTTGCTGATCCTGATGATGGAATTCCATACCATCAAAGGGGCGCTGATTGTGGCTTCATCCATTCCCTTGGGAATTATCGGCAGTATCCTTTTATTGCTGATTACGGGTTACACATTTTCCTTTTCTGCTTTTATCGGAACGATTGCCCTTATTGGTATTGAAGTTAAAAACTCCATCATCCTGGTTGATTATGCCAACCAGTTGCGGGGTGAGGGTAAGGGTATTGATGATGCGATAAAAACTGCCGGACAAATCCGTTTTATTCCCATCATTCTTACCACGCTTACTGCCATTGGCGGATTAATGCCGCTTGCCATACAGGGCTCTGACTTGTTTTCACCACTGGCCATAACCATTATTGGAGGTTTGATTAGTTCCACTATCTTTACACGCGTAGTTACCCCTGTTTTGTATAAACTCATTTTGAAATAAGCATACATTATGAATCCGGAAGATCTTTTGCAGTTGTTCAGGTACCGCCAGAGTGTGAGGACTTATTCCGACAAGCCCGTGGAATCGGAAAAACTGATGCGGTGCATGGAGGCGGCACACCTGGCACCATCGGCCTGCAATGCCCAACCCTGGAAATTCATTGTAGTTGACAACAGTGAATTGCGAAGTGTCATAGCCGACAGCATGTCAAACCGCATAGTTCCCATCAACCATTTCACCAAACAGGCACCCTTATTAGTGGCCATTGTGAGGGAGCCCGCTAACTTCAACTCAACATTCGGACAGGTAGTAAAAGACAAAGAATACCCGCTGACGGATATCGGCATTGCTACCATACAGTTCTGCCTTCAGGCCACTGTAGAAGGTTTGGGCACTTGCATTATGGGGTGGTTCAACGAGAAAAAAATTAAGAAACTGCTGAACATCCCCCGTGGTAAAAGGCTGGAATTGATTATTACGCTGGGATATCCTGCAAGTCCCGAAATCAGGGAGAAGAAGCGAAAGGATATGAGTGAAATCCTTTCATTCAACAAGTATTAGTGAGCCTTTTCTTGTAAAAAATAGAGTTTCAAGTTCATGATGCCACTTTTTGAAACCCAGGTGAAAAGCGAGTTCATGAAATTGGAAAGAGGCGTGAAATTCATTGCCATTCCGATTTTAACCATTTTAACCGTGGTTTTGTTAACGCCATGGTCCTTTGACATAAAGGGATCACACATAGCTATCCATGCTTTGTTGTCATTCCTCGGCGTTGCAGGAGGTTGGCTTCTTATCAGTTTAATCATTCATCTGTTCAGGAAATGGTTCTTAAATGTACGTTTCTGGTTCCGGCTTACATTGCAACTCATCGTTTCAACACTGATGACCATTTTGATTACCAGGGTTTTATATTCACTTGGCAGTCTCTGGTTTATTCACTACGCCGATTTCTGTAAAGATTTTGATATAGTTGAGGAAGCAAAAGATCTATACATAACTACCGTTCTGTTTGCTTTATTGATCAATATCATCTATGAGAGTTTTTATTTGTACCTTAAATTGTCAGAGAAAGCAATTGAAACTGAACGATACAAGAAAGAAAGCATTGAAGCACAATACCAGAATCTGACCAGCAGACTGAATCCGCATTTTCTGTTTAACAGCCTGAACACGCTCACTACCATTGTGGAGGAAGATCCTCCAAAGGCTGTTGGGTATATCCGGGAACTATCCACCGTATACCGGTATGTATTAAACAGTCAGAAAGCGACCTGGGTGCAATTGGATGCGGAAATGATATTTGCCCAATCCTATGTGACGCTTTTAAAAATGAGGTTTGAAGAAAACTTCAGGGTCAGTATTGATATTTGCGAAAAGTATCACCCCTATCATGTTTTGGCGATGACTGTGCAATTATTAATTGAGAATGCTGTGAAGCATAATGAAATCAGCAATGGCAATCCGCTTGAGGTTCGCATATTTTGCAGTAACGACAGACTCATTGTAACCAACAAAAAACAAAAGCGGAATATTTTACCGTCAACCACAAAAGTGGGTTTGTTGAATATATCAGAACGGTATAAATTTCTGGTTAACAAAGAGGTAATTGTAGAAGACGGAGAAGATATGTTTACTGTCAGGGTGCCGCTTATCAGGAACATTGGAGATAGTATAGTCCATATTGATGAAGAACAGCCAGAATAAAGGATATGAAAGTTGTCATTATTGAAGACGAAGCTCCGGCATACAGAAGGCTGATCAAGCTGATCAACGGGTATGATTCTTCGGTTGAGGTTGTTGGTGTTATCCAGAGTGTGAAAGAAGGATTGGAATGGTTTAACAGGAATGATTTGCCCGATTTGATCCTTTCCGATATCCAGCTGGCCGATGATCTGAGTTTTACCATTTTCAAAGAGCTGAAAATTACAGTGCCAATCATCTTCATCACAGCTTATGATGAGTATGCCATTAACGCGTTTAAATTTTACAGCATTGATTATTTGCTGAAGCCGATTTGTGCAGATGACCTGAAAGCCGGCCTCGACAAATACAAATCCATCCACCTGCAGCAAAACCATGGCAACTTTGATGAATTAATTAAGAAACTTACCGAAAAAACCTACCGCGAGCGGTTTCTCGTATATCACAGCGACAGCCTCATCCCGTTGCAAAGTAGTGAAGTAGCCTATTTCACAAGTGAAGACGGAACCACCCTGTTGGTAACACACGATGGTAAAAAATATTTTCTGACTGAGGCGCTGGATGCGCTTGAGAATGAAATCGACCCGCGCATGTTTTACCGCGCCAACAGGCAATTCATTCTTTCACTGCAATCGATTCACAAAATTCACAATTACGGACAGCAAAAGCTGAAAGTGGTAATCAAACCTGATGCTGCTGAAGGCATCATCATCAGCAAACTCAAAGCCACACAATTTAAGAAGTGGTTGAATAAATGAATCGCCAGTATAATCCTCAACCTGACTGCTATGGGTGCAAACCACGCCTGGCGCATTGTACTAAATATCAAATCAGATTGATGAGCTTAGTCTTCCGACTAAGCTCAATTTTTGACTTTTTATACAGCCTCTGAAGTCCGGGGCTAGTGATATTTTTCTGTCTTTGCTCTTGTCTCTTGGATCTACTTGTCCCCTGCCTGCGCTGCCGCTACCTGCCTGCCGGCAGGCAGGCGCAGGCAGGCTTGTCCCTCGTCCCTTGTCCCTATTCTTTAACCAGCGGGTATGCCCCAACATATGGCACATCTTTTTTGGGCCGTTTTAATAAAGAACTTATATCTGTAGGTAAAGGTGAACCTTTCATCAGGCCTGCATACCGGGGCAATATCCTGAAATTCTTCAGCTCTTTGCTCATGAAAACAGGATAGTCTTTGTAAATGGTGCTGTGCGCCTCAAATTCCGGGTGCAATTTGTTCAGGTCGGCCGGATTTTCGAATCCAATGATACAGGAATCGTTTTGGGCAGGGCTCCATAGCATCATGGGCAGGGTTTTCTTAACAGTGGACGGAACATACACATTGTAGTCCATTTGCCCGGGTTGGGGTTTTGTGAGCCGTTCACACAATAATTTTCGTTGCCAAATGAATACCATGGGCCTTTTGTAGGTTTCGTCGCCTGCCAGCAGGTTATTTACAAATACGTGTCCGTCACGTTCATCCACACCGGGGCCTGTTGCAGGGTGCCATCCGAAATGATCGCCTTCGGCGCTTCTTTCGCTGCGGCTGAGGCAGGCTGTGCTGTTTATTAATGTGTTGTTGTATATTTTGGCATCACAGCTGTTCAGTATGTGGATGCCGAGCTCACAATCCACAAATACATTTCCTGCGCAAACAGCGCCCTTTGAAATTTCAAAAAAGAAGCCGCTTTCACTGGGCCAGGTTTGCAAATACGAAATATTCCGGTCAACAAGTCCTACTCCTTCTACCCAGTTGTTGGTGAATACAGCGTCAACGTTTCCCACATCCCACCAGATTCCGTTTGAGTGCGGCAGGTCGGTTACCAGGTTGTCATTACAGGTTACACGGTAGCACTGGTTGAATATTTTAACAGCTGAAGGATAGTATCCGCTGATTCGCTCAATGTTATTGCGGGTAAAAATATTCCTTTCGAGCAGTACATCGGATGAGCTGAGGATGTAAATACCCTCGGTGCTGGTGTCGCTTACCTTGCAGTTCCGCAGGATCATTTTGTCACCCCGCAGGTAGGCAGCTACCCTTGAGCAGAAGGTGATGGAGCAGTTTTCAAGCACGGTGCCAATAACGTCTTTGCCATGGTTGGTTTCAGGAGATATGCCTTCGGGGTCCAAACCGTCTACTTCGAGGGCCCTGTAGGCATATTGCGTAAGTGTAATGCCTTTGATAACCGGACCCTTGTGGTCGTTTACCTTGCCATGAAAATCGCGGGTTACACGGTGAAGGCCTACATTGAATGCCGTGATTTCAATCAATTTGTTTTTTGGATTGGTTCCGATATAAACCGTTCCGGTCTCGTAGTCTATATAAAAGGAGTTTTCTGTTACTTCGCCTTCATAGGCTGCCGATTGCAGAAATTTGCCGTCCACAAAAACCATGTCGTCATTGAACCTGTGAATTGGCGTTTGCTTGCCGCTGCGGTTGCGTTGCCACCAGTCGGCTGGTTTTTGGGGAAACAGGTGTGTCCATTTGGTTGTCCACAAACCGTTACCGAGATCCTTCCAGTCGCTGGCCACGTAAGTGCCTTTCAGAACGGGTTGTTCGTCGAGGTAGGGCTGAATGGTGATTCCCTGGTTGAATAAAAGGTTGCCTGTACGATAGGTACCGCCTCTCATGATGATGGCATCACCGGTTTTAACGAATTCTATTGCTTTTTCAATGGTGGTGGGAGCTGTCAGCGTTTCGCCTGAAGCTTCAGTTTTTCCGTCGGGTGCCACATAATATATTTTACCTGTTACAGCAGGCAATTGGTAGGTTTGCCTTACCGGGCCATACGGCCCTCCGGAAGGCTGAGCCGGTGATTGTATTGAAAAAATGAGTGCCGGCAAAATCATTGCCGCAATTCGTTTTCCGTAAGTCATTTTCATCTTTTATTAATTTAAGCTTAACAGGTTAAAGATATTAATAAATTCGCTGTCAGCAATTACATTAATGCTATCCGGGAGCTGATTAAAAGCCTGAAAGGCTTTGATGTGGTTATCCTGGGGCCATCGGTCCGGTTTTGGGCAATTTGCAGGAAACCTTAACCCGCTTGAAGGATTTATTAAACCGGCCCGGATATGTATTGCTGGATGATGGTTATCTCGAAGATGACTCTAAAGCAATTTATGATCGGGCCTAGCGTTTGTTGATTTTTATCTCCTGGCGTTCTTTTATCCCGTTAAATACAACTAAAACTATTGAATATGCACCCAATACTATAAATGGTATATCAGGGATCCATCCTGACATAACTGTGGCTGTGCCAATAAACAGAGCATAGACTGTAAACAATTTGTAAAGATTCTTATTCCCAACCGGATATTTTAAAGTCATTAAACTCAATACGACCATTGTCGTTGGACAGGGCATCAATCCATAATTTGAAAATACAACATCCCTTATGCTAAACACAAAGCCCTGTTCATAAATATATGTTGGATACCATAGCCCCCACACTAGAATTATCAAAACCATAAACCTTTTTTTGGGTGTTGATTTAAAATCAAAGTCTATCAATGGATTGATATTCTCTTTTATCCAGTAGAAAACAATTAATCCTAGTAAAACAGGAGTTAATGAATATACTGCCAAATATGGTATTCCAACTTCAAACCAATATACAACTGCATATATACCCCAATAACCGAATAGAAAGATCCAATTAAATGTGAAATAAAGGGTAAATAATTTCCGGTATTTGTTTCCATACCGGAATACTAAAAACAAAATAATTAATGTAACTATATGAAATATAACACCTAAAGAATTCCCGAAAAGATCAATTTCCTTTTGAACAAATTGGTGAAAACCTTCGCCAAATACTCTTGGATCAAAATTCATAGTTGATATCATATTTTCTCCGGTTTGTGATTATTCAATAAGCGCGAACATTCCACATAAGTCTTGTTACGAATTTGGAAGCGGTTTTTTGTCGAGACGATAAGAGCTATATTTTGTGCGTATGTAGCTTATTGTCATTTGGTGGCTTTTACAATTATCCATCCATATTTAAATTCTAAATCAACAGATATTTCACTAAATCCTGCATTTACTAGTTTATGGATATAATCTTTATCGTTTTTAATTTTTGCAATTTTCCACCATTTTGACCCTTCAGGTGGATATCGATTAATGATCAAAAATTGGCCCCCTGCCTTTAATAATCGATAAATTTCCAAAAACGATTTCTCTATGTCAGTCCAAAATTGAACAGTCTCAAAAGCAGTAACCAAATCAAGGTAAGAATTCTCCAATGAAATATCTGTCGGTGAGCTTTGAAGAAGTTTTAAACGGTTTTGTTCTATTGCTCGTTTATTGATTTTTGCAGAAAGCTCAATCATCTCAGGAGAGTGGTCAAGTCCATAGAGTATATAGCTTTCATTAGAATCATACAGAAATCTAAGGAATTCTCCTCCACCGCAACCAATATCTAATATTTTTGAATTGTCTTTGGGTAAGGTATTTTTAAAATAATCGACATATAGAGACGTATGAAATCTATTCATCAATCGTCCAACAATTTTACCAATCAATCCTGATGGTTTTGCTCCCTGTTTTTCCAACCCCATACTAACTAAGATTAATTATTTTTGCTTTTGAAAAGTATTTATCAATTATTATTTCAACTTCAGACAACCATAGCTGTCTCTGCTTTAAATCACTTGTTACAATAACCCTAAACATTCTCCTGTCGAATTGCTTAACTCCACAAAAATTAAAAATACAATATTCCCAAATACGCATAACGGATGGCGGTATGCGCAGTGAGGGATTTACAGCGCTTACTTGTCGAGTTACTACCAGGTTTATTAAATGAGTTGTCGTAAAACAGGCACAGCACCCCGCATTGCGTATGACCGCATG
>JAFGOR010000173.1 GCA_016926375.1 Bacteroidales bacterium
CGCCCGAACCGCCCGAACCAACGAATCCGGTATTGATCAAAATTGCGTGTAAATGATCTGGCATGATGATATATTCATCCAATATGATGTCACTGAATTTTTCCGGAATTTTCTGCAACCATTTGTCAATCATATTTCCGGCATCATTGTTTATCATAACGCAATTTTTGATTTCACCTAACATGCATTGATGATGTTGTATGCATATTGTCACAAAATACATCCCATTCTGGGCATAATTGTAATTACGCAAACGAATGCTGCGACGGTGATGATGATTTCTATTGTACATAACAACATGTTTACCGTTAACCAAACAATACAAAACAATACGGGCAGGCCACATTGGCCTGCCCGTGACCACCTATTTCTTAACAACCGTTTTTTGTCCTGTGTATTTTATTGTTAATGCCGGTTTGGCATCTGGCGCAAATCCAACCGGTTTTTCCTTTGAAACCCACACCACATTAATAGTACGTTCTTCCAACATACCTTCATATCCCCCCTGGCGTTCGCCAATGGTTAATTCTCCCGTACTTTCGGAATACGCAATGGGTATCAGGCTGTATTTCCCCTTTTCATAATCATAGGTTGTGCCTTCATCTTCATACAGGTTAAATTCGCCATCAGCTCCGGTATATACATACAGTGTAACCGGATCGGCAGGCTTCTGGGTGGTGTATTCAATTTCGGGACCAACCGGTATAATTGAACCTGCCTTCACATATAGGGGCATTCTTTCATAGGGCGCAGGCACCGTAATTTTCTGCCCTCCAGCCTGGTATTTTCCTGAGTAAAAATCATACCAGCCATCGGCAACAGGAAAATACACCTCACGCTGGCGGGCCTTGTAAACATGAACCGGGCATACCATAAAAGCCGGACCAAACATATACTGGTCGGCAATATTGTATACATTGGCATCACTGGTGAAATCCATTGCCAGTCCGCGCATGATGGTATAATCGTTCAGCCAGGTCATCCCTGCAAGGGAATATATGTAAGGCATCAGCCGGTAGCGGAGCTTGTCATAATAAACAATGGTTTTGTAAGCAGGGTGACTTTCGAGAGCCAGGTTGAAAACTTCGCGGAACGGATACTGGCCATGAGCACGGAATAAAGGTGCGAATGCCCCATACTGGGTCCACCGGGCATTCAATTCGCGCCATTCTTCTTTATCAGCGCTTCCTTCTTGTGCCGACACATAGCGGTTTTCAACACAGAAGCCTCCAATGTCCATCGTCCAGTATGGATTTCCTGCCATACAGTAATTGATTCCGGCAGGTATCTGGGCCCTCATGTCTTCCCAACGTGTAGCAATGTCACCACTCCATGTGGCAGCAGCGTAACGCTGCAAGCCTGCAAACCCCGACCGGGTAAGCAGAAATGCGCGCTGGTTCGGATACGATTCACGCGAACCTTCATAAATACCCTTGGCATTCATCAGGGCATAGGCATTGAAGTATTGTGCAGAAGGTCCGAGTGCTGTGGGATTCATCAGCTGCTTGCGGTAATCGACGCTGGCATTCGACTGGATATCCGGCTCTGACGCATCCATCCACCAGGCATCAATGCCCAGCCCGTCAAAATGATCATGCATCTGTTTCCAGAACAGTTTCCTGGCTTCCGGATTGTATGCATCATAAAATGATCCGATATAGCCCCTGCCAACCCAGTCGCGGATACTGTCTTTTACTGCCAGTTTGTACATAGCGCCTATGGCGTCCAGTTCCTTATAGTGTTCCGTAGTATGATAGAATTTGGGCCAAACCGATATCATCAGGCGACCGTTCAACTGATGCACCTCGTCGATCATGGCTTTGGGGTTGGGGAAACGGGTTGCGTCGAATTCATGACTTCCCCAGTTGTCTTCGCGCCAATAAAACCAATCGAGTACGATGTTGTCAATGGGTATGTGCCTTTTCCTGAATTCCTTCAGGGTACTCAACAATTCGTCCTGGGTTTTATACCTTTCCCGACTCTGCCAGAATCCCATAGCCCATTTGGGCATTACCTGAGCTTTTCCGGTAAGGGCACGGTAACCGCTGATCACCTCGTCCATGCTGTTACCATGAATGAAATAGTAATCGAGCTGATCACCCATTTCCGACCAGAAGGAAATATTTTGCTGCTCAGCCTGATCAACCGGCGTGAGAACCCGCAGGCCAATATAAGAAACACCTCCGTCGGGTTTCCATTCCAGCTTAATGCTGTACTTTTCACCCTGATTCATATCTACGCTGAACTTCGAAAGGTTTGGGTTCCAGGCTGTTCTCCATTTTTCGGTAAGCAATTGACCATTGATCCATATTTTCGTATATCCGGCATAATACAACCCAAAATTGTAAGTACCGGTTTCGGGAGCCTCGATCTGACCTTCCCAGGTAATCATCGATCCCTGAAAGTTGAAATCTTTCGGGAAATTTTTGATGGTCTCCAGGTTTTCATAGTTGATTTCCTTTTCCTGATGCCTGAGAAATACCTTTGCCGTATCACTGTTCTCATAATAAGTGGCCGTTAATCCGCCTTCCTGGCCATCCGCATCATAAAGTTTAAAGGCAGTAAGCTGACTGAATCCGGCAGGATTGCCAAAGCGGGTGAGTGAATAATTGTCCCACAGTATGCCATAGTTTTTTGTTGAAACCAGGAACGGTACGGAAACCTTGGTGTTATACTGAAACAGCTCTTCATTTTTTCCCTTGTAGTTCATTTCTTCCGACTGGTGCTGACCGAGTCCGAATAATGCCTCGTCATCGGGGCTGTCAAATACCTGCCGCATGGTATAACCTGTTTTACCATCAACCAGGATGTTTGAAAATGTCCTTCCCTGATCTGATTCTTTCAGTATGGGTTTGCCGTTGATGTCGCTGAATGAAACCTGCCCGGTTTCCAGTGAAATGGTTGCAATTGTAGTTGAAGTAATGATTTCTACCGTGTTTTCCTTTTTGTTTGCTTTCCAACCCCTGAATGCGGAATCTTGCTGAATAACCGACAGGCTTTCCTGATCAATAAATGCTCCTGAAGGAATTGCCGACACTCTGAAGATGTCATCGGAAATCACCTGCACCCTGACCAATTGGGCCGGCAGTTTTCCGGTTTTTTTAATTTTCACGGTGACTCCGTTTTCCGATGCCTGGTAACCCGATTGATTACATGATGCCAACATCAAACCTGCAATGATCGGAATACTAAAAATCCATTTTTTCATATTATCTGACTTTTAAATGTTTATGCTTTCATACTGTCGCTAATATTGCTGCTGCTGACTTCTCCTGTTTTTTTACCATAATGTCGCTCCTACGGAGCTTTGGATGAGGGTAGGATATTGTATTTTCTACCAAAATGTCGCTCCTACGGAGCTTTCTGTTTTACTGCAAATCATTCTCGCAGATTTCCCTTCAAGCGGTTGGAAACCCTTGAAGGGTGTTGGATACTGCTACTGCTGCTGCTGCCCATCATTCTACTACAGTAATAGTCTTCTTCACCCTGATGTCCTGAGACGAACCACCCAGCATCAGTTCAACCTTTCCGGGTTCAACTCTGAAAGCGTGTTTCTTTTCATCCCAGTAAGCCAAATCAGCTGCCTTAAGGGTTATTGTTACGGGTTTTGTTTCGCCGGCATTCACTGGCACCCTGGCAAATCCCTTTAACTGCCTCAAAGGCCTTTCAACCTTAGAATCCAAATATCTTACATAGAGTTGAACTACCTCGTCTCCTGAATACTTTCCTGTATTCTTCACATCCACGGTAATTTTAACTTCGTCATTGGCAGGAAGCACGGCAGTGCTGAATCGCATGCCGGAATAGGCAAATGAAGTATAGCTCAGCCCGTATCCGAAAGGGTAGAGAGGAGTGTCCCTGAAATACATATAGGTTCTTCCGTTTCGAATGTTGTAATCCATCATGGGTGGAAGCTGTGTGATCGACCTGGGCCAGGTTTGCACCAGCCTTCCGGCAGGGTTCACTTTTCCGAAAATGACATCGGCCAGTCCGTTTCCCATTTCCTGGCTGCTGTGGGTGATGTGCAGTATGGCAGGCACATTTTCAGCCGACCAGTTGATGGCAAAGGGAAAACTGCTCACCAACACCATTATGGTTTTCGGATTTGACTGGTAAACCAGCTTCACCAGGTCTTCCTGCTCGAGAGTCAGCGATTTACGGTCTACCGCCTCTTTACCATCACTGGGTACCGGTGACACCTTCCATTCGTTAATTGCGCCAATGGGATTGTTTCCCACAACTACAATGGCGATATCAGCTGATTTGGCTGCTTTTACAGCCTCATCCATCCGGTTTTCATCGGTAAATGTCACGCTTACATTCTTTCCGCAGGCATTTCTGATTCCCTGCAAAGGTGTTACGGTATATGGCGGAGTGCCGCTGTACCAGTCGGCCAGCACCTGGTCGGCTATTGGTCCGATGACGGCAACCGATTTGATTTTTGTGAGATCGAGAGGAAGCAGGGTGTTTGTATTTTTAAGCAGTACAACTGATTTTGCGGTTACTTCACGAACAAACTGCTTGACTTCCGGTTTGGTCCAGGGATCTATAGTATCCCGGACGCCTATTTGGCTGTAAGGATTATCTTCTTTTCCATCAAGAAGGCCCAGTCTGAGAGCCACCTGGTAATTGCCTCTGAGCACTGCATCTATTTCTTTCTCATTCACCAAACCCTTGGCAAGGGCTTCCTTAATAAAAGGCTTGTAATTATCCAGAAATTGCCCGATTCCCGCCTTAACACAGGCTGCTGCGGCTTCGGCCATGGTGGGGTAGTGCTTATGCGCATTAAAAAGCAGGGCCAGTGCGCCGCCATCGGTACAAATAATGCCGTTGTTACCCCATTCCCGTACAGTTACCTCCTTCAGTATCGGGTGAACTGTCATGGGGATGCCATTGTAGGCATTATACGAGGCCATATAGGCACGTGAACCACCTTCGGTGATGCCTTTGTAGAATGTGTAGCCGTAATACTCCCTGAACAACCTTTCATCAAAATCGGATGAAGTGGAATCGCGTCCGTCTTCGTTGCTGTTGGCCATAAAGTGCTTCATCAGCGAAGCAGTGCGCCAGTATTTTGGGTCATCACCCTGCAGTCCCTTAATAAAAGCCACTGTCATTCTTGCATTCAACCAGGAATCTTCACCAAAACACTCTTCTGTTCTACCCCAGCGCGGGTCTCTTCCCAGGTCGGCATTTGGCGCGCGCATTACCAGTGATCCCCTGAGGTATTTAGGACTCTGGAAATAATAGCGGTTTTCAACAGCTTCCTGTTCAGCTACTTTTCTGATGAGTTCCACATCCCATGTTTCTCCCAGTCCATATGCCTGTGGAAAAATGGTTGATGGAACCGGATTTCTTGAACCCCAGTTCGAAGGTCCGCCATATGCAAGGCCGTGAAGTCCTTCAACCTGGCCGCAATTTCTGATGCCCAAACGTGGTATGCCGAGTTGGGTTGAAAGAGCATTCACCTTTTCCTCCAGCGTCATCAGCGAAATCAGGTTGTCAATGCGCTCGTTGTCAGATAAAGCCGGGTTCTGAAAAGGGTATTGGTACTGGGCATATGCCTTGCTGCTCAGAATTACGGTGAACAGCAAAACCACCCGGAATACACGAATGAATTTTGTTTTCATATAATTATGATTATGGAAAGGAATAATTATCTCACTGGTTTCATCACAAATTCATAAGAATACTCACCCGGGAATATTTGGTATTTGTGCAATGGCCGGGCACCCCAGCTGTCGTCACCGCCAACTCCCATCTGCCTGTAATCGATGCACCATTCCACAAAATCGCGCGGAACAATATCCGTAATGTGTCGCTGATCTTTCTTTTCTCCGTCATCAAAATCTTCCATGGCATTGTTCAGTGCCGATGTGCTGAAAGCAGGGAAGCCGCTGACTACAATTCCCTTTCCTGTATCATCGGTGAGCTTAAACCACCTGACATCGGTATGGTAATTGTTTTCCTGGGGACGCAGATACAGCGATGTTTGTTCATTAACCTTTCCCTGGTATAAGGAAACAAGTGCCGAAGTGTTCCTGTCAATATAATTCTCCCACGGGCCTCTTCCAAAATAGGCCATATTGTTCATTTCAGGTATCAGCTTCACGCGCATCCCAATCCGGGGTATCTCGGGCAAACTTCTGTCGGAGGTGGTAAACATGTTATTCACCCTTACCTGGCCGGCTGATTGAACCAGGTATTTGGCTTCCCATGTTCCCTTTACAATAGGAATATCATAAAGGGCAATTATCTCAATCATTTCAGGAGCGAGCTGTTTCACTTCAAGTTTAATCAACTTCAAATTATCAGCAGCATCTTTCCAGATCCTGCACCTGTTTTGCATACCATTGCCATAGTCGTTATCGTTGGGTGCCCTCCAGAAATTCGGTTGTAAGGCTGATTTTAAATGTTCCCTGTTGTCCATTACATAGGAGCAAAGTCTTCCCAGGCTGTCGAACGCCATTGAAAAACCGTTTCCGGTTATAGCTATTCCAGTTGAAGTCTTTGAATATGAAAGAGCGGCTTCCGATTTTTGTTCAACTGTTGCGGTTGCACCACGGGCGATAGCAAATTGCTCATAGGCAATAAGATGACCCGACGGGATCATGGGCTCTGCTGCTTTTTGCAAGGCCCTAAGTGTAATGAGATATTCGCAACCGGGTTTGTATTCGAGGTTGCCGAAATCAATGGCAACTACTTTTGATTCGCCCGGCAACGCTGTAATACCCGGAAGTTTTTCAGTTTTCAGCGGAGCTCCGTTTTCTTCAATGGTGTATTCAAAATCAAATTCATCCAGATTGGTGAAAATGAAACCATTTTTAATTTCGAATTTGCCGGCAGGTAAGTCCAGGCAACGGAATTTGATGTTCTGGTATACCTTTTTAACCTCGTATAACTTGGGGTGGGGCCTTCTGTCGGGCGATACAACACCGTTGCCGCAAAAGTTGTTGTCGCTTAATATGTCAGCCGGACCGAAGTCGCCTCCATATGCCCAGTATTTATTACCTTTTTCATCGTATTGAGCAATGCCCTGGTCAACCCAGTCCCATATAAACCCGCCCTGCAATGCCGGATACCTTTCAATCACATTCCAGTATTCCTGGAAGTCACCCACGCTGTTACCCATGGCATGAGCATATTCGCACTGGATCAACGGCCTGCTGGGATTATTTTTGGCATACGCTTCCATTTGCGCAGCACGCATGTACATGGGACAGAATATGTCTGTGTTGCGTTCGAGTTCTGCCCTTTCATACTGAACCGGGCGTGTTTTGTCGCGCTTCTTAATCCAATCGTAAGTGGCATAAAAATTGGAACCATTTCCTGCCTCATTGCCTAACGACCAGATGATTACTGACGGATGGTTTTTGTCCCGTTCAACCATCCGGATAGTCCGGTCCATATGTGCTTCGAGCCACTCGGGTTTATTGCCCAGGGTTTTGTCGATGTCGTAACCCATGCCGTGTGATTCAATATTGGCTTCATCAATCAGGTAAATGCCATATTCATCGCAAAGCTCATACCAGCGCGGATGATCCGGATAATGGCAGGTACGCACAGCGTTGACGTTGAATTGCTTCATCAGTTCAATATCCTTGAGCATGCTGGCTTCACTGATTACATGCCCGGTTTTTTCATCATGTTCATGCCGGTTCACACCTTTCAGGTAAACGGGTTTCCCGTTGATGCACAACTGGCCTTTAATGATTTCCACTTCCCGGAATCCGATCCTGCATCCTGTGGCTTCTATTTCTTTACCGCTCTTATCTTTCAATATCAGTACCAACTGATAAAGGTTAGGTGTTTCGGCAGTCCATTTTGCCGGGTTCACAATTTCTTTACGAAAGCTGGCAACAGCGGATGCTTTCAGATTCAGGGCAACCTTACTTTTTTCACTTAACAACACCTTGTTTAATTTGTCCTTCACAACTAATTCCAGGGTATAGTTACCCGACTGGTAATTCGGAAAGTGATTGCCCAATTCGGCTGTAACCGATAAAACGGCATCGGTATAGTTGTTGGTCAGATCGGTTTGTATAAAAAAATCGCGAATGTGAACCTTGGGTGTGGCATACAAGTATACATCGCGTTCAATACCACTCAAACGAAAGAAATCCTGGTCTTCAAGATACGAACCGTCGCTCCACCGGTAAACTTCAACGGCCAGCGTGTTTATGCCATCCTTAACTTTTCCGGTGATATCAAATTCCACAGGTGTTTTTGAATCTTCGCAGTACCCGAGCTTTTCACCATTCAGCCAATAATAGGCGGCAGAGTTAACACCACCGAAATGAAGCACAATACGCTTGTTGTTCCACTCCTGCGGTATGGTAAAACTATGCCTGTAAGAGCCCACCGGGTTGTATTGGCGGGGAATGTAGGGGGGGAGGGGCCTGCTCAAGTTTGGGTATTCAATTATCTGAAGACCGGCAGCCGACAGGGAATCCTTGTTTGTTTCGGAAAGGTTCATGATTTTCTCATAAACATCTGGGGGCTCAGCTGCAAAGGGATACATGACGTTGGTATAGATGGGGATGTCATATCCGTGCATTTGCCAGTCGGAAGGTACCGGAATTTCCTTCCATGACGAGACATCGTAATCCGGTCTGAAAAAGTCTACCGGACGTTCAAAAGGATTTTTAGACCAGTGAAATTTCCAGTTACCGTTCAGCAACATGTAGTTGGAAGAAGTCAGCCCCTTATTCTCATCCAATGCCTTTGTATCGATGTAGGATATGGCGGAAGCATGGGGCGGCAGGTTATTCACCCCGGTGATCTTCGGATTTTCGAGTTCAGGACCAATGGTTTGTGAATTACCGTGACTTAAAAGCAATGCTGTAAGCAGCATTATCAGGCCTATTTCTTTGACAGGATTCATTATTTCGGATATTTTGATTATTGGTTTTTCTGAAAGACCAATATATCAAATATCTCTGCCTTGTCAAAGGACAACCTGGTTTTATTTTTTCATAGGAAATGAATATGAGCGGGTCATGTAGGAAAAAGAGGGCAACGTATTTCCTTCAAAGTCGAATAAGGTGCAGTTTTCCCAGGATGAGCCAGTTCCCCATAAATCTTTCATTTGTGAGGTTATCCAGGCCGGTTCCCAGTAAACAATTCCGCATGTGCCGGCGATAATCATTTTTTGAGTCAGATCTGTCATGAATGCTTTTTGTCCGTCCTTTGTGAATTCAAATGATCCAACCTTTTCCTGACTACCCATCATGTTGTGGTATTGATCCGCACCTGAAGTTGACCATGGATAGGCTGTTTCAAGTATCATGATCTTCTTGTTGAACTGTGCTTTCACACTGCTTACCAATGCAGGCAGACTGGTATAGTTAATCTCGGTGTGCCACAAAGGATAATAAGAGAATCCAATGATGTCAAAGTCGGTAACTTTTCCTTTACTGATTATATTACCGAACCACCAGGAAAGATTTTTCGGATCGGCAACATGAAGCACAATCTGAGGTTTTGGTGAGATGTCTGAACTTACGTCCCTTACAGCCTGAATACCTGAATTAATGACTTCTCCTAATGACAGCCACTGACCATTGCAGCAATTCAGTTGCGGAAATCCTGTTTCGGTTCCGGTGATCATCATGCCGCAATTGATCTCGTTGCCTATTTGTATCATTTCAGGAAAAAGATTTTTGCTTTTAAGATATGTCATCACATTCTTTGTATACTGGTAAACCGAATCCTTAAGGACATTAAGTTCATAAATATCTTTCCATGCAACTGGTGGAATCTGCTTGTCAGGATCAGCCCATGTATCCGAATAATGCAAATCGAGTAACACCGCCATACCTTCAGCTTTTGCAACTGCAATGCTTTTTTCCACATCTTTGAGGTCGTTGTAGAATTGGGTTCCTGCTTCACCGTATACATCTTTCGTCCAGGCCGGATTATGCCACAGGCGCAATCTCACCAGATTTGTCCCATTGTCCTTAAAAATGCGATAAGGGTTTCTGATCTCTCCGGAGTCTTTGTAAATTCCGCCATGATTAAGGATTTGGTTTACATAGGAAAGATCGGCACCCATGCAGAACTGATCGATAGAATAGAATACCTTATTATCAGCAGACAACTCATCATCTTTTTTCTCCTTATTGCAGGAGAAAAGCAGGCATGCCAGCATGGCAACACCTGAAAAAAATAAAGGTTTCATTTTCTTCGGATTATTGTTGCTCTAATACCAGATATTCAAATGGATCAAGCTGTATTTCCGATTTCTTGCGAAGCTTGAATGCATCTCCGGAAAATACGTCCCAGTATTTATCGAATGCCTCAACAAAAGGTACCTTCATACTCACTGGTTTGTCGGAAAAATTAAATAAACCCAGCACCTTGTTTTCACCCGAAGTTCTCAGCAAAACAACAGAATGGTTAACGGAGTCGGCGTGAAAATAAAAGTTACCGGCGGCTATCCCTGCCCGGAGTGCAGGGTTTTGTTCTTTCAGTGAATTGAGTTTCCGGTAAGTTGAATAGAGCGAAGTGTCGGCCCATGATATGGTATCTTTTTCAAAGAAACACAGGCGTTTGTTCAGGCCGGCTTCCTGGCCTGTGTAGATCATCGGAATGCCTGGCATGAGGTAGGTAATAGCTGAAAAACCAGGCACATACTTTCCCATTCTTTCATATTCGCTTCCAGCCCATGAATTCTCATCGTGATTGGTGATGAAATTCATTAGGATGTCATCATCGGCATAAAGCGTATCGGTTTTTTCAATATAATCTTTAATGGCGGTAACCTTTTTTTTCCCCTGGGCAATTTCATTCAGCAGATGGTGGAATTCCCAACCGTATGCGGCATCAAAACCATTTTCAAGGAGCTCGGGTTCCCAGGCTTCAGCCAGTTTTATAACAGGCTTAATGCTGTCGAGATTAGCAAGAGCATCTTTCCAGAACGTGGTGGGTACCATGGCGGCTGCGTCGCAACGATATCCGTCAATTCCAATATCACGTATCCAATACTCCATGGCATCAATCATGGCTTGCTGCATTTCCATATTTTCGAAATTCAGATCGGCAACATCTGACCAGTCGGCTACTGGTGGTACTATTCTGCCCTTTTTGTCGCGGGTATACCATTCGGGATTTTGTGTGATCCAGGGGTTGTCCCACCCCGTATGGTTGGCCACCCAGTCGAATATCACAAGCATTCCAGCCTCATGTGCCTTCTTAACCAGCTCCTTCATATCATCCAGGGTGCCGAACTCCGGGTTTACACCTTTGTAATCAGCAATGGAGTAATAGCTTCCCAGCGTTCCCTTGCGGTTTTTTACCGATATGGGATAGGTGGGCATCAGCCACAGAATATCCACACCCAGGTTTTTTAACCGTTCCATGTGTTGTTCTGTAAACGCGCTGAGGGTGCCCTCGGTAGTAATCTGGCGGATGTTTACTTCATATATGACGTCTGTGGCAAGGTGTTCATGAATCGGGTTTGTAGCGGGTATCACCACCGAAACAGGCTGACTCTTTTTACATCCTGCTGAAAGGAATAAAACTGCCCATAAAACCATTACTATTTTTGCCTTCATATAGCGTGTTTTTTTATCTTAATTGCTATTCTGATAATTTCATATTCAATAATAGAACTGATATTCTGTAAACTTATTTTTTAATCTCCACCAGCAGCGCTGATTGGCCTTCAATCTCAATCTGACTGAGATCAACTGTTCGGCCGGTAATGATATCTTTCCCTCTTGTTACACCTTGTATGCATTCGTCAAAGCGCACCATATCGGGAGTTCTTTTTTCGGTTGACAGATTCAGCATGACCATAACTGTTTTCTCCTCATTCTTTCTGAAATACACATAAACATTGTCTCTTGGAATAAAGTGGATCATTTTGCCATATTGAAGCACCTCATTATTTTTCCGATAATTCAGCAAGGTACGCATATAATTGAAAGCCTCATTTTCAATAGCTGTTCTGCCTTCAGCTGCAAAAGCATTACGCGCATCACCAGGCCAGCCGCCGGGGAAATCACGACGTATGTCTCCGTCTCCTACCTGCTTTTTACCTCCCATAAGAATTTCGGTGCCGTAATATATTTGAGGGATTCCGCGGGTAGTTAATAAATGGGCAACGGCCAGCTTGTATATATTTACATCATATCCGGTTTGTTCACAAAATCTTGGAGTGTCATGATTATCCAGAAAAACCAATATGCTAAATGGATTTGCATACAGGTAATCCATCACGTAAACATTGTAAAAACGAGAGGCTCCCTGGTCCCAATACTGACTGGTTTCATTGGGTGCTGCCATAAAAGCGTCGTTCAGCGGAAAATCCATTACGGTTGGTAGTTGCGAATCATACTGATCGAAATTTTCAACACCCCTCTGCCAGTATGCAATTTCAGCAGGCCTGTGTTGCCAGCATTCTCCCATAATATTCAGATGGGGATATTCATCACGGATGGCTTTTGTCCATTCGGCAATTTTCCATTTGTCGTTATAAGGATAAGTATCTACTCTGATGCCATCGAGACCTGCAAATTCAACCCAAAAAATGGCAAACTGTTTGAAATAGGTAAGAACAAACGGATTATCTTGGTTTAAATCGGGCATGGTGACGTCAAACCAACCATCTTTATTGAGAATGAGATCCGACCGGGAAGCATGCGGGTCGTTCCAGGTTGCAATGGTATAATTGGTGCGGGTGAATGAGGGAAACTGATGCAACCAGTCATCCATGGGCAGGTCGTACATCCACCAGTGGTCGCTTCCGCAATGATTGGGAACCATATCCATAACCAGTTTCAACCCCCTTTTGTGGCATTCATCGGCCAGCCGCTTATAATCCTGGTTTGTACCGTAACGGGCATCTATTTCATAATAATTGGTAGTTGCATAGGTATGATAGGAGTAGGTAGGCATATTGTCTTCAAGCAGTGGAGTACTCCATATTGCAGTTACACCAAGGTCACTAAGGTAATCGAGATGGTTAATAATACCTTGGATATCTCCTCCATGCCGTCCATCCTTATTCCCGCGATCCGCTTTTTCTTTAAGCCTTTCAACGGAGTCATTTGAAGGATCACCATTAGAAAAACGGTCGGGCATCAGCAAATAAATCACATCGCTCACGTCGAAACTTCCTCGGTTGGCAGAACCGGTGACGCGTTCGTTCAAAATGTATGGGTGTGTCAGCTTGGTTTTGTTCCCTTTCATGAGATTGATCATCAGGGTTCCCGGTTGAGTTTCCTGCGCAATATCCAGTGTTATGAACAGGTAATTCAGATTGGATGTCCGGGTAATGTATTTGATGGTTATTCCTGGATAGGCTATTTCAGGATTCAGGTCAGCAATCTGATCACCATGTATCATCAGTTGAAGTTCAGTGTTTTTCATGTCTGTCCACCACATAGGCGGATCTACATGTTTTACCTGGTATTCACCTGCAAATCCTTCAAGGGTAATTAAAAGAAGCAGGAATGTGAATATCCGTGAACTGGGTACGTTGTTTGGTTTCATTTTACTGATGATTAATTCGATCACAAATTATGAGTTTACCGTTGATTTCTACCTGAAGTTTCTCACCTTTCACCAGTTTAACACTGGTTTCTTTTTCAGAAATGGTTACATTCAGAATCCTTTCGCGGAATTGGATGTTGAATGAGATGAGTTTCCATTTCCGGGGCAGGTTGGGGGTGAAGGTGAGTTTACCTTCTTTAATACGCATGCCTCCAAAGCCAATCACCATCGACATCCAGGTTCCACCCATGCTGGTGATGTGAAGTCCTTCTGCTACTTCATGATTATAATCATCCAAATCGAGACGCGATGTTCTCAGGTATAAATCGTAGGCCTTTTCTACTTCACCGATTCGATTGGCCAGAATGGAATGAATACAGGGCGACAGTGATGATTCGTGCACCGTGCGGGGTTCGTAAAAGTCGAAATTACGCCTGATGATATCTGTAGTATATTCGTCCTCAAAGCAGAAGATGCCTTGCAGCACATCGGCCTGTTTGATGTATACCGACCGGAGGATGCGGTCCCACGACCAATGTTGGTTGATGGGTCTTTCTGCGGGCAGCAATTCGTCAGCCATCCGTTGCTCTTTATCCATATAACCATCTTGTTGCAGAAAAACTCCTCTTTCGTCAAGCATGGGATAATACATGTTTTTGATGATGTCTTTCCATGAGGATGTTTCCGTATCATAGTGGAAACGGGTTTTTTTAATGATCCGCTGGAAGTTGGAAGGGTGTTCATTCATGACCAAGTCGATGGCCTCAATGGTATACCGCAATGTCCATGATGCCATTTTGTTGGTATACCAGTTGTTATTCACATTATTCTCGTATTCATTCGGCCCCGTGACTCCTAAAATCACATATTTTCCCTTCACATCAGACCAGTTTACCCGCTGGCGCCAAAAACGCGATAAAGCAATCAACACTTCCAGACCATTTTCGGCCAGGTAGTCTTTATCGCCCGTGTACCTGATATAATTGTATATGGCATAGGCAATAGCTCCATTCCGGTGTATTTCCTCGAAGGTAATTTCCCACTCGTTATGACATTCCTCGCCATTCATGGTAACCATGGGATACAGTGCAGCACCCTGGTTGAAGCCCAGTTTGGCGGCATTTTCAATGGCTTTCTGCAGGTGTTTGTGCCGGTATTTCAACAGGTTTCTGGCTACCTGGGGTGGCTCGGTGCTGAGGTAAAAGGGAATGAGAAAAGCTTCTGTATCCCAATAGGTACTACCTCCGTATTTTTCACCTGTAAAGCCTTTGGGCCCTATGTTCAGGCGTTCGTCCTTGCCGGTATAAGTCTGGTTGAGCTGGAATATATTGAACCTTATGCCTTGTTGGGCGGCAGGGTCACCTTTAATGAAGATGTCACTGTGCGACCAGTTTTCTTCCCAGACAGCTACATGATCACGGAACAATGTCTCAAATTTCTTTTTTGCGGCTTTATTTACAACCTGGATGCTTTTATCAATCAGTTCTTCCGGTTTGTGCTCCAGTGAGCTCAGGATGGCAGCGTATTTATACAGGGTAATTTCATCACCGGCGGCGATATTGATTTTTAAGCTGAAACCGGCAAATCCTGCTTTTTGAATTTTTTCAGTAACCGGCTTAACATCAGATCCATTCAACAGCGTTTCGCATGTCATGGAATAACCCACTTCAAATCCCGATTTGCGGGTACGGGCGCAAAGATAGGCATTTTCTTTTTTTACACCTGCATCAAGTACGTCCCAGAATTTCTCATCGTAATTCGTATCCCGGTTCAGCACATTTCCGTCAAGAAAGGGGATAAATTCAATTGTCCCACTGAAATTTAAAGGTTTAACCGCATACCGGATGGCTCCAATCTCATCTTCAGCCATGCTCAGGAATCTTTTTGCCTGTACTTCGAGCTGTTTACCCGATTTGAAACGGGCAACAAAAGATCGGTACAGGTAACCTTCTTTCATATTTAGTTCGCGGATGAAATTGCTGACCTTGCAAGTATTCAGGTCGAGTTCTTCATCACTGATCTTGATGTATATGCCAATCCAGTTGGGTGAATTGGGCACCTTGGCGAAATATTCGGGGTAGCCGTTTTTCCACCAGCCTACACGTGTTTTGTCGGGATAATAAATCCCGGCAATATAGGTCCCCTGAAGTGATTTGCCGGAGTACTTCTCCTCGAAGTTGGCCCGATGGCCCATGTGTCCGTTACCCAGGCTGAATATACTCTCCGATTCCTCGTGATGGCGGGGATCAAATCCTTCTTCAATGATTCGCCATTCGTCAACCTTATAGTAGTGTTTCATCTTCTTTCGTTCTGATGGTTTCATTCCAACTGAAACAGCAGGTTATGTAAATGCAATATCCTCCAATTTCAGGTTATCAAATCCCGGAAAAACCAGGTCGGCTTCTTTCAGAATTTCCGGCGAGCCGATTCCGATACATTTCATACCGGCATTATGTGCAGCCTGCACCCCGGCTACAGCATCTTCAAAAACAATACAATGCGCAGGGTCTGCTTCCAGTAATTGGGCACCCAGTAAGAATACTTCGGGATTGGGTTTGGCAAGGGATATCAGGTTTCCATCCACAATGGCATCAAAAAGGCCAATGATGTTTGTTCTTTCGAGAATGAGCCGGGCATTTTTGCTTGCTGATCCCAATCCGGTCAGAATTCCCTTATCCCTCAACTCATTCAGGAATTCTTTCGCTCCGGGCAATACGTCATCCGGGGTCATTTTCCGTACGTATCCGAGGTAAACTTCATTTTTTTCTGCAGCATACCTCAATTTCTCTTCTTTTGTGAGCGTTGTATTGCCAATTTCAAGCAGTATTTCCAACGAGTCCATCCGGCTGATCCCTTTGAGCCGTTCGTTATCGGTTTCTGTAAATTCAAATCCCAGCCTGTTGGCCAATTGCTTCCATGCCAGGTAATGAAAACGTGCGGTATCAACAAGCACGCCATCGAGATCGAACAAACAGGCTTTGATGGTCATTACGCAGTTTTTTTATACTTTATGTCTTGCACAAACAGCACTGAAAGGGCAGCAATGATCATGGATATGCCGCCGGCAATCAGGGCGAATATGCTTTGATCGTTAAAGAGCGATTTTACCATAAATCCCAGTAAGGTGGCCGCAAGAATCTGGGGAATTACAATGAAGAAATTGAATATTCCCATATAAACTCCCATCTTGGCTTGTGGCAGCGATCCGGTAAGTATGGCGTAGGGCATCGACAAGATGCTGGCCCAGGCCAGACCAATTCCGATCATGGAAAAGATCATCTGGTGCGGATCGGTGAGAAAATACAGTGAGATCAGGCTCAGACCGCCAACTGTAAGTCCCACCATATGGGTAATTTTTCGATTGGTGATTTTAGCCAGCCAGGGCAGGAAAAACAAACCGAAGGCGGCAGCAAAAAGGTTGTAATAGCCCATCATACCGCCAATCCAGTTGGCACCATCGTTATAAACAGCTGATTGTGTGTCACTGGTGCCATAAAGATGCCGGGTTAGTGCCGGTGTGGCGTAAATCCACAACGAGAACAGGGCAAACCACGAAAAGAACTGTACCACGGCGAGCTGTGACATGGTCCGGGGCATCCGGTACAGATCGGTAATAACGCTTACCAATCCGTTATCGGTGTATTGATTTTTAACCAACAAGTAAGTAAAAAATTGCAAAACCCCAAAAAGGGCAAGGCCGCCTGATAATATATACAACTCTTTCTCGAGGGCGAAATAATAAATCGGGAAAGCAATTGCGATGCCTGCCAAGGTCCAGATTATACCCCGTCGAAGATATTTTTCCTCTGGTTCGCAGGTTTCGGCTTCATGGGCTTGCTGGTCAACCACCGACTGGTATTTTTTCAATTCCTCGGGCGAGTATTCTTTAGTGGTGAATACGGTCCACAATACAGCCAGCAGAAATACGGCACCTCCAAAGTAAAATGAATAAATAACGGTATGCGGTATTTGTCCTTCAGGAGCTGTGTTGGAAATATTCAGCCAGTTGGCCAGCATATAAGGCAGCCATGAAGCAACAAAAGCTCCGATGCCGATGAAGAAGCTCTGCATGGTAAAGCCCAGCGTGCGCTGTTCATCGGGCAGCATATCACCAACGAATGCCCTGAAGGGTTCCATGGATATGTTGATGGAGGCGTCCATGATCCAAAGCATTCCGGCAGCAAACCAAAGGGCAGGGGAGTTGGGCATGATAATCAGCGCCAGGGATGCCAGCAGGGCACCCACTAGGAAGTAGGGACGCCGCCGGCCAAGTTTCCCCCAGGTTTTGTCGCTCATATGCCCGATTATGGGCTGCATGATGAGCCCGGTTACCGGTGCGGCAATCCATAAAATAGGTATGTTGTCGATTTCAGCACCAAGGGTTTGGAATATGCGGCTCACGTTGGCATTTTGAAGTCCAAATCCGAACTGGATACCCAGGAATCCAAAACTCATATTCCAGATCTGCCAAAAACTCAGTTTAGGTTTATTCATGTGGTTGCAATAAATGATAAGGGGTACAAAAACAAAAATCCCTGTCTGTCAGTAACAGAACCAGAGATTAACAAATTGGATTATCGGGAATAATCAGGTCAAAATTAATACAAAGAAAAGAGATTTGCAACTATTTGATTGATAATTTTTTATAGACACCTGCAAAAAGTCATGAAATACCAGATTGCAATCGTTTGCGGTGTGGTCGCTTTAGAGTTCAATTATCAGTAAATTGAATTTGGGTGGTTCTCGAAAATAATCAGCGACAGTGGCAGCGGCAGTAGCAGTAGCAGTTGGAGCAGCAGCGGCAGTAAAAGCAGACAGAAGAGTTGCATATATTAGATTTGCTGTTTCGGCAAGAATTTTTCCGGATTGTCTCCCATACCTCCTAACATTCTTCCAATTTCTCTATAAGAATTTACTAAGGAATTGTGCGTTTCAGAATCAATATAGGAGCAGCTTTGTGCAAAATCAACCCATACAATAGTTTCGCTGGTCTCTCCGTCTGCATCAGTTATTTTGCTTGTAAAACTCTTTGGATATCTTCTTTTTCGATAGGCTTCAGCAATATTTGCACATATTGATCTGGATGATCTCCTTATCTGATTTGTCAATGAGTAGACCTCCTCTTTTGGAAACTTCTTTGAGACTTCGAAAATCTCCATGGCCAATTTATAAGAAAGTTGATATACTTTCAAGTCTTTAAAACCTTCATTCATAACATATTTCTATTGCATTTAACATCTATGTGTCATATATTGCGGTCTAATATACTTTACTTCAATATCACTACTCACACTCGCACTACTGCCCCTGCCACTGCTCCTGCCCCTGCCCCTGCCGCTGCTACTGCCACTGCCACTGTTACTGTTCTACAACTTCCTCGTACTATCCCTTACCACCAGGTCGGTTTTAACCACTTCGGTGATGGGGCTGGCAGATTCACATTCGTCGTTGATTCGTTTGATGAGGATTTCGGTGGCTTTTTTGCCTATTTCAAAGCCATGTTGGCTCACTGTGGTCAGCAGCGGATCGGTGATGGTGGATACGAGTCCGTCAGTGAAACCCACAATGGAAATATCCTTGGGAACTTTGTAGCCCATTGATTTCATTGTATTTAAGGTTCCTACAGCTGTCATGTCGTTCACTGTAAATATGGCATCAGGAGGCCGGTTTCTGCTCATTACCAGCCGGGTAATTTCCTGGGCTTCTTCAAAAGTGTCGCAGGTCACTATCAGTTCATCATCAACCTTAAGACCGTTCTTTTCCAAGGCGCTGATATATCCCCTTTTTCGCAGATAGCTGATTTGCAGGTGCTGGGGACCTGCGAAATGAGCTATACGCCGGCAACCGGTTTTGATCAGGTAGTCCACTGCATTGAATGCACCTTCAAAGTCGTCCACAATTACCCTGTCGGTTTCTATTTCATCACAGGCGCGGTCAAAGAATACCAAAGGTACGTTGTTGTCGATCAGTTGCCTGATGTGTCCGAATTTTTTGGTTCCCTTGGCCAGTGAAATCAGCACCCCGTCGGCCTGGCTGTTGATGATGCTTTGGATGTTCATGATCTCCCGTTCGTAGCTTTCATTCGACTGAAAGAACATGACGTTGTAGCCAGCAGCCACGGCGGCTTCATCAATGCCTGAAATAACCGATGAAAAAAAGTGATGTACAATTTCGGGCACTATAACTCCTATTATATTGGTACGCCGGTTTCGCAAACTTAAGGCAATGGCGTTGGGTTTGTACTTCATTTTATCCACCATGTCGCGCACCAGCTGTTTGGTTTGCGGACTGATGTCGGGGTGATCCTTTAACGCCCTGGAAACTGTGGAAACCGAAACTCCCAGTTCACGGGCTATGTCTTTGATGGTGATTTGATGAATTTTCATTAAGTATAACTTGGTTTGGTTTAATGGTTTTGTAATAATAATTAAAAAAAAAGTTAACAGCAAACGTTTGCGGAATCGTTTGCGGAATCGTTTGCGAGGAATTTGCTCTATCTCAGCACTATTTTTTTTGAGTATCAGTTTTTGAAGGCCGAACTTTGTTCTATTAAACAGGACTGTATTTTAACAAGTCGTAGATTATCGGGAAAGAAGTCACGAATCACTAAAAACAATCCTGACATAACTTAGGATAAACTATTGAACTAATTATTAAACTCTAAAACAAATGAAATGATGCGACAAGCTTTTTCTATTTGGAAAGCGCTTCTAATTCTCCTGATATTCATTCCGGGCAAATTGGATGCGCAGGAATACAACATTACAGGAAAAGTAACCGAAAAAACCGACGGTGAATCAATGCCTGGTGTTTATGTTGTTATAAAGGGTACCAATGCCGGTGCTGTTACTGATGCCAACGGCAATTATGCTTTAAAAGTACCTGATGCCAATGCAACACTTGTTTTCTCCTTCCTTGGGTTTATAACACAGGAAATACCTGTTGGACCAAATAGGGTTATTAATGTTGCTTTGGAACAGGATATTCAATTGTTGGAAGAAATAGTTGTTATTGGTTACGGAACAGTTAAGAAATCCGATGCAACCGGAAGTGTGGCAGTTGTCAGTTCAGATGACTTTAATAAAGGATCTATTGTTTCTCCCCAGCAGTTAATTGTTGGTAAAAGTGCGGGAGTTGTTGTTACCAATGGCAACGGAGCACCAGGAAGCGGATCAACCATCCGCATCAGGGGTGGCTCTTCCATGTCTGCCAGCAATGACCCGTTAATTGTTATTGATGGTGTTCCACTTGACAATAACGGACCATCAGGAATGGGAAACTCCTTAAGTATGATCAACCCCAATGACATTGAATCCATGACCGTGCTGAAGGATGCCTCCGCTACTGCTATTTATGGTTCAAGAGCATCTAACGGTGTAATCATGATCACTACCAAAAAGGGTGCATCAAAATTCAGGGTGGCCTACAATGGTAATATGTCAGTTAATACTGTGCCTAAAACACTTGATGTTATGTCCGCCAATGAATTCAGGGCTCTTATTAGTGAGCTTTATGGCTCCACATCTGAACAATTTGATCGTTTGGGACCTGCTAATACCGACTGGCAAAAGGAAATATACAGAACATCCATTTCAACTGACCACAACCTGAGCGTTTCAGGTACTTATAAAGTACTTCCTTACAGAGCCTCAGTTGGTTACACTAATGATAACGGTATTCTTAAAACTTCCAATTTCAGCAGAACCACAGTTGCCGTTGGCCTTAATCCCAGCATGTTTGATGATCACCTCAAAGTGAATTTGAATGTTAAAGGCATGTTTACCGATACCCGTTTTGCAAATGAAGGTGCTGTTGGTTCCGCACTCACATTCGACCCAACACATCCGGTTAAGGATGCAACCAGTGCTAATGGATATTTCTATTGGAAAGACAACGGTGGCAATCCCATTAAGATTGCAACTTCCAATCCGGTTGCCCAGCTTGAATTAACCCAAGATTTGGCAAACGTTTTGAGAAGTGTTGGCAACATTCAGTTTGATTATAAATTACATTTCCTTCCCGATTTGCATGCCAACCTCAATCTGGGTTATGACTATTCAGAAAGCGACGGAACGGTTGATGTGCCTGAAAGTGCATCATGGACCTATGATCCGGTTAACGGAGGTGGAATAAAAAGAGCCTACGATCAGAAAAGGAAAAATACCTTGCTGGATTTCTATCTGAATTATGTTAAAGAATTGGAGTCGTTGTCAAGCAAAATTGACTTGACCGCTGGCTATTCCTGGCAGCATTTTTGGAGAGAGGGATCGACCTATGAAACGAATGTGGCCGAATCAGTAGTTAATACCGATCAACCCTATGAAACGGAGAACTATTTGATATCATTCTTTGGTAGAATGAATTATACATTACTTGATAAATATCTACTGACTTTCACGCTACGTGACGACGGATCATCCCGCTTTGCAGAAGAAAACCGCTGGGGCCTTTTCCCATCTGTTGCTCTGGCATGGAAAATCAATTCCGAATCTTTCCTGAAGAACAGCAATCTGATTTCTGACCTGAAGCTGAGATTAGGATATGGTATAACCGGTCAGCAGGATGTTACTACAGGCGATTTCCCCTATTTGGCACAATATACGTTGAGTGATGATTACGCTCGTTATAGGTTTGGTACCACATATTATAATACATACCGCCCGGAAGGTTATGACAAAAACATCAAATGGGAGGAAACAACTACTTATAATGCCGGTCTCGATTTTGGATTCCTCCAGAACCGGATCACTGGTACAATTGATGTATACAGCAGGGAAACCAAAGACCTCATCAATACCATTCCGGTACCTGCCGGCTCCAATCTTACTAATAAGATAACTACCAATGTGGGTAATTTAACGAATAAAGGGGTTGAATTTACCATCAATGGAAAGGTTATTTCTACCAGCGATCTTACATGGGAACTAGCCTACAATATTGGTTACAATGAGAATAAAATAACGAAACTTACACAAACCGACGATCCTTCCTACCAGGGAGTGGCAACTGGTGGCATATCCGGTGGTGTTGGAAGTAATATTCAAATACATAGTGTTGATTACCCGGTGTTCTCCTATTATGTTTACCAACAGGTATACGATGAGCAGGGCAACCCGATCGAAGGTCTCTATGTCGACAGAAAAGCTGATGGTGTTCTTAACAGCAGTGATCTGTACAGATATAAAAAGCCCGCTGCCGATGTGCTAATGGGCATTTCATCCAGTCTGAACTACAAAAACTGGGATTTCTCGTTTGCCGGCAGGTTCAGTTTTGGAAATTATATCTACAATAACGTAACTTCAACGCGCGGAACGTACCTTGATGCTTACAATCCGGGACTTAATTACACATCCAATGTACTGACTTCGTCAACCGACACAAAATTCAGCAGTGCCCAGTATTTCTCTGATTATTATGTAGAGAATGGTTCCTTCTTCAGAATGGATAACATCAGTTTGGGTTACAGATTTAAAAATTTGATTCAAAGTAAAATCAATTTGCATGTTGGTGCTGTTGTGCAGAATGCCTTTGTGATTACAAAATACACCGGACTCGATCCTGAGATCTTTGGCGGAATTGACAATAATATTTATCCCCGGCCCAGGATTTTTATGTTAGGTGTAAATGTTGAATTTTAACTATAAAATATCCAAGAAATGAAACGATATACCGTATTTTCAATTGCATTTGTTGCCCTTATGGCAATTACTGCATGCGTGAAAGACCTGGATGTGCTGCCTCCCGATCCCAATATTGAGACCTCCGCAACTCTTTATGATGATGAATCTGCATGGAAGATGGTGCTGGCAAAATGCTATGCCGGACTTGCTGTGAGCGGACAACAAGGGCCTGCCGGAAAACCTGACATCAGCGATATTGATGAGGGTTTTTCCACATATTTGCGCCAATATTGGTGTGCATCTGAACTGCCAACCGATGAAGCTGTTATTTCATGGAATGATGCCGGTTTGAAGGATTATCACAACCAGAACTGGTCCTCAACCAATCCTTTTATTACAGCCATGTATAACAGAATTTACTACCAAATTTCATTACTGAACGAATACATCAGAGCTATAAACACCAAGATCGGTGGTCTGTCACCTGCATTACAGGATGAAGTTGCCTTGTACCGCGCTGAAGCCCGGTTTTTAAGAGCATTCAGTTACTGGCATGCCCTGGATATGTTTGGAAGTGTTCCGTTTGTTACTGATGCAGATGCTGTTGGCGCTTTTATGCCATCACAGATTTCTAAAGCCGATCTTTTTGCCTATATTGAATCTGAGCTGCTTGCTATTGAATCAGAACTGGCTGAACCGGGTACCAATGAATTTGGGAGAATTGACAAAGCTGCCGTATGGACCTTACTTGCAAAGCTATATCTGAATGCAGAGGTTTACATTAGCTCATCAAGGTATACCGAATGTATTACTTATTGTAAAAACGTCATTGGTTCATCCTATTCCATTGATCCGGTATATGCAAACATGTTCAAAGCAGATAATGAGAATAGCAATGAAATTATTTTCCCTGTTGAGTTTGATGGGAACAATACCCGATCATGGGGTGGTATGACTTTTATTATACATGCTGCTGTTGGAGGCGAAATGAGTGCCGCAGCTTATGGTATTGATGGTGGTTGGGGTGGTACCCGCACAACAAGCGCTTTTGTCAACAAATTTGATGATCCATCAGGTGCAACTGATAAAAGAGCCATGTTCTTTACTGACGGCCAGAACCTGGAAATCGCCGATCAGTCAACTTTTACCGATGGTTATGCAATTACCAAATTTACCAATATGACTTCCACAGGAACAGGCGGCTCAAATGCAACCTATGTGGATACGGATTTTCCGGTATTTCGTCTGGCAGATGTTTACCTGATGTATGCCGAAGCTGTATTGCGTGGCGGAACCGGAGGAAGCATTTCAGATGCTGTTGATTATGTGAATGAGCTGAGAGAAAGGGCCTATGGCAATGAAAGCGGAAATATTGCAGAAGCCGACCTGGACCTCGATTTTGTTATCGACGAGCGTGCACGTGAGTTATACTGGGAAGGCCATCGGAGAACTGACCTGGTTCGGTTTGGTTTGCTTACAAGTGACGGTTATTTGTGGCCCTGGAAGGGTGGTGTGGCTACCGGTGTAGCTACCAATTCAAGGTATAACATTATGCCAATTCCTTCCTCTGATTTGGGAGCCAATCCTACCTTAGAACCAACTCCGGGTTATTAATACTTCTAAATTAAGAAACCATGAAAAGAAAATTATTAAATATAAGTTTTATTCTTGGCCTGCTGCTGGTGTTCTTCTCTTGCGAAAAGGATGAAGACAGAGTTGTCCTTCCGGCTGATATTGAACCGAATACATTCACCTCATTAACCGCTGATGCTTTTGTATTGAACATGGATGATGCAGCTGATGTTTTTCAGTCCTTCTCATGGACTAACGTCGACTATGGATTCGATGTAGTTAAAACCTATAAAATTCAAATCGATAGTGCCGGTAAAAACTTTGCTAATCCTTTTGACTTACTGACAGTGTCAAATGTGCTAACTGGTTCAATCACTGTGGGAGATTTCAATAAGGTTTTACTGGATATGGGATTGGATCCTGAATCACCAGTTGATCTTGATTTCAGGGTGATCACTTTAATTAATAATGAAGTTGACCCGGTATACTCCAATGTTCATACAGTAACCATTACACCCTATGCAACCGTATTCCCTCCGATCTATATGTGTGGCTCTGCAACGGGAGGATGGGACTGGACTAAAGATGTTGAGATAAGAAGTTTTGCTCCCAGCAAATATTATACAATTGCCTATTTTCTCAATAATGAAACATTCAGGTTCTTCAAACAACGTGGTTGGGACGGAACCTCATACAACTACCTATACTTTGATGGCGGCTTTGTAACTGATTCAATGGAAAATGCCAATGATGATGATAAGAACTTCAGGGTACTTTCACCTACTGGTTACTATGCCATCACTGTTGACCTGAAGAATAAAGTAGTAGATTTCGACGCAGTTGATGAGCCTGATATGTACATGACTGGTGCAGCCGTGGGTGGATGGGACTGGTCAACCAATTATGTGAAGATGACCTGGAAGAAACATAAGGTATATGAAGCCGAAACCGAGTTCATTAACGGTGAAGCTTTCCGTTTCTTTGATCAGGCTGACTGGAATCCTACCTCATATAACTATCCTTATTTCCCGGCTGGTTCAGTTGACGAACTTTTCGAAAATGCTGAGGATGGGGATAAGAACTTCAAATTTGTTGGTGAAACCGGCATATACAAGATTACTGTTAACTTTCTCGATCTCACTGTTACCCTTGAGGAAGTTTCGGGTAAATAATTGAGTTAGTCAGGGGTTTTGCAGAGGCCCTGTCGGTATAGGCAGGGTCTCTGTTTTTTTTGAAAGCATTATGAAGAAAGTTTATATTGTTTTAAGCATATTGGCTATAGCATCAAGGGCAATAAGCCAGGTAGTGACCACAGATCCGGTACTACCCTCTGATGAACTGCCTGTCACCATTACCTTTTATTCCGATGAAGGCAACAAGGGTCTGATGGATTATGCGGGTGACGATGTGTATGCCCATACCGGGGTAATTACCGATTCAAGCACCTCCCTGTCTGGTTGGAGATACGTGAAAGCTGCATGGACGTCGAATATTGCCGCATGCAAACTGACTAAAATATCGGCTAATGAATATCAATTGAGCATAACCCCCGATATCAGAACCTATTATGGCGTTCCGCCAACTGAAAAGATATTGAAAATGGCCTTCGTATTCCGCAATGCCAATGCCGGCAGAACCGGCCGGGATGTGGGTAATGCGGATATTTTTGCTTTCGTTTACGAGGAAGGCCTCCAGGTTTCATTTATCCAACCGGCAGAATCTTTTACATTTACCCATGAAGGTGAATTATTGCCGTTTGAGGTGAATTCAAGTAATGCCGATTCACTTGCTTTATTCCTGGATGGTCAACCTATCCGCAAACTGTCCGGATCGGAGTTTGATACTGTTCTGACCGTTTCAGGTTATCAAAGGCATGAACTGATTGTTAAAGCTAAAAACGAAAACGAGCTAAAGACAGATACCTCCTGGTTCATGGTTCCGCATCCAACAACCCAAGCAAGTCTTCCTGCCGGTGTGCACGATGGAATTACTTATCCGGAAACTGACTCCGTAGTTTTTGTGCTCTTTGCCCCCGGGAAAACCAACATTTACCTCATTGGAGATTTTAATAACTGGCTGCCCGATTCGGTTTACCAGTTTAGAAAAGACGGTGATCGCTTTTGGCTGGCACTCGGAAACCTTGTTCCCGAAAAAGAATACGCTTTTCAATACATAATCGACAGCACACTGCGCATTGCAGATCCCTATGCCGAAAAGATAATGGATCCCGATAATGACAAAGATATTCCTGCAACAGTTTATCCCAACCTGCTTTCTTATCCTGCAACCAAAACCCAACAAATTGCCGGTGTTATACAGCCGGGAAAACAGCATTTTGCCTGGGATAACCTGGAATATTCACCACCCGCTGACAGCAATCTGGTAATTTATGAACTCCTGATCCGTGATTTTGTGACCACACACGACATCAAAGATGTGGCTGCCAAACTCGATTACTTGCAAACATTAGGCGTGAACGCCATTGAGCTGATGCCCTTCAGCGAGTTCGAAGGCAACATAAGCTGGGGGTATAACCCTTCATTCTATTTTGCAACTGATAAATACTACGGCACCAGTAATGATTTCAAAGAATTCATACAGGAATGCCACAGCCGGGGCATGGCTGTGATAATGGACATGGTGCTGAATCATGCTTATGGACAGAATCCCATGGTACGCATGTATTTCAACGCTGCAACCGGTAAGCCAACCCCTGAAAATCCCTGGTTTAACGAAACCAGTCCGAATACCGCTTACAGTTGGGGAAATGATTTCAACCACGAATCACAGGCTACAGAATATTTTGTTGACCGGGTAGTGGAATACTGGCTCAGCGAATACAAAGTCGACGGATTTCGTTTCGACTTTACCAAAGGCTTTACCAACACACCCGGTGACGGTAGTACTTACGATGCATTACGCATTGCCATTCTGAAAAGAATTTATGATAAGGTGAAAGCAGTTAATCCCAATGCCTATATGATTTGTGAGCACTTTGCTCCCAATAACGAGGAAAAAGAACTCTCAGATTACGGCATGCTTATTTGGGGAAACAGCAATTACAATTACAACGAAGCTACCATGGGCTACCTGAACAACTCCGATTTCTCCTGGTCGTCATACAAGGCCAGGGAATGGAAGAACCCACACCTGGTGAGTTATATGGAAAGTCATGACGAAGAAAGGCTGATGTTTAAAAACATCACCTATGGGAATGCCTCAGGCGATTACAACATTAAAGACCCGGCAACCGCATTGAAGCGTAACGAGTTGGCGGGTGTTTTCTATTTCGCTATTCCGGGTCCGAAAATGATCTGGCAGTTTGGTGAGTTGGGATATGATGTTTCCATTGATTACATCGGAAGGGTAGAACCAAAACCGGTGCGATGGGAGTATTATGATGATGCTGACAGGCGGCACCTGTACCTGGTATGGGCCAAGATGCTTGATTTAAGGAAGAAATACCCTGTTTTCAGCACCAATGATTTCACATTAAATGTAGGCAATGGTGTTGCCAATAAGAAAATTGTGCTTCGGCATGAAGAAGGAGATGCCCTGGTGATTGGCAATTTTGGTATGGCCGAAGCCGGTATGCAGCCGGGATTTACCGCCACAGGCTGGTGGTATGAGGTGTTCAGCGGCGATTCGGTGAATATAACTGATTTGTCAGCAACCGTTACCCTCAATGCAGGAGAATACAGAATATTTACAAACAAAAAAATGAGTTCAGTTATTAACGGTAAACATGACCTGATGCAGGAAAAGCTGCAAGTTTATCCCAATCCGGCAACTGATAAATTAACTATCAGTAATGAAATGCCCATAGGTCGTTTGGAGATCATCAATCTGGCGGGATTTACTGTGATGGTAGACGACAAGTACAGCCATCAAAAAGAAATCAATATTGAAAGTCTTCCCCCGGGCTTTTACCTGCTGCTGATGCATGCGGGCAACAGGGTGCTGACGGGGAAGTTTGTGAAGCAATAGGCATTGCTAAGCGAAGTTTAGCTGCGCTGAGCTCCCTTTGGTCGGTTGCAACTTCGCTTTTTCCTCTGCTAAGCGAAGTCTGTGATTTCGCTTTTGATAAACCCCTGTCAGGCTCAGGCTGTGCCTGAGTCTTTTCTATGTATTCAGGCTTAGCCTGATAATAACACAGTATTACCGCTAAACGAAGTTCAGCAAAAATAATTGCAACCTAACTAATTAGCCTTATTAAGGCCCGAGTCAAATGAATAAACACCTCCTTTGATGGTGTCAAAAACAATCTTTTTATTCATATAATTCAAGCTACAAGTATTCCCTGTTTTGGATATTACTTCAACACCTTCAAGCATGCCATTTTTCCATTTGATTGAAAGCTCAAAACCACCTCTGGCACAAATCCCCTGAACTGACCCGGAGGGCCATGCATCAGGTAATGCGGGCAAGAGGTACAACTCTTCATCAGTTGATTGCAGCAGCATTTCAACCACACCTGCTGCACCTCCAAAGTTACCGTCGATCTGAAATGGGGGATGGGCATCAAGCAGATTGGGGTAAGTTCCTCCACCTCCTGTGTATGCTATGTTTTTTGCACCATCAGGATCTACATATGATAAGAGCTCTCTGAATAATTTATATGCGCGATTGCCATCTCTCAGCCGTGCCCATAAGTTTATACGCCATCCTTTTGACCATCCTGTTGTTTCATCGCCCTTGATTTCCAAAGTTTTTCTGCAGGCTTCTGAAAGTTCAGGTGTTTTTGCCGGTGTAATTTGATGACCCGGATAAAGACCATACAAATGAGACTGATGACGATGGCCAGGGTCAGCATCTTGCCAGTCATAATACCATTCCTGCAGATTGCCTTCTATTCCTATTTGATAGGGATATAGATGTTTTACGGCATATATCATGCTATCCTGAAAGCTTACATCCACATCCAATAATCGCGATGCTTTTATTGTCTGTTCCAGACATTCCCTGATCATGGCGATATCTGATGTTGCGCCGTAAAGTGTTGATCCAACATAACCCTCAGGTGTCAGATAAACATTTTCAGGAGATGTTGAAGGTGCGGTTACCAGATAACCTTGCTTATCCATCATCAGCCATAACAAACAAAACTCCGAAGCGCCTTTCATGAGTGGGTAAGCAGTATTCTTCAGAAAAGCCTTGTCTCCGGTATATAGATAATGCTCCCAAAGATGAGTTACGGACCAGGCGCCACTCATATTCCAGCATGCCCACATGGGATCTCCTTTTCCGAAATCACCAACAGGGTTACTCATTGCCCATATATCCGAGTTATGGCACGCGGCCCAGCCTTTGGATACTCCATAAAATGTTTTTGCTGTTACTTTTCCTGTTTGGGCAATATTGCCAATGAAGGAAAAAAACGGCATATGCATTTCAGTAAGATTGGCACACTCTGCAAGCCAATAATTTTCCTGAGTGTTGATATTCATTGTGTAATTGCTGCTCCAGGGCGGCCGCAGGTAAGGGTTCCATATTCCCTGTAAATTGGCTGGGACGCCTTCGGTCCTTGAAGATGAAATCAACAAATATCGTCCATATTGAAAATAAAGAACTTCAAGGTTTTTATCCGATTCACCCTCAGTGTACCTTTTAAGGCGTTCATCTGTTGGTAAATCAGGAATGTTGTTGTCATCCAAATCCAGCTTAACCCGGTTGAAGAAATTCTGGTAATCCTTAATGTGTTTTTCTTTTAATGATTCATAGGTTTTTGAGTATGCCTGATTCAGCTGATTTGAAGCCAGGTCTTGATTATCTAACCCGTATTTAACCGGATCTTTATCGAAACCATTGAAGCTGGTAGCTATTGATATGAACAAAATGGCCTCATTTGCGCCATTAACATGAATTGCACTATCGCATACAACGATCTGTCCGCCATCATTTTTTACTTTTATAAAGGTCGAGAATCTCATACCCCGGTTCTCATCAAAAACAACCGCATCTGGCATATTCCCGCGATAGTCAGGCTCAGCGTGATAAGGCGCATAGCCATTAATTTTAAAAATACCATCATGCGCAGCGTTCGAAAATTTTAATAAGCTTTGAAACTTTACGTTAAAACTCAGTGATCCCTTTTTACTGCTCGAAATTTTTATCACCATCACCTGGTCGGGATTAGATATGAAGTATTCCCTGGAATAATCTATACCATTCATGGTAAAACTTACTTTTGAGATGGCATTGCTGATATCAAGTTCACGATAGTAGTTTTCACAGATGCCTTGATGTTCAAATTCCAAAATAAGCGTGCCTAATGGGGCAAAAGATTCACTAAACTTGCCCTGGATATTTTTATTCAGTTGGTCGGCCAATTTATAGTCTTCTATTTCTAAAGCTTCCCTGATAAAAGGGATGTTTTTATGGGCATCAGGATTCATATAAGCATTCACCGGTTCTCCGGCCCACAGGGTGGCATCGTTAAGAAAAATCTTTTCTGATATAACACCACCAAAAACGGAGGCTCCTGTTTTGCCATTTCCTAGTACCGTGGTTTCTTCAAAATACTCAGCCGGCCTATCGAACCATAAAATGGATTTCGACTGAGCCAGAATGAATTCAGAGGTCAATGGGATGAGAAGAAAAGTCAATATAATTAACCGGATAATGAGACATTTCATGGTGTCAAATTTAGCTGTTACATAGATGATGGCTTAGGATAAAGACCCAGTAGTAATTGCATTTAAAGATACATTTTAAAGGGAAAATGATGATTCTTTTCTTGTTTAATTTGACAACCGCCATCTTTCGCTAATAGATGTCTGAGACTTCGCTATTCCACCTCACCCCTGGCCCCTCTCCTGAATGAGAGGGGAATTGTGCGGGATTGGAATGTTGGGCATGTATGAAGTTGCGCTGCTAAGTCTGTGACTTTGCTTTAGATAAACCGTAGTCTGCGACTACGGTTCAAGACGTTTCCCGCGAAGCGAAGCTTAGCTTCACTGCATTCACATCCATTTTGGCAGAAAGGTCTACTATTTATTCCTCCAGGGCCTTCTTAAGTCGCACCAGGTTGCCATGAAATACCTTTTCTATAATTGGATCCTGAATATACCTGGGGAATATGGGAGGGGTGGATGAACTCATGGTCATGCTGATGCGGGTTGATTGTTCTCCGCGCTTTACCAGCGACCATTTGGCATGGTAATCGGTTAGCCGGGTAATACCTTTCTTAAGTGGAATATGAGTGTCCTTACAGGAGATTATCAGTGTAGCAGTTTCCTTTACAGGATCCGTATTCAGCTGATAAACCGACACCAGATCGCGATTGCTGAAGGGCCAGGGAATATGGAACAGGGTGTAGTTTATCCATTTGTCGGCACTTACATATTCAAGATTATAGTGTTCTTCTATATTGGCCATCCACTTTTTGATGGATTCCGAATTGGAAATCATCTGAAGTGCTTCCTGAACAGTGCATGAAGCAATTACTTCACCTTTGCGTTCACGGTATTCTGTTCCGTCATCCTTTGTTACCCAGCGGAAGTAGGTTTGAACACCCTGATCGTTTCTAACTATTTTCCAGTCTCCCGAGGGATCTGAATTTCCAATAAAACCATCCTTTATTTCCGGATTCCCGGAAGTGAATGCAAGAAGCATTGTAAAAGAAAAACCAAGCAATTTCGGAATCATCAGGCATTTTAAAGATTGATCAATCAGCATTCCGGTTTTAATCTGACTATGTTTTTAGCCCAAACCTGGAATTATTACAGTAACAATTCTTTTACGAAAATGGTTGTAAATAGATTCCTTTTTTTACTGCCCTATTAAGCCAAGTTTAGTTTCGCGGAGCGCCGCTAAGCGTAATTTGCAATTACGCTTTAACTAAACTGTAGTCTGCGACTACGTTTCACGCCGTTCTTAATGTCAAACCAATATCTGCAACTTCGCTTTCCACCTCACCCCTGGGCCCTCTTCCCGCCTAAGCGGGACAAGCTCTAAAGGCGAGGGGAATGGTGTGGGAATGAGTGTTGGGCATGTCGGGAGTCGCCAGGGTTTCTCCCCTCTCTTTCAGGAGAGGAGAGGGGATGGGGTGAGGTGTTCCAGACTCCAGGTTTTAACCCATCTTCATTTCCTAAAATCTTTATCCATTCAAATGAATAGTAAAACTACACCGGTTGCTTCCCCTGAGTACCGATTCATCCACTGTAGCTTCCACCGGTTTCCCGGTAACCACGGTAAACATCTCCTTCATATAACCCCGGGAACAATTGCAGAAAGTTGGGGAAATGTTTTTATCACCAGCAAAGGCACAAACGCAGTTATCCTGTTTTTTGCCAAGCAGTGCAATGGTTTGTTTTTCTTTATCAAATGTCGTTTTTTCAATGAACTGCCCTTCCAAATCCTTCAGAAAGGCTTCGGTATTCCCGGCAAATTTCTCGAAGTCTTCTTTGTGCTGACTGGCGCAAAAACGGCCCATTTCCTCGAACATCTTCAACTGCATGGCTTCATCCACGTTAGAGTTCATAAAGTCGACAAGGTGGGCAAAACGCTTTTGCATAAAGCCAACGCGCCAGTCCTCTTTATCATCAGCAACAGCGGCATGAACAGGCTGACCGGTCAGCAGTGCCATTCCGGCACAGCCGCATACTGTACAGGTTTTAAACAGAAATTCTTTTCGTTCCATGGTGTTGGGTATTGTTTTTTTGATGACCTGTCTGAATTAAAATACCCTATATTTTTTGGGGAAAAGGTTAACTTTGAGAAGGCTTTAGCAAAGAATCGTTATGTTGAGTTCAATTTGTTACACAAAACAGGCAGTATGAAGAAGGTTATATTGTTATTAATTGCCGTAGCATTAATGGTGACTTCCTGCAATTTTTTGGAAAACATGTTTGGTGCTGATGAGTTTTCTGATTTGCCATCTTCGAAAAGATACAGATACCAGGTAGGGGATAAGTTATTATATAAGGATGATCACAATAACGTGGATACTTTCACAGTATCCAATATTACAACCGACTACTGGGTATCAGATAAAAGATATCATTACCAGTACCAGAATATTCTACTGGAACCCCTGAGCACAAATACCCTCAAGAGTATAGAAATTTCTAATGAAAACAACCACTTTGAAATAAGGTATGCCGGTAATCACGTTCTTCAATTTTTAGATAAGATTGAGCCTGTAAACACTTTGATCAATGGTCATTTAATAAAAAAAACCTATAATTACAACGATACATTGGTTTTTCATTACCAATACGGACTTCTAAGGTATAAAGAAAACAACAGGTTGCTTGAATTAGTAATAGATTAGACTGCCGCGGAAATTCGAATGGTAGTCACAGACTACAGTTTAGATTTGACATAGTCTTGAAGACTACGCCGAGCCGCTTCGATTCATGCCTTCGCTTAGCGGGGCTGTATGTATTGCTTGTCTCTTGTCCCTTGTCTCTTAGCTCTACTCCAAACAATGCACCACCAGCCCGCTGCGGAGCTTGGGCTCGAACCAGGTGGTTTTTGGTGGCATGATGTTACCCGTATCGGCGATGCGGAACAGCTGATCCATGGTTACCGGGTACAAGGCGAAGGCTACTGCCATCTCTCCGCTGTCGACACGTTTTTTCAGTTCGCCCAGTCCCCTGATGCCACCCACAAAATCAATTCGTTTGGAATTCCTGAGGTCTTTTATTCCTAACAGTGGTTCGAGCAGATGCTCAGAAAGCACGGTTACATCAAGGCAGCCTATCGGATCATTGTCGTTGTAGGTGCCATTTTTGGCTTCCAGTGCGTACCAGTTGCTGCCCAGATACATGGAAAATTCATGCGGATGAGAGGGCTTGTATTCATGAGGTCCTTTGGGAATGACCATGAAAGATTCTTCGAGGCTTCGAATGAATTCTTCGGGACTTTTACCATTCAGATCGGTGACCACCCGGTTGTAATCGATAATCGACAACTGGCTGGCAGGAAAATGAACGGCCAAAAAGAAGTTGTACTCTTCATCGCCATTGTGACCGGGATTATTCAGCTTTCTTTCTTCTCCCACATGAGCAGCTGCAGCTGTTCGGTGATGACCATCGGCAATATAGGTATAGGGTACTTCGTTTTTGAAGATTGACTCAATTCGTCCTACCGTATGTGCATCATTGATGATCCACAACTGGTGGTGAATGCCATCGGCAGTGGTGAAATCGTATTCCGATTTGCCCTGGATGATGTGATCCACCAGCCGGTTGATTTCTTCATGATCGGGGTAAGCAAAAAACACGGGCTCGGAATTGAAATTGGTGACTTTGATGTGGGTTTTGCGGTCAACTTCTTTTTCAACCCGGGTAAGTTCGTGCTTGCGGATTACATTGTTCAGGTAATCGGCAACTGAGGCACAGGCCACCAGTCCGTACTGTGTTCGGCCCCACATGGTTTGGGCATAAATATAAAAACAGGGATTTTTATCCTGGATGAACACGCCCTGATTAATGAAATCATGCAAATTTTGCTTGGCTTTTTCATAAATGGCAGGGGCGTAATGATCGGTGTCAGCTGGAAAATCAATTTCCGATTTGATCACATGGTAAAACGAATGGGGATTACCCTTTGCTTCTGTTGCTGCTTCTTCAGACGACAGCACGTCGTATGGTCGGCATGCGATTTTGTCTGCTAATTCCTGTTTCGGGCGATAACCCCTGAATGCTTTTATTATGGCCATTTTATTATTATGTGTATTATCATTTGAAACGCTTTGCTACGCAAGCAATGCAAATGTAAGAATAAACTGTTTACGTTGAATGGGTATTGTTATAAAAACAGAGACCCCGCCAATCATGCGAGGTCTCAGCAACAAAAGAACAAGGTTTCTGTCAGTTTACCTGAAAGGTCTTGTCGCCTTTGGTAAGGAAATTTACGATTTGCCTGGCTGCTGCCAACCCGGCGTTCACATTGGCCTCCTCGGTTTGTGCCCCCATTTTTTTCGGGGTGGCATAATAGCGTGTGGGAGCTTCAGCCTTGATTTGTTCCTGGCAGTCGGGTGCCACATCGGTTACGTATCTGAAATCCTTGCGCTCGGCAAACATCTTCAGCAGCGAAGGCTCGTGAACCAATTCCTTGCGGGCTGTGTTCACCAGGGTGGCTCCTGCAGGCATCAGGCTGAGCAGGTCGAAATTCAACGATTCTTTTGTATCCTTATTGGCCGGAAGGTTAACCGAAATATACTGGCACTTTTTGTAAAGTTCCTTCACATCAGCCACGTATTTGATACCGTTGCTTTCAATGGCTGCTTTGTCTACATTGGGATCATGGGCATATACATCCATTCCGATACCTTTGGCAATGGTTCCGACAATACGGCCTATATTTCCATAGGCATGAATGCCCAGGGTTTTACCGCGAAGCTCAACACCGGAGCTGCCATTGTAAAAATTCCGGTTTATATAGATCATCATACCAAAGGCCAGCTCGGCCACGGCATTGGCGTTCTGTCCCGGTGTGTTCATTACAACAACAGCTTTGGCAGAGGCTGCTTTCAGGTCGATGTTGTCGTACCCGGCGCCGGCCCTGACTGCAATTTTCAGCTTCGCTGCGGCATTGAGCACCTGCTCGTCAATAATGTCGCTGCGTACAATGACGGCTTCAACATCTTTAACCGCATCGAGGAGCTGCTGTTTTTCGGTATATTTCTCAAGCAGTTTCAGTTGGAAACCTGCTTTCTCAACGATTTCCCGGATACCTTCCACCGCAACTTTGGCGAACGGTTTGTCGGTAGCAATTAATATGGTTTGCATATGTTTATGTTTTAAAGGGTTAGGGACACCTGTTATGCATTGGGCATTTAAGCCTGGCTTTCAAATTCCTTCATAGCCTGAACAAGGGTTTTTATACCTTCATCAGACATGGCATTGTAAATGGAAGCCCTGAAACCACCCACTGACCGGTGACCTTTAATGCCGACAATGCCTTTTGACTTGGCAACTTCCAGGAATTTCTCCTCGAGTGCTTTGTATTCGGGTTTGAAGACAAACACCACGTTCATGATCGAACGGTCTTCCGATGAAGTAAGCGGTGACATGAACAGCTTGTTCCGGTCGATTTCATTATACAGCATATCGGCTTTATCTGTGTTCATTTTATAAATGGCATTGAGTCCGCCCAAATCCTTTAACCATTTGAGAGTTTGAAGGCATGCATAAATGGCCACACACGGAGGGGTGTTGTACAGTGAATCGTTCTCAACAAAGGTTTTATAATTCAACATGGTAGGCATGGGACGTGAGATTTTTTCCAGCATGCTGTCCCTGATGATGGCAAATGCCACACCGGCAGGTCCCAGGTTCTTTTGGGCACCGCCATAAATGAGCGCGTATTTGGAAACATCCATAGGCCGGCTGAGAATGTCGGATGAAGCATCGGCAATCAGGGGCACGGGTGATGAAATGTCGGTTTTGAGCTCGGTACCGTAAATGGTGTTGTTGGTGGTGATGTGGAAGTAATCGGCATCTGCAGGTATGGTATAATTCTTAGGAATGAAGGTATAATTCTGTTCCTTGGATGAAGCTACCACCTGCACTTCACCGTATAATTTGGCTTCCTTGGCTGCTTTACTGGCCCATGAACCCGAATCGAGATATGCTGCTTTTTTATTCAGGAAGTTGCTGGCAACCATGGCAAATTGTAAGCTGGCACCACCCTGGAGAAAGAGTACCGAGTAACCCGAAGGGATGTTGAGGAGTTCTTTCAAAAGATCTTTTGATTCCTTTAATATGGCTTCGAAATCCTTGCTGCGATGTGAAATTTCCATGATCGACAGTCCGCTGCCATTCAGGTTAAGAATTGCTTCAGCCGTGTTTTTGATAGTGATTTCAGGCAACACAGAAGGCCCGGGGTTAAAATTATATTTTTTCATTGGGGTTATTTATTTGTTAAATGATTAACAACTGATAGCGCTCAAAATTAAAAAATTATTATTTCTGTGTGATAAAAATAACAGAAAAAAGCATTTATAATTTACAAACAGGAAATTAACAGCCATTGGCCATTAGCCTAATCTGCTAATGTTAAATAGTTCTCCTTCAGCATGGGTATCAGGGTGGTGAGGTTGGGGGTGTGGCAATATTCGATGACATCGTCGAGCTTGTTCATTTTTAACCGGTGCCGTTGTGCTGCCTTTTCAATATAGTTCATCATGTTGTTCCGGGCCAGGTTCCACAAATCCATGGAGGCATGAACCGAATCGCACATAGTTGAATAATTATTGTTTTTGAGCACTGCTTCTGCAAGGGCTCCGGCAAACAGAGAATCCTCTATATTGAACTTGTTCTTCCATCCGGCACAAAGTATGAGCAAATCGCGATTTTCGCGAATCACATAACCGGCAAGTGCATCGAGGTTCAGATAGGCTCCAATAAGCACCCTGTAACTGTGAGCCGCTGTGGTAATGCAATTGGTTCCGTTGGTGGTGGAATAAACAATATCGCGACCCTGGATGACCTCACGTTTGAAATTATAGGGCGAATTACCGAAATCGGCAAAATCTCTGACAATACCATCTCTTTCGGCAGCAACAAGATAACCTTTTTCTTTCCAGGCACGGGCTTCTTCAAGCGTTGCTACCGGTATGATGCTTTTCACGCCGTTCATAAAGGCGGTGACAATGGCTGATGTGGCCCTGAGGATATCTACGATCACCACGATCGCTTCATCATTTCGGAATTCGGGATATATTACCGGTGAGAAACAAACTTCGACTTTTCTTTTGCCCTCGGTCATGCCTTGTTGAAATAATGATATTTGTCATGACAAATAAAGTATAAATTATGCCGTGAAAAAAGGGGAGGGACGTTTTTTTTTGAAAAAGACAGTTTTTAGTTTTCATTGGCAATTACTTCGTTGTTCTACTCAGAAGTCATAATTAATGCGATGTCCCCCTTTGGAGGCATAGTCGTCAAGCTAATGCTCATTTATCGTTAATAATGAAGATGTTATAAGTTGTAAGATGTTTATTTAC
>JAFGOR010000174.1 GCA_016926375.1 Bacteroidales bacterium
CCTATTAAAAGTGTACACTATACTCCGGATTGGATTGTACACTATATCCCGGATTGGATTGTACACTATACTCCGGAATACTCAATAACCATAATGTAAAAAACAAACTAACAGATCTTTTCAACCTTTTAAGGCTATCTCTATCACCCAATAGATATAATTTCTTTGCATATGTATCAACAGTATTAAACTCATTTGCTTTTCTTCCATATTCATATAAATCCCATAACATTCTATCTATATTATTTAGCTGGTTATAACCTTGCCAGGTAATTTCAGAATTTTTAAAATCAAGACCCATAACATCACTTAACTGAATCATTTTATCACCTTGTTCATTTAAAATAGGACAAGAATAATAACTTGCCCCAGCTCCAAACATATAAGTAATATTCATATTTTCTTTTTCTTATCCACTTGTATGTAAACAAATTTATAATACCAATCACTGATTTTTATTTATTCATCCATTTTTTTATCCCCCTGATATCAACACATTTATTTATCTATCGTAAATATGCCTTCCGGCCATCGATGCTGGCTTTAATATATAATCTAGCGAAATTATGGTCGAAAATTTGCTTTAACATAAAATCTGCCGTTATTGAACTGAGGCTAGCGCCTCAATCCAATAACTGATTTTATGTTAAATAGGCCTTGAAGGCCTATGCGCAAATTTTCTTTAAATGTCCTATAATTAATATTATGTTAAATAGAATTATCAAAGAAAAAGGGAAACGGTTTCGCTTCCCTTTTTTATGTTGTTAAATTTCGCCGAGGCGTTTGATTACACTCTCGCGTTCTGCTTCCATTTTCAAACGATAATAAACCGTTTTTAATGTTTCCAGTGCGCTTTTTTTGTCGGCCGGATCTGCACTGCTCGTACTGGCTTTTTCCATGTACGTGATCACGTGTTTCAAAGCCTCGTCACCCTCCTTCTGCTTCTTTTCGAATGCATTGTTGTCCATTATTTTAGAGGCCTCTTCATAAATTTTCACGGCCTTGTTGTAATGCAATACCCCCAGGTTGTAGTTGGCATTGAAATACTCCGGATTTTTTTCCAGGCATTTCATGTAGGCCTTTTCAGCTTCATCTATGCGATTGAGCTTTTCAAGTAAAGTACCTTCGGTGAAATAATACGAAATGTTTTCCGGATCACCTTCCTTGGCCTTATTGATCATTTCAAGCGCCTGAGGAACCTGCTTTGAATCAATGTAGTAATTGATCATTTCAATCATGATCGACTGGTCTTCGGGATATTTCATAAAGCCTTCGCGAATCACCTCAACACCCCTGGCTGTATCGCCATTTGCAAACAAAGCCTGTTTACGGAATACATAAAGAAGCGGATCTTTATAATTTACGGAAGCGGCTTCTTCAAAAAGTTTGCTGGCAGCTGCAAAATCCTTATTTTCAAATGCTGCACGGCCTGCAAAATAAACAATGATGGTGTCTACCCTGCCTTTCATAACCGGCATTTTGTTCAGCTCAATAATGTTAACAAAATTCTTTTGCGATGCGGCAAAGTCACCATCTTCATAGGCATTAACAGCTACATACTGGTAGGCACTCTTCAGCGTCTCAACAATGGTTTTGATATCGGCATCTGCTTTGCCGTCGCCATTGAGTTTTACAGCCTCACCAAGTGCTTTTTCTACTTCGGGAAGAGGATCAGGGAAAATTTTATCGGTCTCAAGCCATTTGTCGAGTTTACCGTTTCTGAAAATCAGGTTAACCCGGTCATAAATGTAGGCTTCCATCTGGTCGCTTCCATCCATGTATGTTTTGATTTCCTTTGGTTCCTTCATGAACAGCTTGGCCCCTTCCGGTGCCATGCCCCTGCTTAACAGGCCATTGTGAACATTGAAAACATCCAGAAATACCTGTGCCCGGGAAGTCCATGTTTTGGCTTTGGTATTCTTTTTTGCATTCTGGATATCTGCATCCGATTTTTCTATTTTCTTCTGAAGCCCTGTATAATTTAATACGGGAGCAGATTCAACCGGTGCCTGTGCATTCAGGTTTACTCCTGCATAAAGAAACATCGAGATAAGAAACAAACTGATACGCTTCATTTTATTTGTTTTTAATTTGTTTAGTTAAATTCTCTATGGGTTAAATATCAAAAATTCTGCCAAATATAATTTCTATTTGGAAATTGTCCAAAATTACTCAGAATATTAAGCAGTTAAATCGTCATTTTCAACGCTCCCCTCTTCAGGTCCTTTTTCTTCACCTTCTTCAGCAGAACCAACCACGTCGGTTACGGCAGCAATTGAATCGCCAGTGCGGATGTTGATCAGTCTGACTCCCTGTGTGGCTCTTCCCATCAGCCTGAGATTGGCCACTGCAAGCCGGATGGTGAGTCCTGATTTGTTGATGATCATGATGTCATCCGTATCGGTTACCGATTTGATGGCAATCAGCTGCCCGGTTTTATCGGTAATGTTAATGGTTTTAACACCCTTTCCGCCCCTGTTGGTTACCCGGTAATCTTCCAGTTCAGTACGTTTACCATAGCCATTTTCCGATACAACCAGGATTGATCTGGTTGGATCATCAACGCAAACCATGCCGATGGCCACGTCGTTTTTATTATCAAACCTGACTCCGGTTACCCCGGATGCAGTTCTGCCTATGGGCCTTACCTTTTTCTCAGAGAACCTGATGGCTTTTCCGAAGCGGGTGGCGATGAGGATTTCACTGTTACCACTGGTAAGCCGGGCCTCCAACAAGCTGTCACCTTCCCTGATGTTGATGGCATTGATGCCGTTTTGCCGCGGTCGTGAATAGGCTTCGAGCGAAGTTTTCTTGATGACACCTTTCACGGTGCACAGCATGATGAAATTATTTTTTATATAGTCTTCATCTACAAGGCTCTTGACATTGATGAATGCCTTCACCATATCGCCCTGCTCAATGCTGAGCAGATTCTGTATGGCCCTGCCCTTGGATGTTTTTGTTCCTTCGGGAATTTCAAACACCTTCAGCCAGAAGCACCTTCCTTTTTCAGTGAAGAACAACATGGTATTGTGCATGGTGGCGTGGTACATGTGTTCGAGGTAATCCTCGTCCCTGGTTTCGGAACCTTTGGAACCCTTACCTCCCCTTGCCTGCGTTCTGAATTCACTCAGCGGAGTGCGTTTGATATATCCCAGGCGTGAAATGGTAATGATCATGTCGTCATCGGCATAGAAATCCTCGGGATTGAATTCGCCGGCATCGGGTACAATGAGGGTGCGGCGTTCATCGCCGTAATTTTCCATTACTTCTGTAAGCTCGTCTTTGATTACCTGCATGCGCATGGGTTCACTTTCAAGCAGGCTTTTCAGGTATGCAATGGTTTTAAGCAGTTCTTCATATTCCAGTCTGATTTTATCGCGCTCCAGTCCGGTCAGCCTTTGCAACCTCATTTCCAATATAGCTTTTGCCTGTGCTTCGGAAAGATTGAAGGTGGAAACCAGTCCGTCTTTAGCTTCATCCGGGTTTTTGGACGCTCTGATCAGTTTGATCACGGCATCCAGATTATCCAAAGCAATCAGCAAGCCTTCGAGGATGTGTGCTTTCTTTTCTGACTCATCCAGGTCGTATTTGGTTCTACGGATCACCACATCATGGCGGTGCTCCACGAAATACCGGATGCTGTTATGCAGGTTCAGCAGCTTGGGCCTGCCGTGAACAAGGGCTATGTTGTTCACATTGAAAGCGGTCTGCATCTGTGTTTGCTTGTACAGGTTATTCAGCACCACGCTGGCCTGTGCTTCCTTCTTACAGATGATCACCACCCGGATTCCGTTCCGGTCGGATTCATCATTAATATAGGAGATGCCCTCTAGTTTCTTATCGTTGATCAGCTCGGCAATTTTACGGATCATCTCGGCCTTGTTCACCTGGTAAGGTACTTCCTTAATAACAATTACTTCACGTCCGCTTGATGTTATTTCAACTTCGGTGCTGGCCCGCATAACAATACGCCCTCTGCCGGTTTCAAAAGCTTCTTTGATTCCCTGTAAACCATAAATAATACCACCGGTAGGGAAATCCGGACCTTTTACATAGGTCATCAATTCCTCTATGGTGATTTCATGGTTGTCGATATAAGCGATGATCGCCTTGCATACTTCCTTCAGGTTGTGGGGAGGCATGTTGGTAGCCATACCTACGGCAATACCGGAAGCACCGTTAACAAGTAACTGCGGAATTTTTGACGGCAATACGGTAGGCTCCTGAAGCGTGTCATCGAAGTTCAGCTGGAAATCAACCGTATTTTTATCGATATCTGCAAGCATTTCCTCAGCCACCTTTCGGAGCCTGGCTTCGGTATACCTCATGGCAGCAGGACTGTCGCCGTCCATGGAGCCAAAGTTACCCTGCCCTTCCACCAGCGGGTAACGGAGCGACCAATCCTGGGCCATTCTCACCATGGCATCATACACTGATGAATCGCCATGAGGATGGTATTTACCTAAAACTTCCCCGACAATACGGGCCGATTTCTTATAGGCGCGATTCGAGAACACGCCCAAATCCTGCATACCAAAAAGCACCCTGCGGTGAACAGGTTTCAAACCATCTCTTACATCGGGCAAAGCACGTGAAACAATAACCGACATCGAATAATCGATGTAGGCCGACTTCATCTCCTCCTCAATATTTATCGGTATAATCTTTTCTCCTTCAGCCATTTTTAGTGTAATGTTTTAGCAATATTAACAAAGGTGAAAACGCTTCACCAAATCAAGCAGCTAATGTAGGATTTTATTGCCTTTTAACCGTTTTTTTTTGAATGTTTATATTAACAATTGCTGTTAAAAAACGTTAGTAATAAATTAGTATATTTGCTTGGTAAAATACAATCTGCAATAGAAAACGAATTGACAATTTATGGATGCGAAGTTCTCTCAAAGAATTAAAGATGTACTTTCTTTTAGTAAAGAAGAGGCCATAAGGCTGGGAAACAACGAAATAGCCCCGGAGCACATGTTGCTGGGCATTTTGCGTGAAGGCGAAGGTGTGGCCATTGATATTCTCGTTTCATTAGGTGCTAATTTGTATCAGCTGAAAAAAGATATTGAAGGAATCATTGCACCTGCCGGCCCGATAAAAGTTACAGATACGGATAATGTGCCGCTGTTGAAGACTTCGGAACGCATACTGAAACTGGTTTACCTGGAAGCCAAATCACTCAAGAAGAGTACTATTGATACAGGGCATTTGTTGCTGGCCATTATTAAGGATGAAAGCGCCCCTGTTTCAAGAATCATGCTGGAACACAATATTGATTATGAAAAGGTAAGAAAGGAATTGCTCAGCGAGCACATGGCCGAGAACGAAGACCATGAGCCCCGCGCCGATTACCCTCATGAAGAAGATGAATCCATGGGATCATTCGGGCCACAGGGCGGCAAAGGAAGCAACCCGGAACCTGGTCCAAAATCAAATTCAGAAACCCCGGTGCTCGATAATTTTGGCGTTGATCTTACAAAAGCCGCAGAGGAAGATCGGCTCGACCCCATTGTGGGCCGTGAGAAGGAAATCGAAAGACTGGCACAAATTCTCAGCAGGCGCAAGAAAAACAACCCCATACTGATAGGCGAACCCGGGGTGGGAAAATCAGCTATTGTGGAAGGTCTTGCGTTAAGGATCATTCAAAAAAAGGTTTCCCGTGTGCTTTTCGGCAAGCGTGTTGTAACGCTTGACCTGGCTGCCATTGTTGCCGGAACCAAGTACCGCGGTCAGTTTGAAGAACGCATGAAGGCCATCCTGAATGAGCTTTCGAAAACATCAAATGTGGTGCTGTTCATCGATGAAATTCATACCATTGTTGGTGCCGGAGGTGCCACAGGTTCACTCGATGCCGCCAACATGCTCAAGCCTGCCCTTGCCCGGGGTGATATCCAGTGCATCGGAGCCACAACCCTTGACGAATACAGGCAGCAAATTGAAAAAGACGGTGCCCTGGAGCGCAGGTTCCAGAAAGTTATGGTGGAACCAACCTCCCCCGAAGAAACGGTGGAAATTCTGAATAATATTAAGGAACGTTATGAGGACCACCACAATGTGATTTATACACCCGAAGCTGTTGACGCATGTGTTAAACTCACCAACCGGTATATTTCCGACAGGCACCTGCCTGATAAGGCTATTGACGCGTTGGATGAATCGGGTTCCCGGGTGCACATTTCCAACATACATGTGCCCGAAATGATTATTGAACTCGAGAAGAAAATTGAGGAAACCAAGAAAGAAAAGATAAAAGCCGTTAAAAACCAGAATTTCGAAAAAGCAGCCAGCTTCAGGGACAAGGAAAAGGAGTTCCTGGAAGAACTGGAAGATGAGAAGTTGAAATGGGAAAAGGAATTGACCCGAAACCGCCAGGTTGTAGATGCTGAGAAAGTAGCTGAAGTAGTGGCCATGATGACCGGTGTTCCCGTGCAGCGCATTGCACTGGAAGAAGGACAACGCCTGCTGAAAATGGGCGATGAACTGAGGGGAAGTGTGATCGGACAGGACGAGGCCATTGAAAAGGTTGTGAAATCAATTCAACGCAACAGGGCCGGCCTGAAAGACCCAAACAAACCCATTGGTACCTTTATTTTTTTAGGACCCACAGGAGTTGGAAAAACCCAGCTCGCCAAGGTGCTGGCGCAGTATCTTTTTGATTCATTCAACAACCTGATCCGCATTGACATGAGCGAATACATGGAGAAATTCTCGGTATCGCGATTGGTTGGAGCGCCTCCAGGTTATATTGGTTATGAAGAAGGCGGACAGCTTACGGAAAAGGTTCGCAGGCGTCCTTACAGTGTGGTACTGCTCGACGAAATTGAAAAAGCTCATCCGGATGTATATAATATTCTGCTTCAGGTGCTTGATGAAGGTCAGCTGACCGATAGCCTGGGGCGCCGGGTCGACTTCCGGAATACCATTGTGATTATGACCTCCAACATTGGAACCCGTCAGCTCAAGGACTTCGGACAGGGTGTGGGTTTCTCCACCAAAACGAAACAGGAAACCTCCAATGAATATGCCAAAAGCGTGATACAGAATGCACTGAAAAAGGCATTTTCTCCCGAATTCCTCAACCGTATTGACGATGTGGTTATCTTCAACACGCTCACACAGCAAGACATTCACAAAATCATCGATATTGAGCTCAAAGGCCTTTATGCAAGAATTATTGCCATGGGCTACCAGTTGAAGATGTCGGATACTGCAAAGGATTTCATTGCTGAAAAAGGTTATGACATTCAGTTTGGAGCCAGGCCCCTGAAACGTGCCATCCAGAAATACCTGGAAGATCCCATGGCTGAGGTGATTATCAAATCGAGCATGAAGGAAGGTGATACCATTGTCATCGGATTTAATAAAAAGAAGGAAGAAGTCACCATGAAAGTACTTCACGCCGAGGAGGCTACTGATGCGGCACTGAGTGAGGCTGATGAGGCCTGATTTTCAGGCTGAAAAAAACCAAGTATGCAGTTACCTGGATATATAACTATATTACAGAATATTATAATACTTCTCCCATCAGGTCAAACGCTTCGGCTCCTGTGATGCGCACCTGGTAAAAATTTCCGTTAACGAGGTTCTTCTTTTCGGCATGAATGAGGACCTCGTTATCTATTTCAGGTGAATCCGATTCTGTTCTGCCGGTGTAGTACTCCCCTTCCCTACCGTCAATCAATACTTTAAATAACCTGCCTATCTTATTGTAGTTTAATTCGGTAGAAATTTTCTGCTGTAATGCCATGAGTTCACCGGCGCGGGCTTTTTTGGTTTTTTCGGGAATGCGGTCGGCATATTTCCTTGCTGCCCAGGTACCTTCTTCCTTGGAGTATGTGAAAACGCCCAACCTGTCGAATTTAACGGTTTCAACAAACCGCTTCAATTCCTTATAGGCACTAACCGTTTCGCCCGGGTGGCCCGTTATAAAGGTAGTGCGGAGGGTGATCTCCGGTATTTCGTGTCGGATGAAATCAATGAGCTCCAGGTCTTTTTTATGGGTATGTCCCCTGCGCATCTGCTGCAGCACCTTGTCACTGGCATGCTGGAATGGAATATCCAGGTATTTGCAGATGTTGTCTCTTTCTTTCATCACCCTGATTACCTCACGCGGAAAACTGGCCGGATAGGCATAATGCAACCTAATCCATTGAATACCCTTGATATCCGAAAGTTTCCGGAGCAGTTCAGGTAAAGCCAGCTTGTTATAAATATCCTTGCCGTACATCGAAAGATCCTGTGCAATCAGAATCAATTCTTTCACTCCCTTTTGGGCAAGTAACCGGGCCTCCTGTTCCAGCGATTCAATGGGTTGTGAAATATGTTTTCCGCGGATAAGCGGAATGGCACAAAAAGCACATTTCCGGTCGCATCCCTCGGAAATTTTCAAATAGGCATAATGGCCGGGGGTGGTCAGCAGGCGCTCGCCTAATAAATCACGCCTGTAATTTAAACCAATATGTTTAATGATAGCCTGTAAATCATTTACTCCGAAATATTTATCAACATCAGGTATTTCTTGCTCCAATTCTTTTTTGTACCTTTCAGAAAGACACCCCATCACGTAAACCTGGTGAATCAGGCCTTCTTCCTTTGCTCTGATATACCTGAGAATGGTATCAACGGATTCCTGTTTGGCATCCTGGATGAAGCCGCAGGTGTTGATGATCACGGTTTTAGCATCGTAACCTTCAGCATTGTGATACACCTTTACCTTGTTTGATTCGATCTGTTTGAGCAAAAACTCCGAATCAACCACGTTTTTCGAGCAACCCAGGGTAATTACGTTTACCTTTTTCATTCAACTTTTGGATAAATCCTGAGTGTGTCTATTATCGGGCCAGTTTGCTCCTTTTCCGGCTGTACAGGAAGTAAATCAACAAGCCGGCAGCCATCCATATCAGCAACCGTTCCCAGGTTTCCCAGGGAAGGCTGAACATCTGCATCAGGCATACGGCTGCTCCTGCAAGTGGTATCCAGGGAACCCAGGGCGTTTTAAATGGCCGCACCACATCGGGTCGTTTCTTTCGCAAAATGATCACACTGATGCAAACAATGGTAAAAGCCAGCAATGTGCCAATGGAAACCAGTTCGCTCAGGATGTGGATAGGCAGTAACCCAGCAATAATGCAGGCCACAATACCGGTAACCAGGGTGGTAACGTAGGGTGTTCTGAAGCGGGGATGCACTTTAGAAAAGCTTTTTGGCAGCAATCCGTCATTGGCCATGGTAAAGAAAATGCGGGGCTGTCCCATGAGCATCACCAGAATTACCGAACTCAGTCCGGCTATTGCACCCAGCTTAATCAAAGGTCGCAGCCATTTCAATGCCTCTCCGGTTTTGTCTATTGCCAGTGCCAGGGGAGCCGGAACGTTCAGGTTAGAGTAATGTTCAATTCCGGTTAATACAGCAGAAACCAATACATACAAAACAGTGCATATCAGTAATGATCCCAAAATACCAATGGGCATATCGCGTTGCGGATTTTTGGCTTCCTGTGCGGCAGTAGAAACAGCATCAAAACCAATATAGGCAAAGAAAATGACAGCAGCACCCCGAAGTACCCCGCTGATCCCAAAATTTCCAAATTCTCCAGTGGGATTGGGCGGAATGAAAGGAGTCCAGTTGGAAGTGTCGATATGGGAAAGTCCGAATCCAATGAAAAGCAGGATAACAATAACCTTAACAGCCACGATGATGTTGTTGAAGCCGGCTGATTCCTTGATACCAATTACCAACAAGATTGAAAGCAGTGCGATGATAAATACGGCCGGAAAGTTGATGATGCTTCCGGTGAGTATCCAACCCTGTCCCTTGATGTGGTCGATAGGTGCATTGCACAATGTAGCCGGAATATGAATGCCGTAATCGGTCAGGAAGCTGACCATATAACCCGACCAACCCACAGCAACCGTGGATGAAGCAAACAGGTACTCCAGGATTAGGTCCCAGCCAATAATCCAGGCAACAAACTCGCCCAGCGTGGCATAGGAATAGGTATAAGCGCTGCCCGATATGGGAATCATGGAGGCGAACTCGGCATAGCAAAGGCCGGCAAAAACACAACCCAAGGCAGAAATCAAAAATGACAGCACAAGTGCGGGGCCGGCATAATTGGCAGCCACGGTTCCGGTGAGCACAAAAATGCCTGTGCCGATGATGGCACCAATACCCAGTAAAACCAGGCTGGTTCCGCCCAGTGCTTTTTTCAGACCATGCTCCTTGTCATCAGCTTCAGCCAGCAACTGGCTGATAGGTTTTGTCCTGAATAAATCCATACTTTTTGCGTTAGGGTTACTTTGTACGCATCAAATATATTCTTTCTTAAAAATTAAAAGAAAGGATCGGCAAAAAAACAATAAAATTAACACAGATTTCCGGGTGGTAGTTTCAGTTGCGGAGCAGATCAGTTTTCATTTCCCGCAAACAAGGCCTCAACAAAAGCACTTTTATCAAACAGGCGCAGGTCTTCCATTTTTTCACCAATGCCGATGTACCTGACCGGAATTTTGAATTGGTCGGAGATGCCTATTACCACCCCGCCCTTGGCAGTACCATCGAGCTTGGTGATGGCCAGTGCATTCACCTGGGTTGCTTCAGTAAACTGCTTTGCCTGTTCAAAGGCATTTTGCCCTGTTGAACCGTCGAGTACCAGGAGTACTTCATGAGGTGCGTCGGGGATGACTTTTTGGACTACCCTTCTGATTTTGGTAAGTTCGTTCATCAGGTTGACTTTGTTGTGCAACCTGCCGGCTGTATCAATTATAACCACGTCAGTGTCATTTGCCATGGCTGAATTCACCGTATCGTATGCCACAGAAGCAGGATCACTGCCCATTAGCTGCTTCACAATAGGAACTCCAACCCGCTCAGCCCATATGGAAAGTTGATCAACAGCTGCTGCCCGAAAGGTGTCTGCAGCACCCAGAATAACTTTCTTTCCGGCTTTTTTATATTGCCAGGCAAGCTTGCCAATGGTAGTGGTTTTGCCCACACCGTTCACACCAACCACCATAACAACATAGGGTTTTTGTTCCGTGGTAGTGGAAAAGTCAACAGCCTGTCCCGCCTTGTTTTCTTCGAGAAGTGCGCAGATCTCCTCCCTGAGGATCAGGTTCAATTCGCCTGTGTTCATAAACCTTTCGCGATTCACTCGTTTCTGGATGCGATCGATGATCCGCAGCGTTGTATTAACGCCCACGTCAGAGGAAATCAAAGCCTCCTCCAGGTTATCGAGTACTTCATCATCCACTGTGGATTTACCCAGTACTGCCCGCGAAAGCCTTTTAAGAACACTTTCCTTGGTCTTTTCGAGACCCTGATTCAGATCCTCCTTGTCTGCCTTGTTGAATATTCCGAAAAATGCCATGGCCGAATTGGGTTACTGTGAGTTATGCTTAAAAAAAAAGGCTTTCTTATGCAAAGAAAGCCAATTTTTCCAGAAATTCAGATATCTTATTTTTGAACAAAATAGTCCTTGATGTGGTCTACATGCACCATTTCTTCCTTGAACTGGTACGAACCGGTTTTAGGTGATTTGACCATCTTAATGCATTTGGTAAAAGTTTTACCGGCACCGGTTTTTAATGTTGCGATTACTTTTTTTGCCATGACTTACTACTTGATTTCTTTATGAACAGTTACTTTTTTGAGTGTCGGATTGTACTTCTTCAGCTCAATCCTGTCAGGAGTATTCTTCCTGTTCTTGGTGGTAATGTACCTCGACATACCTGGTATACCACTGTTTTTGTGTTCGGTGCACTCAAGAATCACCTGTATTCTGTTACCTTTCTTTGCCATATCCTGACGTGCTTAGTGTTAAATACTTTTAATAAAACCTTTGGCTTTGGCTTCTTCCAGTGCCTTTTTCAAGCCAACCTTGTTGATGAATCTGATGCCTGCGGCCGAAACCCTTAAATTGACCCAGCGGTTCTCTTCCTGAAGGAAAAGCTTCTTGTCAAACAGGTTGACATCAAAGGTTCTTTTGGTTCTGCGCTTGGAATGTGAAACATTGTTGCCCACCATCGCAGTTTTTCCCGTAATCTGACAAATTCTTGACATTTCTATAATCAGTTTATACGCTTTCTAAAAACAGGCTGCAAAGAACGTTAATTTTTTTTAATTATTCAAGAATCCAAATAAAAATATTTATAAACAATCCATTATCTCTTTTCGAAGCATGAAAAGTGCTGAAATAGCAGCCTTTTGCATATTCCGGCTACGATCTTCGCCTAAGTTATAAAGATGAGATACAATTCTTTTCTTTGAAGCCACGGCAATCCAGGTAGTGCCAACCGGCTTTTCTTCTGTGGCACCGGATGGGCCGGCAATACCGCTTACGGCAACAGCGAAATCGGTGTTGAATTTATTCCGTGCTCCGTCTGCCATTTGCTCCACCACAGGTTGACTCACAGCGCCGTTCATGATCAGTGAATACGGACTCACATTCAGTTGACTTGTTTTTACATCGTTGGAATAAGCTACCACACCGCCCTGATAATACGCTGATGATCCGGGCACGGAAGTGATCATAAAACTGATAAGTCCACCTGTACAACTTTCAGCAGTTGATAATGATAAATTATTATCGTTTAATAAATTACCTACAATCACTTCAAGTTTATCCTCATCATAACCGAAAACATGCGCACCAATTATTTGCTCGAGTTGAGCTGCTTCATTTTCTATTGTGGTTTTCAGTTCGATTTGATCACCTGTTGTAGTGCCGGTGATTCTCAGGCGCAAAATTCCCGGTGACGGCAGGTAAGCCAGTTTCAGATTTGCAGGCAAGGCATTTTCCCAGTTGCTTATCAGCACGGCCATCTGTGATTCCGGAACGCCGCAGGTAAGTATGGTTTTGTGCATGATGGCCGGAAGCGCAAACCGCTGTTTCAACTTCGGCTCCATGCTTTCCTTATATACGGCCTTCATTTCATAAGGCACACCGGGTAGCGAAACGAATTCTTTCTGATTCCTACTGAACCACATTCCCGGGGCTGTTCCGGCACTGTTGTAGAGTACCTGGCAATTATCGGGTAAGTCGGCCTGGCTGATGTTGAAGTCATTCATGGCAACACCCCTTGTTTTAAGAAGGGTTTCAATATGCTCCAGCACCGCTTGATTTCTGATCAGCTTTGAGTCAAAATACGCTACCAGTGTGTTTTTGGTGATGTCGTCACTGGTTGGGCCCAGTCCTCCTGTTGTAATAATCAACTCTGCCCTGCCGGATGCATCGTCCAATGCCCTGATGATACTTTCTCTTTTATCGGAAACCGAAGTGATCTGAACCACCCGGATACCCAGCTTATTGAGTTCCGTAGCCATCCATGCGGAATTGGTATCAACAACCTGTCCGATGAGCAATTCATCTCCGATGGTAATTATTTCTGCATTCATATTGTTGGTATAAAAATGTAGAGACGCATTATCATGCGTCTCTACGAGAGCGGCAAATGGGTCTCGAACC
>JAFGOR010000022.1 GCA_016926375.1 Bacteroidales bacterium
AAAAGACCGTCCAACGATTTCAGAAAAAGAAAGGAATTCAAAAGATTCAACGATAAAGACAACAACAGGCCGAGAGAAGATTTTTTTGAAAAAAGCAAAACCGACGAGCTTAAACCCCCAAAAAATCCTGATTTCGATGAGCTGGTTCCTCCGGAAATAGAAGCGATAGAAGTTTTACCCGGCGAATTGGAGACGGAAAGAGAAAATGTGATTGTACCTCCTCAACCTGAAATGAAACCCAGGTATGAACAACCTCATAAAGCACCTTTTGAGCGCAAACCTGTTCAGGAGAAGCCAACTGAATTCGACGGAATCATCACCTGCCAGGGAGTTCTTGAAATCATGCCCGATGGCTATGGTTTTTTGCGTTCATCGGATTACAATTATCTGAATTCACCTGACGACATTTATGTTTCACAATCACAAATCAAATTGTTCGGGCTGAAAACAGGTGATACGGTAACAGGTACCATCAGGCCTCCCAAAGAGGGCGAAAAGTATTTTCCCCTGATTAAGGTTATTGAAATCAACGGGAGAAATCCTGATTATATCCGTGACAGGGTGCCTTTTGACTATCTGACTCCGCTGTTCCCAAATGAAAAGTTCACTTTGATTAAACCCGGTGAGAAAACCAATCTTTCTGTCCGTGTAGTGGATATGTTTTCTCCAATTGGCAAGGGTCAGCGCGGATTGATCGTGGCTCAGCCAAAAACCGGTAAAACCATTTTGCTTCAGGATATAGCCAACGCAATTGCGGCCAATCATCCCGAGGTGTATTTGATTATACTGCTTATCGACGAGCGGCCTGAAGAGGTTACTGAAATGGCCAGGAATGTAAGGGGCGAAGTGGTTTCATCTACTTTTGATGAACCGGCCGAACGACATGTGCGGGTTGCCAATATTGTAATAGAGAAGGCCAAAAGGCTTGTGGAATGTGGCCATGATGTGGTCATTCTGTTGGATTCAATTACCCGCCTGGCCCGTGCATTCAATACCATAGCACCGGCATCGGGCAAGGTATTGTCGGGTGGCGTTGATTCAAACGCCCTGCAGAAACCAAAACGCTTTTTTGGAGCAGCCAGGAATATTGAAAATGGCGGATCACTTACCATTATTGCTACAGCGCTTACTGATACCGGATCAAAAATGGATGATGTCATCTTTGAAGAATTCAAAGGTACAGGCAATATGGAACTACAACTTGACCGAAAGCTTTCCAACCGAAGAGTTTACCCGTCTATTGACATCACAGCCTCAAGCACCCGTCGGGAAGACCTGTTGCTCGACAGGAATTTCCTGAACAAAATATGGGTGTTGAGAAAATACCTGACTGATATGAATTCAGTTGAAGCCATGGAATTCCTTCGTGAAAGGCTTGCCAAATCGGAATCCAATGAAGAGTTTCTCCTCTCTATGAATGGTGAGTAATACAACAAGTAAAAAAAGTGCGGGATTTTCCCGCACTTTTTGTTTTTATTCCGTATAAGCTACCCGCTGATAAACCCAAAAGTACATTATTTATAATGAAAATGAATAATAACGGTATTGTGAAAACAATAGCAGAATAAAGCCGATTTATTGTAATTTTGTATTTTATTTTAAAACTATATCATAATATATTAATAATAAGCGAGTTAAGATGAGTACGAAGAAAAAATTTGTAACCTGTGACGGTAATTATGCTGCCGCTCATGTTGCCTACATGTTCAGTGAAGTTGCAGCTATTTATCCCATCACCCCTTCTTCAACCATGGCTGAATATGTTGATGAATGGGCTGCCAATGGCAGAAAGAACATATTCGGAGAAGAGGTTAAGCTGGTTGAGATGCAATCAGAAGCAGGCGCTGCCGGTGCATTGCATGGCGCACTGCAGGCTGGTTCACTGTCTACTACTTTTACAGCCTCCCAGGGTTTGTTGTTGATGATTCCCAATATGTACAAAATATCAGGCGAATTGCTTCCGGGTGTTCTTCATGTTTCGGCACGCGCCCTGGCCGCTCAGGCTTTATCTATTTTCGGCGATCACAGCGATGTGATGAGTACCCGTTCAACAGGCTTTGCCATGATGGCCACCAGCAGTGTTCAGGAAATAATGGACCTGGCTGCTGTTGCTCATTTAGCCGCTATTAAATCGAGAATTCCCTTTTTACATTTCTTTGATGGCTTCAGAACTTCTGCTGAAATTCAGAAAGTGGAACTGATTGAGATGGAAGAAATTGCAAAATTAATTGATTACAAGGCACTCCAGGAATTCAGAGACAGGTCACTGAATCCAAATCACCCTGTTACCCGCGGTACAGCACAAAACCCCGACATATATTTCCAGACCAGGGAAGCCGCCAATCCTTTCTATGATGCCGTTCCGGAAATCGTGGAACATTACATGAAGGAAATGTCCAAAATTACCGGCCGGGATTATGCTCCTTTCCGCTATTATGGCGATCCCAATGCCGAAAATATTATCATTGCCATGGGTTCGGTAACCGAAACCGCATGCGAGGTGGTTGATTACCTGAATGCAAAAGGTGCAAAACTGGGCGTTGTCATTATTCATCTTTACCGACCCTTCTCTGCAAAACACTTTTTGAAAGTGGTTCCCAAATCTGTAAAAAAAATAACCGTACTCGACAGAACCAAGGAGCCCGGTGCTAACGGTGATCCGCTTTACCTCGACATCAAGGAAGTATTTTACGGACAACCCAATGCTCCCATAATCATCGGCGGCAGGTATGGCTTGAGTTCAAAAGACACTACTCCGGTTCAGATGATTACTGTATTTGAGAACATGGATTCCGCATCACCCAAGATGCACTTTACCGTGGGTATTGAAGACGACGTAACCCATATGTCGCTTCCGGTTAAACCTGAGGTGAGCATTTCAAGAAAAGGAACCTTTGAAGCCAAATTCTATGGTTTGGGTTCCGACGGTACCGTTGGTGCCAACAAGAATTCCATTAAAATTATCGGAGATTCAACAGATAAATATGCACAGGCATATTTTGCCTACGACTCCAAGAAATCTGGAGGGGTGACCGTTTCTCACCTGCGGTTTGGCGACACGCCTATTCGTTCGCCATACCTGGTTGGTACTCCTGATTTTGTGGCCTGCCACGTTCCTGCTTACCTCGGTAAATATGATATCCTCAGGGGTATAAAAAAGGGAGGCACCTTTCTGCTAAACAGCATTTGGGACGAAGAAGAAACCAAAAAACGTCTGCCCGACAGCATTAAAAAAGTATTGGCCGAAAAGGAAATCAATTTTTACATCATCAACGCTACCATAATTGCTGAGGAAATTGGCCTGGGTAACAGAACCAATACCATTATGCAGTCGGCTTTCTTTAAAATTGCCAACATCATTCCCTTCGAGGATGCCATGTCGCAAATGAAAAAAGCTGTTATTAAAACCTTCAGCAAAAAAGGTGAAGAAATCGTGAATATGAACATTGCATCCATCGAACGCGGAAGCAATGTTACCAAAGTTACCGTTCCCGCTGAATGGTCCAAAATTGAGGTTAAAACACAAAAGGTAGTCAGCAACAAACCCGATTTTATCCGGAATGTTGTTGAACCCATCAACAATCTTATGGGCGACGATCTGAAGGTGAGTGCATTCAAGGGCCGTGAAGACGGAACTTTCCCTGCCGGTACTACCGTTTACGAAAAACGCGGTATTGCAGTGAACGTTCCCGAGTGGATTGCTTCAAATTGCATCCAGTGTAACCAGTGTGCCTTCGTTTGTCCCCACGCCGCTATCCGTCCATTCCTGCTCGATGAGGCTGAAATGAAAGGTGCTCCTGCCGGAACCGAAATACTGAAAGCCAATGGTAAGGGATTTGAAAACCTGCAGTATCGTATTCAGGTGAGCGTGCTCGACTGCACCGGATGTGGTGTTTGTGCTGAGGTTTGTCCTTCAAAAGAAAAAGCCCTTGTAATGAAACACCTGGGTACACAGACAACGGAAATTGAACGTTGGGATTACATGGTTGACAAAGTATCCAATAAGGATCACCTGGTTGAAATTGACAAATCGGTTAAAAACAGCCAGTTTGCTCAGCCTTTGTTCCAGTTCTCCGGAGCCTGCGGTGGTTGCGGCGAAACTCCCTATATCAAACTGATTACCCAGCTTTTTGGCGACCGGATGATCGTGGCCAATGCCACCGGTTGCTCCTCAATATACGGTGGTTCTGCTCCTTCTACACCTTATTGTACCAACAAGGAAGGCAAGGGTCCGGCCTGGGCCAACTCATTGTTCGAAGACAATGCCGAATACGGCCTTGGTCTGGCTTTGGGTGCTGAACAAATGAGAAGCCGGATCACCCGTAAAATGAAAGAATGCATCGAGAGCAATCCGGGTTTATCCGCGAATACCATTGAAATTTTCAAGGAATGGATTGACTCCAAATCCGATGCCCGGGCTTCAAAAGCTTCTTCGTTAAAAGTGGTTGAGACTCTGAAAAAAGAAAATCTTCCGGTGGCCAAAGAAATCCTCGACTTGCAATCGTATCTGATTAAAAAGTCGGTTTGGATTTTCGGTGGCGACGGCTGGGCTTATGATATCGGCTACGGTGGACTCGATCACGTTCTCGCTTCCGGTGAAAACGTGAACGTACTTGTGCTCGATACCGAAGTATACTCCAATACAGGCGGACAGGCTTCCAAATCTACTCCTATTGGTGCCGTGGCTAAATTTGCTGCTGCCGGTAAACGCGTAAGGAAGAAAGACCTGGGTGCCATGGCCATGACCTATGGGTATGTTTATGTAGCTCAGGTAGCTATGGGTGCCAGTCAGAACCAGTACCTGAAAGCACTTCGTGAAGCCGAAGCTTATCCAGGCCCCTCACTGATCATTGCTTATGCTCCTTGTATTAACCACGGTTTGAGAGCCGGAATGGACAAGTCACAGGAAGAACAAAAACATGCCGTAGATAGTGGTTACTGGCACCTGTGGAGGTTTAACCCGCTGAATGAAAAGGAAGGAAAAAATCCTTTCGAATTGGATTCAAAAGATCCTGATTGGAGCAAATTCCAGGAATTCCTGAACAGCGAGGTGCGCTATACCTCACTGAAGAAAGCCTTCCCTAAAGATGCTGCCGAATTGTTCCAGGCTGCTGAAGAAAATGCCAAATGGCGGTATAACAGCTACAAACGTTTGGCTGCCATGGATTTCTCCACACAGGCAAAATAATTTTTGAATTTTTGTTTATAACGTAGAGACGCGTTTCAAACGCGTCTCTACGCGTTTCAAACGCGTCTCTACGCGTTTCAAACGCGTCTCTACGTATTTTAACCGGTAATTGACATGGGACGAATAATTGCCCTGGATTATGGCCAAAAACGCACCGGAATTGCCGTTACCGATCCGTTACAAATGATCGCCAACAGCCTCCAAACCGTTCAATCATCAGAGGTTATCTCCTTTCTTTTACAATACACAGCCAAGGAAAAAGTCGATGCCTTTGTGGTGGGCTACCCCCGTCAAATGAACAATACCCTGTCTGAATCTGTTAAATATATCGATCCGTTCATTGCCTTATTGAAGAAAACATTCCCCGATAAGGAAGTGTTCTTAATGGATGAGCGGTTTACTTCAAAAATTGCTGTGCAAACCATGATTGCGGGCGGCGTGAAAAAGAAAGACAGGCAAAACAAGGGATTGATCGATGCCATTAGTGCAACCATCATCCTCCAGTCGTATCTCGAATATCGAAGCAATTTCCCCATTTAGGGTATTCTGCTTATCTTTGTTTAAATTTTCAAATTGCCGAATTCTCAAATTTTCAAATTAAAAATGATCTATCCTATAGTAGTATATGGCTCCTCAGTTCTCCGGCAGGTGGCAAAAGATATCCCTGCTGATCATCCCAATCTGAACGCGTTGATTTCCGACATGTTCGATACCATGTATAAATCCGACGGGATGGGACTGGCGGCACCCCAGATAGGTAAGTCTTTAAGACTTTTCGTTGTTGATGCCACATCACTGGCTGACGAGGACCCTTCACTTGCAGATTTTAAAAAAGCCTTCATCAATGCCAAACTTACTTTGCTTGACGAAGAAACCATGGTGATGAATGAAGGCTGCCTCAGCCTGCCCAAAATCCGTGAAGATGTAGAGCGGAAGAATAAGGTGAGAATTACCTACTATGATGAAAATTGGAATTTCCATGATGAGGAGTACGAGGGCCTTAAAGCAAGAGTCATCCAGCATGAGTATGACCATCTTGAAGGTGTGCTCTTTATTGACAGAATTAACGTGTTGAGAAGAAAACTACTAAAAGGTAAATTGAACGACATTACCAAATGCCAGGTAGATGTTCCCTACAAAATTAAAGTAATAAAATAAGCGCAGTCAAAAGACCATAGCCGTCAACTTAAGGTATTAAAATGGTGAATCATTATTGATTACAGTTCCGAAGGAACGATATGTATGAGCACAGGGCGAATCATGTGCAAGCATGATGTAGCCCTGTGTCAGATAATACTAAACCATTTTAGGGCTGAAGGCCTGTAAGGTATTGAATTGTGCATATGTATTTCAGAAATTTCGCACTTACAGCGCTCAAAAACCATCATCCGAACATAACACAGGGCTTCGTTACACTTCGCCCTGTGCTATTACATTTCGGGGTTTCACCCCTTAGCAATCCCGGACACGCGGTCGCGAGTTCCTTTCATATCACTTATACAACCGGGTATTTCTTGATAATCTGATCTGATTTCAACAGAAGATCAATGTATTGTGCACGCTTGTAAACAAACGGATCATTCAGGTTCTTATTCGAAAGTTTACCGCGAAAATCATCCAGCTTTTTGTAGCTTTTTGATTCCATCCAGCTTTCAAGCTCCTTAAGAATGGTTGAAATATGTTCAATCTTGTTTTTGTATATGGTGCTTACTACCTGAACACAATCAGCTCCGGCAAGAATCATCTTGGCTACATCCGAGCCACTGTAAATACCGGTATTTGCACATATCGAACCATTTATTGTGCCGTAAAGAAGCCCGGCAAAACGAAGACTCAGCTTGTTGTCTTCGGGATTACTCAGATTGAAAGGTGAAAAATGCTCCTGTTTGTCAATATCAATATCAGGCTGGAAAAGCCGGTTAAATAAAACAAAGCCGTTCACACCCAGCTTGTCCATTTGCGCAACCACATTCAGGGGATTTGCATAAAACGGACTTAATTTTACACTGATGGGCAACTTAACCTGCGATTTAACGGCCTTCAGAATTTCCAACTGCTGATTTTTCACATCTCTACCGTCAGCCTCAGCGTCACGGGGAACATAAAAGAAGTTGAATTCAAGTGCGTCAACTCCTGTATTCTGCAACAGTTTTGCATACTCTATCCACGATTCCGAGTAAATGGCGTTCAAGCTGGCTATTACAGGTATCTTAACACTTTCCTTAACCCTTCGCAGGTTTACCAGATGCTCTTCGGGTCCGGCATGTTCAATGGTGGGGAAGAGCTTCACCATTTCGGCATTCCGCTCATTGTATTCTTCCAGTTCGTCATCCATCTGGGCTGATTCAAGTTGAATCTGTTCTTCGAATAGTGATTTGTAAACAATGGCTGCAGCACCTGCCTGTTCAGCTCTTTTTACACTGTCCAATTTGGTGACTAAATTACTGGCACCAACAATTACAGGGTTTTTCAATTCAATCCCCAAATACTTCGTTTTAAGATCAACCATGCTTTCTATATTTAATTGTTTATTTCACTTAAGTTAAGTTGTTCAACAAAAGTAAAAATTTATACCCATTCATCCTTGAAGTTCTTATTAAAATTAACGATTTGGACGATTATTTTTAATTGAAGTTAAAATGAATTAAATTTAATTAAGCCTAACTGTATAAGCACTGGTTATATGAAATCATCAATATTGCCGGGAAGAAGTCCCTTTGCCAGGTTACTTTTGTTTTATGCGCTTGGTATGCTAATGGCTGAATTCATTTCTGTTAAACCCACCACATTTGGATCAGGTTTCACTGCTGCTGCAATTCTTTTACTTTTAATCGGTTTCATCGTGGCCGACAGGTACCCGGGTTATCATACCAATTGGGTGTCAGGCCTGATGGTGGCTGTTGTTCTTTTTTTTGCCGGTATGGCCGGTATGGGTATTTACAATGATATTACAAGCCGGCAATCTAAACCGGACAACTATTCAGGACTTTTTATATTTGATATTTTACACCGTCCTGAAATAAAAGAGAACTCGGTAAAAACTCAGGCGGTGATGAAGTTTAGGCGTGTGAATGGTTTGGAATACCGGGAAAACCGGAAGGTTATTCTTATTTTTACAAAGGACACTTCTGCTGTGAGGCTTTTGCCGGGTTGCAGAATTGCCGCTGCAACACGCATAAATCAGGTTTCGCCTCCCTCGAATCCATATGAATTCAACTATCAGGCCTATCTTGCAGCCAGGGGAATTCACCATCAGGCTTTCATCAGAACTGATCAGTGGAAACTGGTTGATTACAATTCAAAGAGATCGGTCAGCATAGTTGCCAGTACGTTGCAACAACATCTTCTGGAGAAATATAAGTTGCTTCATCTTAACAACACGCTGTACAGTCTGCTTTCTGCCATAACTCTCGGATACAAAAATGATTTGGAAGCCCATACCAGGCAGATTTTTTCGCAGGCCGGAGTTATGCATGTAATGGCCTTATCCGGCTTTAACGTCGCTGTTATTGCATTTGCCCTGAATTACCTGCTCTTTTTTCTCGACAGATCCGGAACCGGCAGAATCGTGAAAGCCCTGGTTGTTATTTTCATGGTGTGGCTCTTTGTTTTTGTAACCGGACTTTCACCTTCTGTCACCCGGGCTGCTGTAATGCTGAGTTTTGTTATCGGGGGGAAAACGCTGCACAGGCAGGTTAATACCTACAATATTCTTTTCGCTTCGGCTTTCCTGTTGCTGACTTTATCACCCCCACTGATTTCTGATGTGAGTTTTCAGTTGTCATTTTCGGCAGTTTTGGGCATTCTGCTTTTTCAACCCTTATTAAGCGACATAATAAAAACAAGGTTCTTTATCATCAACAGGTTGTGGCAATTGTTTGCGGTTTCATGTGCGGCGCAGCTGGCAACTCTTCCGCTCACCCTGCTGTACTTTCACCAGTTTCCTTTGTATTTCTGGCTTACCAATCTATATGTTGTTCCGCTGGTTTCCCTGATCATTTGCATCGCAGGTATTTACCTTCTGGTATCTTTTGTAAATCCTATCATGATGCTGATGGGTAAATTGCTTACGCTTCTGCTTGCTATGCTTTATAAAAGTGTTGCCTTTATTGAAGTGCTTCCGTATGCCCTGCTTGAAAATATTCATATCAGCGGTTTCCAGGCATTCCTGCTGATGATGGCCATCCTTTTTTTAGGACTTTTCCGGATGCACAGATCTTTCAACTTCCTGGTTGCCTCTCTTGCAACGATTTTGCTGCTCCAGCTTACTGTTTTTTCTCATGCTTTAAGTATGAGGCATCAGCAGGTATTTTTGGTGGCCGATATAAACAAGGCTTCTTTAATAAGTGCCATTTCCGGAACAAATGCAGTTATTTTTGGCGATTCACTGCCTGATCTTGATGATCCGGGGCTGAAATATGCGCTGAACAATTTCTGGGTTAAGCATGGTGTTGCCGGAAAACAGTACTTTTATGATCAGTTACCTGCCGGAACAATTGAAAAAATGACAATCCCCGGTATGACAATTTCCGGTCATTGGCTGGGGAATAATGTGGTTATTGAATTGGACAACCGGAAGATCCTTGTTTTACGAGATGACACCTTCTTCAACCATACATCTGAACGTCCTTTCCACACGGATTACCTTACAGTGAGCGGAAGCGTTTTCCCCAATGCTGATCATCTGTCTGATTTGCTCGAAACATCTATGATCATTATTGATTCATCTGTGCCTTTTCAGCATGCGATTCAATGGAAGAATTATTGCAGCAGAAAACAGATTGCCTGCTGGCAAGTCAGCAAGCAGGGGGCCTTTCAATTAATGCCAAAAAACACTGTGGTAAAAACCTTCCGGTAGTTTCATGGGTCAGATTTCAACCTGTCCGATGCCCTGGCGGACCAGTTGGGGAACCGGACCGGTACAGTCGATTACCGTTGAGGGTTTGTTGCCTCCAAACCCGCCATGGATGACAGCATCAACAACCGACATATATTGTTCGTGAATCAATTCAGGATCGGTGATATAATCCAATACCTCATCTTCGTCATGCATGGATGTGGTTAAAACAGCATTCCCGAGTTCCCTGACTATTTCAACAATGATGTTGTTATCCGGAATCCGGATACCAATGGTCTTTTTGCGACTCCGGAAAATACGCGGCACATTACTGCTTGCTTCGAGAATAAAGGTAAACGGACCGGGAAGGCATTGCTTCATCAATTTAAATGAAGGATTATTTACGTGTTTGGCATAATCAGTAAGGTGACTCAGATTGTGGCAGATAAATGAGAAATTGGCCTTTTCGATGTTGATGCCCTTGATGCGCGCAACACGTTCCACAGCTTTGTTATTATAAATATCGCATCCCAGGCCATACACAGTATCTGTAGGGAAGATAATTACTCCTCCGTTTTTCAGAATTTCTACCGCTTTCTGGACCTGCCTTTGTCCGGGCGTTTCAGGATGTATTTTAAGCAACATCAGTAAAGCATGCGAAGATAGGGGGCAAAGATAATGAATTGTTTGGGGTTTGATGAGTCAATCCGGCGTTTAAAAATGTACATTCAGCTATTTCGCATTCTTAAAAGTACTCATAGGTGTACTTTGTGAGAACCCGGTATTTTGTTGCCGGGTAGAATGTATCAGCAGATCTGCATAATCCCCTTTCGTCGTACTGATAAGTTATTTTATTAAACTCTTCGCTGCCATTCCTGCGCCATTTGATCTCAACCAGGTTGCCCTTGTTGTCATAGCTCATGCTTTTCTTAACAAATTTGGCAACTCCGGGGCCTTCTTCAATAATTTCGGCCAGTGCACCGGAATTGTTGTAATTGTAAGTGCTTCTGACAGAGATTTTATTCAATTTGTATTTTGCTTCCTCCTTGAGTTTTCTTCTTTCGTCGTAATTATAGGTTTTCTTTTCAAGCTGATTCTGATTCACACCATAAACTGATTCTTCAATCAGATTTCCACGGCTGTCATAAATCAATACCAACTTCGAAGACAGCACTCCTGACTTATTGTAAACAGAAACGTTGGTGGTGACACCGTCTTTGCTAAAAACTCTTTTCTCCTGTATAACGGAATTCTTCATGTACCGGATTTCGGTCATGTCGCCGTTGGCATTATAAGTATACAGATTTTTGAAATTCTCAACACCATCAAAGCCACTCTCTTCAGCAAGAAGATTTTTTTCATTATAAACATATTTCTTCTGGTATGAATTGTCGCCCGATTTCCTGGTATATTCAGTTTTATTACCACGCGAATCGTAGCTGTATTTTTCGGTATGCAATACAGCACCAGCCGGGTTCAGGGCATTAACCTGGACAACATCGCCTGATGTTGAATAGGTTGTAACGGAAGTTTTGACTCCGTTTTTGCCAGGGTTATCACCCACATATTTATAATCCCAGTTAACCTGGGTTTTAACCTTGTTTCGTGCCAGGTTTTCCTTATTCTTAAGGTCATCCGGACTTTGTGCTCCAGCATAGGAAAAAATCAGGCAGCCGAATAATATATTGATGAGTCTCATTTCTTTGTGCATTAGTAAATTCAATTTTTTTACGAGGTCATCACTTAAATGTTACATTAGTGGGTTGTATTATCAGCTATCTTAAGAAAGGCATACCAGGCGTTGAATGCATTTTTAAAACCAACCTTGCTTATAGGGTGACATCCAGCCTCATATTCACATTTTTTTGATTCCTGCCAAATAGATTATTAATTTCGCAGCTTCAATAACGTAACCATGCATCTTATAAAGTTTAACCGCAAAAAGCTTGGATTGGCATTCCTGATTTTTGTTCTTCTGCTGATGATTGCCGGATTTTCTTTAAGAGGTGTCCTGCTTAGAAAGGCCATTCGCGATGTTGCTCAACGTTTCAGGAACCACAATTATAAAGTTCATATTGATGGGGCGGGGTTCAAAGGCCTGAGCGCTGTTTATATTAAGGAGATATTTATTCAATCTGAAACAGACGATAATTCGGTGCAGATAAACTCACTTTTTGTGAAACCCAGAATTATTCCTCTGTTGGCAAAGCGCATCCGGATAAAACGAATAAATGCCGAATCGATTCTTGTCCGGTACAATTACATGGATTCTACAATAGTTGCAAATGCCACAGTTCGCAATGATTCTGCCGGCTTTCTGGAAGCACGCGGTGAAATTGACATGGCTGGTTTTGCTTTCAGAAACATCCGCAGGTTGTTTCATTATATCCCTTCGCGGGTGAACCTGGGAAAGGTCGATGTTAAAGTAAAGTATTCAGATAATCTTTCCGGCATAGGTATTGATGATTTCAAACTGAATCATGGTAAATTCTCTGCCACTTTTGTATTGACAGGAGATTCAAATGCACTTCAATTACCATTTTCCGGAAAATTGGATAAATCAACCCCGGAAATCAGTTTTGGTATGGTGAATCCGGATACTTCGTTTTTACCTGTGCCCATACTCAGAGATAAATACGGGTTTGAAGCAGGATTTGACTCGGTGGAATTCTCTGTCGATCTTTCCCGCCGAAACCGGCATATGGTCAGCCCGCAGGGCGTTTTTGCCTTCAGTGGCTTTAAGTCGAAAGGAGTCCGGTTATCCACAGGGAATATTCTGATTGATCATTTCACCTCTTCATTTAAAGTTAATATTGGCGCTAGTTATGCTGAATTGGATAGTGCTACGGAGGTATATTTAAACCGGATTGTGTTCCATCCCTATTTGAAAATTTCGTTGTTGAGCAAACCGGTAATTGACTTTAAAATTATTCCGCAGACATGGGCTGCGAATGACTTCTTCAGCTCACTGCCGCAGGGTATGTTTACCAGTTTAAAGGGTATCCAAACCGAAGGAACACTGCATTATTTTCTCACTTTTTCTGTTGATATGGCTTGTCCCGATAGTCTCTTTTTCAATACCCGTCTTACCGGGGATCATTTCCGGATTAAATCATACGGAGTTGATGATTATCGCATGCTTAACGGTAGTTTTACCCAACGTGTTTATGAAAAAGGCAGGCTTGTGGCTGCTTTTCCAGTGGGCACCGAAAATCCTGATTTTGTTAGTTTTGAAGAAATCTCACCCTTTTTAAGGGCAGCTGTAATGACCTCCGAAGACGGCAGCTTTTTTTATCACAATGGATTTAACCCCAAAGCATTCACAGAATCCATTTCGACCAATATTAAGGAAAAACGTTTTGCGCGCGGCGGCAGTACCATCTCCATGCAATTGGTAAAGAATGTTTTTCTTACCCGGAACAAAACCCTGGCCCGCAAGATTGAAGAAGCAATCATTGTTTGGATTATTGAAAATGAAAACCTGGTTGCCAAACAGCGGATGTATGAAGTGTATCTGAATATTATTGAGTGGGGCCCCGGTATATATGGGATCAATCAGGCAAGTCATTTTTATTTCAATAAAAAGCCTTCCGACCTGAACCTGCAGGAAAGTGTATATCTTGCAAGTATTGTACCCCATCCCAAGTGGTACAAATATTCTTTTGAATCGAACGGCGTAATGCGACCTTTTTTTGCTCCTTACTATAGCAGGTTAAAGGAATTGATGGTGCGCAGGGAATTTATCAATCCTTCTGATACTTTTGGAATACAACCTGTTGTTACACTAACTGGTCCTGCTGCTGTTGTATTTGATAATTCCGATACCTCACGGGCGGATTCATTGAGAAGTATGGACATGTTGGAGTTAATACCCTCCCTTCAGTCATTTTAACGGTATTTTTGATATAATAATCAAGGAAGATTTCATAAAATTGCAGTATAAACCTGAACTACTATGGCATTTGATTTGGATTTAATCGCGCGTGTTTATAAAACCTACACCGAACGTGTTGAGGCAACCCGGAAATTGTTGAACAGGCCGCTGACATTAACGGAAAAGATATTGTATGCGCATCTTGAGGAAAAATTGCCGGCAACTCCTTTCAGCAGGGGTAAAGATTATGTAAACTTTTTACCCGACAGGGTGGCCATGCAGGATGCCACGGCACAAATGGCGCTGCTGCAATTTATGCAGGCCGGCCGCAGTAAAGTGGCTGTGCCCTCAACCGTTCACTGCGACCACCTCATTTTGGCCAAAGATGGCGCTGTTGCAGATCTGAATAAAGCCAAAACAACTAATGCTGAAGTGTTTGATTTCCTTTCATCGGTTTCTAATAAATATGGCATTGGTTTCTGGAAGCCGGGTGCAGGAATAATTCACCAGGTATTGCTTGAGAACTATGCGTTTCCCGGCGGTATGATGATCGGTACCGATTCCCACACCGTGAATGCCGGTGGTTTGGGGATGATTGCCATTGGTGTGGGAGGAGCCGATGCCTGCGATGTGATGGCCGGTCTTTCATGGGAAATGCGCTTTCCCAAACTTATTGGTGTTAAGCTTACAGGCAGGCTGAGCGGATGGACTTCTGCCAAGGATGTGATTTTAAAAGTAGCCGGAAAACTTACCGTTAAAGGAGGAACCGGTTGCATACTGGAATATTTTGGTGAGGGAGCCGATGCCATTTCCTGCACCGGTAAAGGAACCATCTGCAACATGGGGGCGGAAATAGGGGCAACTACGTCTGTTTTTGGCTACGACCGAAAAATGCAGGAATACCTGAAGGGAACCGGGCGTGCGGAAATAGCTGACATGGCAGAAAAAATCAAATCCGAGCTTACCGCTGACGATGATGTTTACATGAATCCCGGGAAGTATTTTGATGAGTTGATTGAAATCAACCTGTCTGAACTCGAACCTCATATAAACGGGCCATTCACACCCGACCTGGCAACTCCGGTTTCAAAATTTGCCAACGCAGTGAAGGAGAACGGTTGGCCCGAAAAACTGGAGGTTGGCCTGATTGGTTCCTGCACGAATTCATCGTATGAAGACCTTACCAGGGCAGCATCGGTTGCAGTGCAGGCTATGGAATCGGGATTAAAAGCCAAATCCGAATTCACTATCACCCCGGGCTCGGAACAGGTTCGTTACACTGCTGAAAGAGACGGAATACTTGCAGTTTTTGAAAAAATGGGAGGCCAGGTGCTTGCCAATGCGTGTGGGCCCTGCATTGGGCAATGGGCAAGACATGGATCCGAAAAGCAGGAGAAAAATTCCATCATGACCTCTTTCAACCGGAATTTTGCTAAGCGTAACGACGGCAATCCGAATACCCATGGTTTTGTTGCTTCTCCGGAAATAGTAACTGCTTTTTCCATTGCCGGCACCCTGTCGTTTAATCCCCTAACCGACTTTCTGCTAAATGAGCAAGGTGAAAAGGTAAAGTTGGCAGAGCCAATGGGACTTGAAATGCCGCCAAAGGGATTTGCAGTGGAAAACAATGGGTATCAAAAGCCAGCTGAAGATGGCAGCAGTATTCAGGTGGTTGTAAATGAGAATAGCGATCGACTTCAGCTGTTGCAACCTTTTGAAGCCTGGAATGGCAAGGATTATTCAGATTTGCGACTGCTGATAAAGGCAAAGGGAAAATGCACCACCGATCACATATCCATGGCCGGTCCGTGGCTCAAATACCGGGGACATCTGGATAATATTTCAAATAACATGCTCATTGGAGCAGTGAATTTCTTTAATGAAAAGACCAACTCCATAAAAAACCAACTGACCGGGAATTACGATGAAGTGCCCAGGGTAGCCCGTTTTTACAAAGCTCAGGGAATTGGTACCATTGTAATAGGTGACGAAAATTACGGAGAAGGTTCATCGCGTGAACATGCCGCTATGGAGCCCCGCCATATGGGTGTTAAAGCAGTGCTCGTTCGTTCTTTTGCCCGCATACATGAAGCAAACCTGAAAAAACAGGGAATGCTCGCACTCACATTTGCTGATAAAGCTGACTATGATACAATTCGTGAAGACGACCTGATTGACATCACCGGACTTACGCAATTCAGCGCAAATACACCGCTGACAGTAAAACTCAGGCACAGTGACGGTACTGTGGATCAATTCAAGGTGAACCATACATACAATCAAAACCAGATAGAATGGTTTAAGGCCGGATCAGCCCTCAACCTGATCCGGAAAAGCCTGGAATGACTGGATCTTTCATATGCTGATTCATACTGAAAATAGTTTTGTATCTTAGTAGTGGTATTGTTTTACGATCCTTCACAAATTGAAAAAAATATCCGAACTCCGGCCAATTCCGAAAGGCGATAAGAAAACCATACGGGCATGGGTGATGTACGACTGGTCAAATTCAGTTTACCAGCTTACCATAGGTTCAACCATATTCCCTATTTATTACAATGCGGTCACGCGCCAGGGTGACAACTTCACCGTTAATTTTTTCGGATATGAAGCAGTCAATACCGTGCTCTACTCATGGTCTATAGCGGTCTCTTATCTGGTTATTGCCCTGTTTTCACCTTTCTTTTCTTCAATTGCCGACTACACAGGCCGAAGAAAGACATTTATGAAAGTGTTTACCTGGATTGGAGCAATTTCTTGCGGTGCGCTCTTTTTTTTCAATAAAAATACGGTTGAGCTGGGACTGCTGGCTTTCACCCTGGCCACTATTGGTTATGGCGGCAGTCTGGTGTTTTACAATTCATTTCTGCCCGTAATAGCTGAGCGGGCAGATCAGGACAGGATCAGCGCCAGGGGATATTCCATGGGCTATTTGGGAGGAGTGATACTCCTGGTTTTTAATTTGATATTTGTTCTTTTTCCCGGAGCTTTCGGCATCACCGATGATACCTTTGCCCCAAGGCTTGCTTTTTTCACAGTATTTCTGTGGTGGATAGGTTTTTCCCAGATTACTTTTCGCAGGCTTCCAAAGTATACGTTTGGCAAACGGGTAAAGGGTGAAAATCCCATCCTGAAAGGTTATCTCGAATTGCGCTCCGTATTTAACCAGGTTCGCAATATGCGGCAACTCAAAATTTACCTGGCCGGTTTTTTCTTTATGACCATGGGATTGCTGACTGTGATGTTTATGGCTGCAACTTATGGTACCAAGGAATTGGGACTGAACGATAACGTGCTCATACCCACCATCCTGCTGATTCAATTGATCGGCATGTTCGGGGCCTGGTTGTTTGCGCGCATTTCGGGCAGAATCGGAAACATCAAAGCACTGATTCTTTCAATAGTTATCTGGATACTGGTGATAGTTGCCGTTTATTTTGTGCATACCCCGGCCGAATTCATTATAATTGCCTGTTTTGTGGGTGTGGTTATGGGCGGCACACAGGCCCTGGCGCGATCAACCTATTCCAAAATGCTGCCGGAAACGCGTGACCATACTTCTTTCTTTAGCTTTTACGACGTGATGGAAAAGATTGCCACAGTAGGCGGCACATTCAGTTTCGGTATTATTGAGGCACTTACCGGAAGCATGCGGTTTTCAGTATTGGCCATCACTGCTTTCTTTATTATTGGACTTGCCTTTATGATGCTGTTGTTGAGAAAGCAGCATCAAACATCATAAAACCACTGGCATCATGAGTCGGAAAACCATGGTGATTATTGCAGGCCCAACTGCTGTGGGTAAAACCGGTCTGGCAATTGATGTGGCAAAGATGTTGAATACGGAAATAATTAATGCAGATTCGCGTCAGATTTACCGGGAAATGGTTATTGGGACTGCAGTGCCTAATGAAGTTCAACAAAAACAGGTGAAGCATCATTTCATCAATCACAAATCAATTCACGAAAATTACAATGCCAGCGTTTTTGAGTCAGAAGTGCTGGATTTTCTCAACATCTTTTTCTCGGGGCACAATGAGGTGGTGATGACCGGGGGTAGCGGCATGTATATAGATGCTGTTTGCAGGGGAATTGATGACATACCAACAGTGGATCCCGAAATCAGAAACCGGATTCGTTTGGAGTATGAGGCAACCGGGTTGGAAGGGATCCGGTTAAAGCTGAAGCATTTGGATCCGGAGTACTACCGGAAAGTTGACCTGAAAAATCCTGTGAGGATCATGAAAGCCATTGAAATAGCTGAAATGACAGGCAGACCGTATTCGGCTTTTCTAACCGGTACCCCAAAAACAAGAGCCTTTTCAACGGTAAAAATAGGATTGGATTTGCCCAGGCAGGAACTTCACGAGCGCATCAACCGAAGGGTTGACCTGATGATGAAACAAGGCCTTCTGGAGGAAGTCAGAGCGCTTTACCCCTATAAACACCTGAATCCGCTCAACACTGTCGGCTATAAGGAGTTGTTCGGATATCTGGATAAAAGGCACACGCTGGATGAAGCTGTGGAAATGATCAAAGGGCATACCCGGCAATATGCCCGCCGCCAGCTAACCTGGTTTCACCGCGACAAGGAAATGAAATGGTTCCGTCCCGATGAAAAAGAAATGATTTTTGATTACATTTTACACCCCGACGGGGTGGGGGTACCCCGTCGGGGTGTCCTTTAATCCACCAGGTCTAAAAAATCAGACAGATAAGATTCAAATTTAAAATTATGAAAATCAATGAAATTAGTTCTGCCATCGAACCATTCGAGCACTTGTTCGCGGTTGAGCATAGTGGCTTGGTTGTTTATCAGTGTTTGGTATGAGCTGAAAGTATAATTGAAAGGATTTTCGACTAGCTTGTGATGCATTGGATTGCGATGAATATAATAAATAGCCTGTTTAAGATATTCTTGGTCTAAAATTTTTTTCCTCTTAAAAGGTCTTTGGAATAAACCACCCGTTCGCCCTGTGTTTTTATTAAACCATTGGGCATAAGAATTAAACAACACACCCAAAGGATTTTTTACGCCCCGACGGGGTCCCCCCACCCCGTCGGGGTGTATGTAAATTACGAAGTGGAAATGATTTGGCAAAAGACAGTAGGCATATACGTCGGCATAATTTGGAAGATATTTTTTGCATAGGGATAAAAATTTGTAGTAATGATCTTCACTTGAGAAAATTGGTTGCCTATTGATGCCCCTATTAAAAATATGATAATAATAATCCGGTTCAATAACTTCTATTTCCATAACTAAAATGCTTTATATAACAAAGTTAAAAGTTTTCTAATTTTAAGCAAATTTTATACCCCGACGGGGTGTGGGGACCCCGTCGGGGTGGTATGAAAAAATAACTGAAATATGGCACAAGGTGAAATTAAACAATTCAATATCAGGGTATATGGACTGGTTATCAATGATGCAGGAGAGGTGTTGCTGAGCGATGAATTTGTGCTTAATCAGAAAATGACCAAGTTTCCCGGTGGCGGTCTCCAATTTGGAGAAGGTCCCGAGGATTGTATCAAAAGGGAAGCCAGAGAGGAATTCGGACAGGAAATAGAAATCAAGGCACACTTTTATACAACAGGCTTTTTTCAAAGAGCCTTGTTTTTTGAGGACCATCAACTGATCAGTATTTATTACCGGATTCAGCTTACCCAACCCGGAAAACTGAAAACAACTGAAAAACCATTTGATTTTCCTGAATTGGTAAATGGAAGTCAGTTGTTTCGATGGGCGAAAATAAAATCTCTTGGAAATGAGGATCTTACTTTTCCTATTGACCGACACGTGTTAAAACTTCTGAAGGAAAAATATGTAAGTATTAGTAAATGAGCAAATAGTGGGTTTCAACCAGTTTGGTATCATTATTGCAAGTCGATGATTAGTTATAGTTTTTTTTTATATTTACGACATGGAGACATTAACCTTTTTTTAACCTTTAATTTGAGAAATGATGAAATTGTTTAATATTCAGAAAGTTGCCGGATTGGCTCTTGTTCTTGCCGGTTTTGTATCCGGAATGTATGCCCAGGAGAAAAATGACGCTATCGTAATTTTCAACCAGGGTGTTGAATTGATGAAAGCCAATGACCCGAAAGCGATTGAAACATTTGAAAAATGTATTGCACTATGTGAACAGATAGGTGATTCAGCATCTGACATCAGGTCTAAAGCAGTATCTGTGGTACCTGGGCTTTATTATAAAAATGCCTATAACCTGCTTAAAACTGAAAAGAATATTCCGGCCGCCATTGCTTCTTCGAAAATTGCCCTGAAAGTTGCTGAAAAGTACGATGATCCAAACGTTGTTGTTAGTGCTGAACAATTATTGATTCAGAGTTACACGAGTATGGCCTCTGATTTTATAACTGCCAAGAACAATGAAAAGGCCCTTCAGGCATTTGACAGCGTATTGATGATCAACCCGGAACATCTTCCTTCGATTTACAACAAAGCTTTGATGTACAGGTCAATGAGCAACACAGAGAAATTTACTGAAACCATCGATCTCTATTTGGGAAAGCTGAAAGCTGCCGGAGATGAATCAAAACTCGAACAGCCGAACAAGGTAGCCCGTGATTATTTTCGAGTTGCCGGGGGTAAGGCCAATAAAGCCAATAAACTTGCAGAAGCTGTTGATTTGTTGACCAAAGCTTCAAATTACGGATTGGATAACAACCTGTGCTATCAGTTTGCCAGTGTATATAATAAACAGAAAAAATTCGACCAGGCTGCAGAATATGCACAAAAAGGTCTTGATCTTGAACCACAAACCACGCCTGAATCAAAAGCCAAATATTATTACGAACTCGGAACTGCCCAGGCTGGCAAGGGAGATACAGCTGCTGCATGCGAATCTCTGAAGAATGCCATGTACGGTCCGTTTATCCAGGCTGCAAAGGCTCAAAGAACCAATATGAAGTGCCAGTAATGTTGGACACCTTTCTTAAGAATTCAAGCGTGAAGCTCCGGCTTCACGCTTTTTTTTGCTTTCACCTGAAGACAAACCTGGATCAATTTGGCAAAAATCAGGTTGTCAGATTATTGGATTGCAGACATTACAAATTATAAGATGCTGTCTTCAAATTTTACAATATAAATGACAAATCGTTACTAAAAGCGACATAAAAACTATGAAATGAAAGCTAAATATAAATAATAGTAATAATAACTGTAATTAGATGTACAAAAAATGTATTATATTAAATATGAATTATACTTTTGCGCATATCATTTTAACAAAGTGTCAGAATAATATTTTATTCAAAAGATATGTGTGGAATTGTAGGTGTATTTGATTTGAAAATCAGGGGAACCGAACTGAGATCACAGGTTCTTGAAATGTCTAAAAAATTAAGGCATCGCGGTCCTGACTGGTCAGGCATTTATTGTTCAGACAGGGCCGTAATTGCTCACGAACGTCTTTCAATTGTTGATCCGCAATCGGGCGGTCAACCCTTATATAGTAAAGATCGCAAACTTATTCTTGGAGTAAACGGGGAGATTTACAACCACTTGGAGATTCGCAACAAGTATAAGGGCATTTATGAATTCATGACCGAATCTGACTGTGAGGTTATTCTTCCTTTGTACAGGGATAAAGGAAAAGCGTTTCTTGAAGACATGAATGGCATTTTTGCATTTGTCCTATATGATGAAGAGAACCAAACCTATTTTGCCGCAAGGGATCATATTGGTATTATTCCTTTGTATATGGGATGGGACTCATTCGGTAACCATTATTTTGCCTCTGAACTGAAGGCGCTGGAGGGCATTTGCAACAAAATTGAAGTTTTTCCTCCGGGACATTATTATGACAGCAGGGAAGGTGTGGTTGAAAAGTGGTATGAACGCGACTGGAAGTCTTTTGATGCTGTAAAAGACAACACCACCAGTATTGATGAACTGCGTGATGCACTTGAGCAGGCAGTGCACAGGCAGCTGATGTCGGATGTGCCCTATGGGGTGCTATTGTCGGGCGGACTGGATAGTTCGATTATTTCAGCTGTTGCAAAAAAATTTGCCGCAAACCGAATCGAAACCAATGATGAAAAGGAAGCCTGGTGGCCCCGGTTGCATTCATTTGCTGTTGGTTTGGAGGGTTCCCCGGATTTGGCTGCAGCCAGAAAAGTGGCCGATCATATTGGTACCGTGCATCATGAAATACATTTCACCATCCAGGAGGGTCTGGATGCGTTGCGGGATGTGATTTACCATCTTGAGACCTTTGATGTAACAACAGTTAGGGCGTCAACTCCCATGTGTCTTATGGCCCGGGTGATCAAATCGATGGGTGTGAAGATGGTGCTTTCAGGTGAAGGCGCTGATGAGGTTTTTGGAGGGTATCTGTATTTTCATAAGGCTCCTAATGCTTTGGAGTTTCACACGGAGACCGTGCGTAAAATAAGCAAATTATATCTTTATGACTGTCTTAGGGCCAATAAATCACTTGCAGCCTGGGGCGTAGAGGGTCGGGTGCCATTTTTGGATAAAGAATTCCTTGACGTGGCCATGCGCATTAATCCCGAAGATAAGATGGCCAGGAATGGTAAAATGGAGAAATGGATTCTCAGAAAGGCTTTTGAAGACTACCTGCCCGAAAGTGTTACCTGGCGACAAAAAGAACAGTTTTCTGACGGAGTGGGCTATAACTGGATTGATACACTGAAAGCGGTTACCAATGAAAAGGTTACCGATGACATGCTGGCAAATGCCAGGTACCGTTTCCCGATAAATACGCCAAGAAATAAAGAAGAGTATTACTACCGGTCAATTTTCAGTGAGCATTTTCCGTCGGAAACAGCGGCCCTTACCGTACCCTCAGTTCCTTCGGTTGCATGCAGCACAGCCGAAGCACTTGCCTGGGATGAATCGTTCAGGAACCAAAATGAGCCATCAGGCAGGGCCATTAAAAATGTGCATACGAGCGCTTACTGATTTATTCTTTTTCATCCAACCATTTTTCAGCTTCTTCCATGGACTGGAATAACTGAATTTCGAGTACGGATACCTTTTTCATCAGATCATCGATGGCAAAGGAAGTGAAGATGTCATTATTGACAACCATGGCATCGTATTTCAAACCCATTTGAATGGCAGGTTTCATTTGCTCCACCACCCAGCTGTTCAGTTTGGTAAATGTGCCTTTTAGCTGTCTCAGATCATTGATAAAGGCATTGGTTTTATGGGTTTTCATAAATTCAAGAACCTGCACATACATGGATTTGGCTTCCTCAATGTTGGCAATTCCTTCGAATTCAAAAACAATGCGTTTCTTTTCCTCGATATAGTTTGCCATGCAAGACTTTCCACTAAAAATTTCTTTCATTTCTTTTAGGATTGGTTTATTACTAAAGTTACAAAACTTAAACAAAAGTTGCTTGCAGCATAATTATTAATTTAAAATCACTTTCTTTTGCAGAAAGATTTTAGATAGTATGAAAGCAGTTATCCTTGCAGGGGGAAAGGGTACCCGGTTGGGCAATCTCACACAGGAAATCCCCAAACCCATGATTCTTATTGGCGGCAAGCCCTTGCTGCAGCATCAGGTAGATCTGCTTGTGCAATATGGATTCCGGGAAATAATTATCCTGGTTAATTACCTGAAGGACCCCATAATTCGTTATTTTGGCGATGGAAGTAAGTTCGGTGCTTCCATTCATTATTTCGAAGAACCCACTCCGCTTGGAACTGTAGGAGGCATTAAAGAGATTGAAAATCAGCTGACCGGTGATTTCCTGGTTTTATACGGAGATGTGATGGTCAGCATGGATTTGAACCGGTTAATTGCTTTTCATACTGCAAAAAACAGTGAATGCACGCTTGTGCTGCATCCAAATGATCACCCACATGACAGCGATTTGGTTGAGATGGATGATGAAAGCAGGATTATAGCCTTTCATGCCAAGCCGCATCCATCCGGTATTTGGTACCACAATATGGTGAATGCCGGTGTTTATATTCTTTCTCCGGTGGTATTAAAAATGTTGGAGAAGGGGAGAAAAGCCGATTTCGGCAGGGATATCTTTCCCATGATTTATAAAAGCATGGGGATATATGGTTATCATACAACGGAATATCTCAAAGATATGGGAACACCTGACCGGCTTGAAAAGGTTCAACATGATTTGATTACCGGAAAAGTATCCAGAAGCAATTATGAGAATAAGCAGTCTGCTGTTTTTTTAGATCGTGATGGGGTGCTCAATGTGGAAAGGAGTTACATCAGCAGGCCCGAGGATTTGCAATTGTATGATTATACGGCTCCTGCCATAAAAAAACTCAACCAGGCCGGTTTGCTTACCGTTGTTGTCACCAATCAGAGTGCGGTTGCCCGGAATCTTTGCACCGAGGAGGAAGTGAAGACCATCCACAAAAAAATGGAAACCGAATTGGGTGAGCAGGGTGCCTGGCTTGATGCGATTCATTACTGTCCTCATCATCCTGATAAAGGATTTCCTGAAGAAAATCCCAAATACAAAATTGATTGCGATTGCCGGAAACCAAAGACCGGCATGTTCAGAAAGGCCATTGACAAATTCAACATTGATCCAGGTACCTCTTACATGATTGGTGATTCAGAGCGCGATATCAAAGCCGGAGCCAACACAGGCTGTGTAACCATTGGTGTGCGCACCGGGTACGGCATTAAGAAAACAAGCATCATCCCTGATTTCATGTTTTCCAATCTGGCTGAAGCGGTAAGTTTTATTGTAGATGAGCCATACAAAATGCAGGTTGATGAAGTATTCAGGCATTTTGAGAATCACAAAAGCAGTTTGCCTTATGTTATTCTGATAGGTGGTAATACAAGAACTGGTAAAAGCACCCTGGCTGCCTGTTTGCGCATTTCATTTGAAAAGCTGGGGCATCAGGTATTGCAGGTAGGTCTTGACAATTGGATCCTTCCTGAAGAAGATCGGTCGGACAGCATGAATGTTTATGACCGTTTTCGGTTAATGAGCCTGGAAAAGGATATAGCTGGTTTGATTGGCGGCGAAACGCTGAAACTTGCTACCTATGCAAATCATCCTGATAGAAACTCATCACCTGTTGAGTACGATCCTTCAAATGCCCGGGTGATTATTATTGAGGGAGTTGTGGCATTGAGTTCTACGGCTGTCCGGCAATTGGCACATCTGAAGTTGTTTACCGCAGCGGACAAGGAGACGTTCAGGAAGCGTTTTTTTGAATATTATGGCTGGCGCGGTAAGACAGTGGATGAAATAGCCCTACTTTTTGAAAAAAGAGAACAGGATGAATTTCAATTGATAGAAAAAGAAAGTAAATTAGCTGATCTGATCATTAATTAGTGAATCCATGATTATTACCCGAACCCCTTTCAGAATAAGTTTTGTAGGCGGCGGATCTGACCTTGAGGCATTTTACTCGCGTCATGCCGGTGCAGTTCTGAGTACAAGCATCAATAAGTACATGTATATTTCTTCGCACCGCTTTTTCTTTCCCGGGCAGGTTAGGGTAAAGTATTCCGTAACGGAAACCGTTAACAGCATAGACGAATTAAAGCATCCCCTATTGCGGGAAGCTATGAGAAAAACCGGTGTAACCCATGGGATTGAAATAAGCTCAATAGCCGACATACCATCGGGCACAGGAATGGGGTCTTCGTCTTCTTTTACCGTTGGATTGCTTCATTGCCTTTATGCTGTAAAAAGAGAATATGTTACGCATGAGCAGATTGCCCGCGAAGCTTGTGAAATCGAAATTGACATTCTCGGAGAACCAATCGGGAAGCAGGATCAGTATGCGGCAGCTTTTGGCGGGCTGAACATCATCCATTTTCAACAAAACGGTGATGTGAGGGTTGAACCACTCTACATCAAGAATGAAGTTTATCAGAAACTTCAGGAAAACCTGCTCATGTTCTATGTGGGCAATCAAAGAAAGGCATCGGATATATTATCAGAACAAAAGAAAAATGCCTCGCAGATTGAAAAGTTTAACGTGCTCAAATCAATGGTCCTGCTGGTGCATGACCTGCGGAATTGTTTGTACAGCGAAAAACTGGACGATTTTGGAAAGATACTGCATGAAAATTGGATACTGAAGCAAAAGTTAGCTTCACAAATCACGAATTCGCAGATTGACGACATATATGAGGCGGGCCGGCAGGCAGGTGCAGTGGGCGGCAAGCTGCTGGGCGCTGGTGGCGGAGGTTTTATGTTGTTTTATTGTGAAAAGGAAAAGCAGGAAAAGCTGATCGACAAACTGAAACCGCTTGAAATGTTTAACTTTGCATTTGAACGGGAAGGTTCTAAAATAATACATTTTGCTGATGAAGAATTCTGAGTTTCGTGATTATTTCAAGAGGTTATCTGATGTTCTGACCAATTTAAACATTGATTCCATTGAAAGGCTGGTTGATCTTCTGCTTATCACCAGGGAAAAAGGTAACACCATTTACATATTTGGTAACGGTGGAAGCGGAGCAACAGCCTCCCACGTCACCGGTGATTTTCTCAAAGGAATATCCTTCGGGCTCGACAAGCGTTTCAGGGTTCATTGTCTGAATGACAACATTTCCGGAATGATGGCCATATCCAACGATCTTACCTATGAGGAGATTTTCATAGAGCAATTGAAAGTATTTCTTAAAAGGGAAGATGTGGTAATCGGTATTTCAGGAAGTGGTAATTCGGCGAATGTTGTAAAAGCTATAGCCTATGCAAAAGACCATGGGGCATCCACGGTGGCTTTTTGCGGATACAAGGGAGGAAAAATCAAAGATATGGCCGATCTGGCCATCCATGCACCTGTTCAGGATATGGAAATTACAGAGGATGTTCACATCATCATTTTTCATGCAATTAAGCAGGTGATGATGAAAAAGCTGAAAGGAGATGACTTTTCCATGGGTGCCACTTATGATGAAAGAATAAAATAATGTTCTTTTCTGTAATAGTACCCACCTTCTCAAGGCCGGATGAAGTATTTGAATTACTCACCAGTCTGGAATCACAGAATAATGAAAACTTTGAGGTGATCCTTGCCGACGGAAGTCTGGATGATTCTGTAAAGGATGTTGCCGAAAAGTTTAATGAAAAATTAAAACTGTTGCATCTTCATCAGAAGGGCCTTGGCATCAGTGAATCGCGAAACTGGGGTGTGGAGAACGCCAGTGGCGACTGGCTCGTGTTTTTTGATTCAGACTGTGTGATTCCTCCTCAATACTTCACGGAAGTTGAAAACAGTCTGAATTCAAATCCTCTGGATGCTTACGGCGGGCCTGACCGGGCAGCTGAAACATTCAACAACAGGCAGAAGGCAATCAGTTATGCCATGACGTCTTTTTTTACCACTGGGGGCATCAGGGGAAAAAAGCAACATGTAGGGCAATACCAGCCCAGGGGTTTTAACATGGGAATCCGTAAGGATGTGTTTCTGTCGGTTGGTGGATACAGCGGTTTGAAGGTTTCTGAAGACATTGACCTGAGCATGCGCTTGTACAAGAAGGGATATAAAACCGGACTTATTGAGACGGCTTATGTATATCATAAAAGAAGGTCTACGTTTTACAAGTTTTTCAGGCAGGTTTCTTCCTTCGGAAGCGGCCGGATTGATCTGCATCTCAGGCATGGAGATGCACTGAAACCGGTACACCTGTTGCCTGCGATGTTTGTTCTTTATCTGGCCGGAGGTATTCTTACCGGATTATTTTCGAAAACGCTGTTCCTGCTTTGGCTGGCATCAGTAGTTTTGTATATGGCCCTTATATTTTTAGATGCCACCATCCAGAACCGAAGTCCGGTTGTGGGATTACTCAGCCTTTATGCTGCTTTTATAATGCTAACAGGTTATGGCATTGGCATGTTGAAAGCCATGGTGATGCGGATGATATTGGGCAGCAGGAAGGAAAGCGAAAAGCCGGAAATTACTAAAGAGGCGTAGCAGCCAGATACTGGATGCTGGATACTGGATACTGGATGTGTGAGTATTGGGATTTGAGTGTTGGGATTTGACTGCCGCTGCTACTGCTACTGCTGCTACTGCTCCTGCCGCTGTTCTCAGATTTCCTTTTCGATATGATATTCATTCCGGCTGGCTGATGAGCGTGAAACCAGTTCGCCAAGAAATCCGGCGGTGAACAATTGCATACCAATAATCATGGATGTAAGCGCAATATAGAAATAAGGATTGTCGGTGATCAATCTGGCTTTTACATGCTGCGAGATTGCAATAAGCTTGTCAATTCCAAGATAAATGGTAATTGCAGTCCCGAGAAGAAACATCAATGTTCCCAACAATCCGAAGAAATGCATGGGCCGTCTGCCAAACCGGGAAATAAAGGAAATAGACAACAGGTCGAGGTACCCATTGATGAACCGATCGAGGCCGAACTTTGTGCTTCCATACTGGCGCTTGCGGTGTTGTACTATTTTTTCACCAATTTTATGAAATCCGGCCTTTTTGGCAATCAGCGGAATATAACGATGCATTTCCCCATACACCTCAATGGCCTTTATCACATCATTGCGATAAGCCTTTAGACCGCAATTGAAATCGTGCAGTTTTATTCCGCTGAATTTCCTTGCCGTATAGTTAAACAGCTTGCTGGGAATATTTTTTGTGAGCGTGTTGTCGTATCGTTTCTTTTTCCATCCTGAAACCAGGTCGTACCCTCCGTTATTGATCATGTCAAACAATCCGGGAATTTCATCGGGACTGTCCTGCAAATCAGCATCCATGGTAATAACAACATTTCCCTTAGCCACCTGGAAAGCACAATGAAGGGCTGCGGATTTTCCATAGTTTCGCCTGAATTTGATACCGCGCAAACTGGTATTTGCTGATGCCAGTTGTTCAATTACATTCCATGAACCGTCATTACTTCCGTCATCAACCAGGATGACTTCATAGGTATACTTATTATCAGTCATTACCCTGTTAATCCATTCGGTGAGAACAGGTAATGATTCGGCTTCATTGTACAACGGAACAACAATAGAAATATCAGGTACTGGCATCAGCAAAACTATTTAGTGTCTGTCCATAAAGTCCCATTTGCCGCGTTATGCTTATCCGAAAATTGCTCATTTACGAATAGTAAACTCCGCATTTTCGGACTGCGCAAGCCTTGCAAATGGAACTCTCTGAACAGACACATG
>JAFGOR010000175.1 GCA_016926375.1 Bacteroidales bacterium
GAAATAGTGAAATTCGTTGAAGGATCAGTCCGCATAAACCTGAATGTACCGTTTTCAAGGAACAACCAGTTATTGGCGGGAGTTGTCAATGTGCCGTCAATATCACAGGTAAGTGTAGTGTTTTGCGAATTGCCCTTATTAATGGTAAGGGTTGAGAATATGGTCAGCGGACTATTCATGGTATTGGTTATGAAAGCCGAAGAATCGCCGAAGAAGGTAACCGGTAGCGTTGTAAAATCACATCGCCTGGGGGTGGTTGTCCCTCCTGCTGTGGTACCCACTGTATTGTTGATAAGGCTTCCGCCAATGGAGATATTTTGATTGGTGGCGCCAGACCATACGTCAATAGCTGAATTGGGGCTCACCAGTACGTCTCCATATATTACAAAATCCTGCCTTATGGTTCCATTCCCATACCAAACCAGTGCCCCCCCCTGGATGTTCATGTCTCCAAGAATAGTAATGGTTTTAGCCACCCGCACGATTGGAGCAGTTGGGTAATTACCATCCCAGGTTGGGCAGAACCACGAATCAGCATTTTGTCCCCTGGTGATCAAATTTCCATAAATGGTAACATCGTTATTGGGGAAAATGATATTTGACCCTCCCAGAGGTGAAAGTATCAGGTTACCATAAGTAGCTTTACCGTTCGGGAGCCAATAGGTAGTTCCAGGATCCGGTTCTGTGGAATAAAGCTCGGTTGTCCCCATGTTCTGATCATAATCAGAAAAGTCGCCTGCCGGAAATACGAAAGTGCTTCCTGAGGTCGACGAAGTGGTTAACCTGAAATTTCCATTGCCGTTCGGATGCGACTGAACCATTCTGAAGGAACTGTTTGTATTGTAGCCAATATCGAGTGATGAACCAGCCTCAATCAGCAATGTGGCACAACTTCTGGGATCCACATTGTTGGTAGTCCAGGGATCGGTTCTGTCACGATCAAGGTATATTGAATCGTTTCCACCAATAATGACAATGTCATCTGCTCCTGGCACTGTGGCGGGAGGATTGTTGATCGTATGACCGGTGAGCGACCAGTTGTTCACATTGCTCCAAAGACCAGACTGCCGGCTGTAGTATATGGTGGGTGTACCGAATGGATTGGTCGGGTTATCGTCTCCGGCAGTATAGTCACCATCAATAAATGTGGTATTTTCAAGAAAAGTTCCCGATCCGGGCTCTCCGATAATATTATTGGTTTCATCAACATCACCGGTTCCTCCTCGTGTCCAAGTGAAGGTTGAATAGTCGTATAGTGCGGCCACATACTCGTTTTCGGCAATGTCACCTCCAGTTACCACATCTCCTGATACATAGCTGTAACCATGCGTAACGGTGGCACTGCCCAATGTAAAACCACTCGATTTTACCCTCCAGAAGTAAGTAAGACTTCTTCCGGTAGTGGTAACATTTGGATGTTCGTAATCGACAGGTATGACAGTAATGGAGCCATAAGCAGAGGGCGTACCATTAATACCTATTGAAGCAGGTGTGTAAGCAGTAACGCCCAGGGGAAAGGTAAATGAGGTTGAAGTGTTGAACACCTTGGTAATGCTTCCGTCGCCGGCATCACCATTGGTCAGGACGTACCTGCTTGCATTTGCCCCGGTAACCGATGCATTGGCATTTAAGGTAAGATTATAATTGTTGATATCGAATTGTTTATTTTGTGAAAAGGTAAGTTCCCCGTTGATGGTTGTATTTACCGTTAATGATACCGGTGCCGCTGATGCCGCTGTATTGTTCAGTTCAAGGTTCTGGAAAACACCGGAGCCGCTACCTCCTATGGTTTGATCTGTGGTTCCGTTAAGTTGAATTTTACCGGATCCTGTATGCGTGCCTGAATGGGTAATATTGCCAGCAACATAAATTGTTTTCCCACCGTCGGCAAATGTTCCGCCGGTGATATCCAGGTTATTCTGTATGGTTAATGAAGTTTGACTGCCCTGCAGGGTAAGGGTGCCTGCTGATTTATCAATGATCAGGTTGGCTAATCCGACTGCTCCGTTATTGATGGTACCGTCAATGGTAAAGTTTTGGTCAGTGGTACTGCTTAAGGTAGTGTTATTGGTTGAGCTGTAAGTGGCGGTAGACGATACCGTGAAATCACCGCCAATGGTTACATCCTGTCCGTTGGCCTGAAATTCACCCGATGCCAGTGTAAGGTCGTTTAGGACCACCAGCGGTTTGTTTCTCAGTCGCACAAGTGTAGCGCAACCACTGCCCCGGTTAACCAGCATATTGCCGAAGGGAGCGGCTTCGGTCCATATAACATGTGTTGCGGCATCAGCCAACCCGCTACCGGTTAATGGCAATAATTCGAAGGTACCGCCTGTAACACTTGTGTTTTCTGCCGAGGCCACAATGTCTACAATAAATTCGGGCCCTGTGCTTCCGCAAGCGTCATAAATACGGACTGTTCCACCCGACATGATATAAACATTGTCGCTGAAATTAAGGTTAAAGGTTCCGTAATCGTCGTCTGTTCCATTTACGGCTCTATTACTTAAAGTTCCTGCTGACGTAAGATCACTGATACTGGCATAGGCCAACGGCCTTACAAACCGGCCTCTTAATATAAGTGTTCCACCGGTTTGGTAATATGAGGCACCTGAAGTGGTTGTGTTGTAGGTACGGAATTGTTTCGAGTCAATAGTTCCACCGGCAATTTCAAATAAGCCCGAAGATACACCTGAATACAGCAAGCCTGCCGATTCGCGTGTGGACAAATAACCACTGTTAACTTGCAGTTTGCCGTAAACCACCATTCCCTGGTATGCTGCTCCCGCGGTGTTCACACCATCAGTGCCGGATACGCCATAGGCAACATTGGCTTCGCCATTATCGTCTGCCGTTGAAAGCACAATTACGTCAGGACCATCAATGACCAGCGCACCGCTGTTGGGTATATAATAGTCCGAATTGGCAGCTGTCCCCTCGGTTAACGAAGGTATAACTGTCAAGCCTTTCAGAATCAGGGTACCCGTCCTGATCCATAGCGCCTTCATCAGATTGGGTTCGGCAACATTTATTGTTGCAGTTGCGTTATTTGCGCCGAAAAGTCTGAAATGGTCATAGGCTGTTGGTTGGACGGTAAGACTATATGTTTGATCAATTCCTTTATCTAATATCAGATTATAAAAATCGGTAGTACCGTTGCAGAAAAGTGTATTGTTTGAACTGCCCATGAAATATACCGATGCTGCTCCCGATGTGGCGACTGAACCCAATGGCGGAAAGTTGTTATAATCGGGGCTGCTCATATTGGTAAACCGGACTGTACCGTTATTTGTGAAATTACCGTACAGCACTATGCGGTGGAAATGTTCATAATAGTTCAGGTAGGGGGCCGTGCCTCCTGAAATGCCTGTTGGGGTAATGGTGGTATTGGTGGATCCCTGTCCTACTGTCAGTGAAGCACTGGCATCCACTGTTACATCACCCAGCACGGTAAGCTGAAGTTTGGTGGAGGATGCATCATTGTTAATTCTGAAGGTGCCGGTTTTAACATGCAGGTTTCCGTTGAGGGAAATGTTGCTGAGTTGTGTGGCTATAATACCGGTTGAAGTGTTAATTACCAAATGATTGTATTTGGTTTGAGCCGCTGGTAGTGTAAAACTTGCAGTATTTATATACTCGGTGGTACCACCATTTGTCTCAACAAAATCGTTGGAAGTGACAACAGGGAAGCTGGTAGAAGCAAGCTGAAGCGTACCCTGACCTTTTAGTTCACCCAGGCCTGCCGTAAAACTATAAGTCGACATATTCAGGAACCCGCCGTTTTTAATATCGATTTTGAGGTCGGTGCTTGTGATGTTACCTGAAAGGGAAACAGTTCGGCCTGATAATATAACCGCAATGTCGTTATCGCCCGGAACGGCGCTTCCTACCAAAGTGGTTCCGCTGGGATCGGTGGTCCATGTTGATGCCGTATTCCAGTCGCCTGTCTGGTATGAATAAAATGTCGAAGGGTCAACGGGTTGGTTAGAGCCTGCCGTCCAGCGTCCGATAAGTGCAGTGGTGGAGGTTGAACCAAAGGTATTGGAACCTGTGGCCATACTTGCATTGGCCGGTGATGCCCATGATCCGGCTGTTTCGCTGAACCAGGAAGCATAGCCCGCTTCTGTACCGTTGATTTCAGCATTATTGTAAGTGAAAAGCGGCGCAGCAGTGATGGCGGAAATATTGGAAGTAATAACATCCCAGTATTTGCTGAGAATTCCTGCACCAATATATCCGGGAACAGCTCTTACTCCAATACTTCCTGTTCCGGCAATGGTTGCGCTGCTAATGGTCAGGTTCATACGGGTGTAATAGCCGCCGGAGCCCACCGGGTAAATCATAGCCAATCCTGCTGATGAGGTTCCTTCTTTAATAAAATAACCGGTGCTGTTGGTTTCGATCATGTTGGTTGATGAAAACGTTCCTGAACCAGTAAAATTGCTTGCAGCGCCCATTGTAAGGTTGGATCCACCCAGTTGTATAATGCCCGTATTCAGGTAGAGTGTGTTGTTTACTCTGATATCATCACACAATGTGGTAGTGCCTCCTCCCGTTCTGTTAAGATTATAATATATGCCACCCAATATGTTCGTGGATGTTGCTACGTAAGTCACTGTTCCAGCTGTAGCGTTTAGGGTGCCCCCGCAATTTACCATTCCGTTAAAGGTAATATTGTTGGATGAATTCAGTTGTCCGAAAAGGGTGAAGGAGCCGTTCACTGTAATGTTTCCTGCAGTAGTGAAAGGGCCGGAACCTGTTAACCCCAGGCTATAATAGGTGTAGCTTCCGATATTCTGTGCCCCGGTTCCGGTATAGTTAACAAAACCATTAGTAGGGGCAGCGGTTCCTCCGCCTGCATTGCTGGTGATGGTACCCCCGCTTATGCTACCTCCTATATTCAGGCTTCCTGCATCGGTAAAACGAATATAATTGCGATCCGGATCTGCACTGTTCATAACAATATTGCCGCTGACATAAACACTGCCCGTCGAAATTTCAACAAAGGCATCACGGGTGTCCCCGGTAGAATTCATGTCAATGGAACCTGCATACAAAGTTCCTGAATTTACGAGAATGTATTTATAATCATTATTTGAGCTACCTGTGAGCGTTATGGAACCGGTAACGGTAAGTGAAAAAGGTCCGGTAAATTCAATCCATGAACTATTGTTACCCCCCGGAATAGTTATGGATCCAATGGAATTGGCAGGTGAAGCAGTAATGTCAATGGTGTGTCCGTTTCTGATTTCGACCTGTCCTGTACCTGAATTTTGTCCCGGGTAGTCCGGTGACGGATCCACCCATGTTGCTCCATTAAAACGTTCCCAGGTATTTGCATTGTTCCAGTCACCATCAGCATCGGAACGGTAGTCGCCTGCGGACTGACTCCAAAGGTCACAGGTTATGAAGAAACTAACCAATATAATTAACAGTATCTTTAAAGGCTTCATATTCCATGAAGTTATTTTATGAAGGCTTTCTTCTAAATAACCACCTTTTGCAATAGGATTATTCATGAGTTAATGAATATTTATTGATGGGTTTGAAGACAGGGTTACTTTTCCATCCGGATGTTGCACTAGAGAAGTTATGAATAAAATCTTAAAATTCAAAATCTTATCAATCATACGCGCTGCTGTTCCTGTTCCTGTCTTCCATTTTGTAACGTTCAAATCCACTTTTGGTTACAAAACTTTGTCCAATAGCGGAATAAAATTGACAAAAAAACAGATTTCTGATTCAGTCAAAACACCGAATTTATTAACAAAATAAAAAAACCGCGCCACCAAAGGCGGCACGGTGTAGCAGAAATATATTGAGAGTGATCAGAGACTGAGAGATACTTTCAGGCACTGGCTGGCGTGGGTGTACCAGTTGGTAATGCTAAGCGACAATGCGGAAAGGGGGTGAATGTCTTCTTTGTACCTTATAATAAAGGTGGCATTTGGCTGTAATGTAAAAGACGGTGTGCCCGGAGTAGCCGACTGACACTCGAAAATAAAATCGCTGTTGTTCGTAAGCGTGATCATGGAATTACCCCTGGAATCTTTACCGTTAGCGCGACTAACGTTAACCGCACCCTGAAACAATGCGTTGAGCAGGTCTTGCTTTCCGGTAACATATTTGCTGAACCAGGCAACCGACCTTTGTGAAAGCAGTGCTTCTTTAACCCCTGCTTCGGTTCGTTCACTTGCAAACACAAGGGTCATGGGACGGTGATATAAATGGAGCGGGTAATAATGATCGTTGATATCATGCACATCTGAATTGCCAATAACAGCCAGATTTTTGTCGATACACCAGCCCAGGACTACCGGGTACCATTCCATTTCGTTGAAGACTTCTATACCTTTTATGATACCTTCCTCAATCAACTGCCGGTGAATGTCAAACATTCTACAGGTGTCGGGTTGCTGGGCGGTCCATCCCGGATGGTTCCAGAAGACAAAAGCACCCTGCCGGTGAGCCTCTCTTATGGCTTCAATAGGGTCGGGTATATCCAGTTTATTGGCATCGGTTATAAAAAGGGCGTTCAGGTGACCGGGAGGCATGGCGCGGGTGATTTCGGCACCTTTGATCAATATGATATTGTAATCCTGAGCAGCAGGAAGCGCTAACTGGTAGCTGCTGTTATCATCCCCGCTGATAAAAGGTTTTGAAGGATGACTCTCTATATGGTCGGTAATGGCAATGGCATCCAGGCCTTCTTCCCAAGCCTCAAGGACACGTGTGGTGGGCCACACAATGCCGTCGGAAAAAACGGTATGCATGTGGAAATCGCATTTCAGGGTAATGTATTTTTCGATGCTGGGTACCCGGATCGTTTTTCGCTGAATATCACGATGTAATTCAGGAAGTTGAATATTATTCACATCGTTTTGGGCTTCGGCAGTGTGTAAAACACACATCAGGACGATCATTAGAATGTTTCTCTGGTATGCGAAATTCATGTCACATAATTTAAATATGTAACAAGAATAGCATGCCAACATTTCATGGTTTTTAAGAAAACATGAAAAGCATATTAAGAAAAAAATAGAAATTGCTAAAACCTCACCGTCATTCTCAGGTTCAGCAACCTTCCCGTTAAATAATTCGGCACGGCAAACATGTTGGGGAAACCGGCCTGGTTGCTTACGGTGCGGATCCACTGGTAGGACGACTGGTTGTTAAAACCGAAGAGGTTGAATACTTCCAGGCTAAACCACAGGTCGCGGATGTAATTCCCGCTACGCACGTTGCCCTGCCTGTCGGTGAAAAGCGATTTGGACAGCCCGATGTCAATACGCCGGTAGGCCCGTAAGTAATAATAGTCCTGCGGGTTGTCATATTCCGTGGAATTGTAAGGCAACCTGCTGCCGTAAAACAAGTTTAGGTGTACACGGAATGACGGGTTGTTGGGAAAGTAATCCTGGAAGAACAACCCGAAATTAACCAGTTGATCGGTGGCACGCGGATATTGTCCGTATGCATCGCCATCGCGATCTTCATGGGTTTGTAAAAACGACAGGGTAGCCCAGGATTCGGCATCCTCAACAAACTCACCGTTGATCTTGAACTCGATGCCTGTGGCATATCCGCTGGCTGTGTATTGAGGCAGGTACTGTATATCTACATCGTCAATCACATAAGGAATCAGGTGGTCGAGCTTTTTGTAATAGGCTTCGGCACTCAGTTTGAAAGGCCTTTCCCACATGCGGAAGTCGAGTGCAGACCCTGCCACGAAATGAATGGAACGCTGGGCCTTAATTTCTTTGAATAGTTTGCCTTCAGGATCACTCATTTCCTTGTAAAATGGTGGTTGATGATACCAGCCCACCGCGGCATGAAATGAGAACTTCTTATCCCATGCGGGAATGATGTGGATTCCAAACCGCGGACTGACAACCTGTTGCTCATTGGTGGTCAGGTAGTTGAACCGCATTCCGGCATTCAGCATGATGCTGGTGGAACCTGCGGTAAAGTTTGAGGTATTCTGAATGAAACCTGTATAACGCCATGAAGTCATGTGATTTCCGGCTTTGGTGAAGCGGTGCATTTTGATTTCACTGTCGGAATAGGGAATTGAAAAACCGGCGGAATCAATCATTTCCCATTCCCTGATTTGGTCGGTGAAATCCTCCTGCTGTCCGCCAATGCCCCAGTTCAGGTGGTTGTTTTTCCAACGGTAGGCTCCTTTATGAGATAGGCTGAAAATATTGGCATCAAGGTAATTTCGGGCATGAGTCAGGTTGCCTCCGTAACCTATATTCAGGATGCTGTCTTTTGATGTTTCGGAACCGGCCGTGTTGTCAAGCAGGTCAATCGAATACTGTCCCAGGATATCATAGGTAACCGCCTCGTAGGTGTTGAATCCCGAAGCAATGAATTTAAGTGTAAGTGTTTCCGAAGGGTGGTAGTCCACTGCAAGCGCTCCAAGCAGCGTGCTGAAACGATCTCTTTCCTGGCCTTCGTAATACACTGTAAAATCAAAGGTTTGCTGGTAGGTGCCAAACGAAGTCTTTCTCGATTGCGGGATCAGTTCATAGGAATTCCGGGCCAGGTTCCCAAGGAAACTGATTTCCATGTTGCTGCCGGCATCATAGGTAAGGAAGGTCTGCAGGTCAAAGAAATTCGGATTGTATTCTCCCTTGGTCTGCATGGTTTTCAACAGGTACTGGTTCGATTTATAACGGATGCCGGTAATGTGGGTGAATTTTCCTTTTAAGGCAGTGCCTTCAATATGTGCCGAGCCGCCGAGCAGACTTGCCGAAGCGCTTCCGCCAAATTCCGTGGGCCGTTTATAGCGAATATCAAGCACCGACGACATTTTGTCACCATACCGGGCATCGAAACCGCCCGCTGCAAACTGGATGGAAGATATGAGTGCCGAGTTGATGAAGCTGAGGCCTTCCTGTTGCCCGGCTTTCACCAGCATGGGCCGGTATATTTCCACATCATTCACGTAAATCAGGTTCTCGTCGAAATTGCCACCCCTTACGGAATACTGTGAACTCATCTCGTTACGTGTTGAAGCACCAAGTGAAGAGAGTATGGATTCAACATTTCCCGATGGCAGCGGAATGCGGTCGGCAGCTTTCAGATTGATCTGCTGAAGCGCTTCGGCCCGGTCGTACCAGCTTTCAACCACTACTTCCTGAATGGCTTCGGGCGAGGGGGTCAGTTTGTGTCTTATAATTACCTGTTCCCCTGGCAGTATGTTTATGGTAAGGGTGTCTTTGCGGTAGCCAACATACGAAATCTCAAGGATTTTTTTCCCGGCCTCGGGAACCAGCAGCTGGAAATTTCCGTTTGCATCTGCCTGGATTCCCTTTCCTGTTGCAAGCTCTATGATTGTGGCGCCCGGTAACGATTCTCCGTTTTCCCCGGAAATGGTTCCTGTAATTGTAGCGGTTTGCTGGGCGATCAGCAATGAAGCGCTCCAAAATAAAATCATTGCGCTAAAAAGTAACCGCTTCATTTTTCATATTTATTCTTAAACATTGCATTGTCCCCATTTGGAGGGCCTGTCTGCCGCCAGGTAGAGGGTGGGGGAGGATCAACGCATGTCTTCTTGTCATTTCTTCAACTTACTTTTGATTTTTTATCACCATCAGAAACGAATTGTATATTGAAAATGTTGTTGAACTTCCTCCTCCTACCCTCCCGATGAATCGGGACAAGCTCTCCAGAAGGGGACAGTGTCTTCCTCGTCCCTTGTCCCTGCCTATTGTTAATTGTTCATTGTTAATTGCTCATTGCTCATAATCCCTCTTCTTAAAATCCCCCCGCTTCAAAGCCTTGAAGAATTTAGCCCAGGCAAAAGGATTCAGCAACTGGTAAGAAGGAATTCCACCCTGGATGAACGTTTGTTCGTATTGTTGCTGCATCACATACCTGAAATTTTCACGCGCACTGGGCTCATGGTCCATGATGATCTGGGTGCGGATCAGAGCAATGTTCCTGCGGGCAATTTCCATGTCATCAGTAGGTAGTTTCAGGTTTACAAAAGCATCCTTGAATTCTTCGTACGACTTCCACGGGTATATCTTCGCTTCTCCGATGGCTAACGTATCAATACTCAAAATTATTTCCATGGTAAGAAACTTGGAAGGCAAATTTTCGGGAATGACCATGTATTTTCGTTTATACCCAACCGAGGAAATCAGCACCGAATCAGACTCCTCAACCACCAGTGAGAAATTGCCGTATGTGTTGGTTATGGCACCACGGTAATTATTCAATACCAGAACATGTGCAAATGCCATGGGGCGCAGATACTCATCCATTACCGTTCCTGAAAACTGAACGAGCTTCTTTTCCTGAGCCTGACTACCCAAGAATGAGAGCAAAAAAACCGACAGTAGAAAATACTTCATGTATAATCAGGTAATTGGGCAACAGACACGCAGACTCATGCCGTCAAAAATAAGTAAAATAAAAAAAATTAGCTAATTTTATCAATAAGTTGATAATCCTATAAACCCAAAACCATGTTCAAGGAGAGAGACATTAAACAGCTCAGGGAAAAAGGCATTGACCTTAAGGCAGCTGAACAGCAAATAGGGTTTCTGAAGAAGGGATTCCCTTTTATGAGGCTTGCCAAAGCGGCAACTATCGGGCAGGGAATAAAGAAGCTTACGGATAAGCAGCTCAATGAGTATACTGATACATATGATGCATCTCAGAAACTAAGGCGGGTTAAATTCGTTCCGGCATCCGGGGCGGCTACACGCATGTTCAAGGCCCTTTTCGAATTTGATGAATTGTTCAGGCAGTCGAATTATGATCCGAAGATACTTTCACGCGATGCCTACAAGCATGTAAAGGAGTGCTTTGACCGCATTCATGATTTTGCATTTTATCCGGAACTGGAAAAGACAGTGACCAAATCGGGAACTTCACTGAAAGAGGCAATGACCGGAAAGAACTATCATATTGTGGTATCATCGCTTTTGGGATCCGATGGAATGAATTACGGTAACCTGCCCAAAGGGTTGCTTACCTTTCACCGATATGACGGTAATTTCCGCACGGCTGTTGAGGAACACCTGGTTGAAGGTTCAGGTTACATTACGGGCAATGGTTCGGAGGTGAGTATTCATCTTACCGTTTCCCCGGAACACAAAACGGCCTTTGAAAGCCTGATGAAGAAAGTCAGGAAAAATTACGAGGAAAACCTGAAAGTCAAATTCGACGTTTCCTATTCCGTTCAGAAACCTTCCACAGACACGCTTGCTATTGACGATAAGAATGAGCCTTTCAGGGAGGCAAACGGCTCGCTTCATTTCAGACCGGGTGGACATGGTGCCCTGCTGGAAAATCTGAACGATATTGATGCGGACATTGTGTTTATTAAAAATATTGATAACGTTACGCACGACAAAAACAAAAAAGATACGATCAGCTTTAAAAAGGCCATAGGTGGACTGCTGATCCATTACCAGGAAAAAATTCACAACTACCTGCATCAGCTTGAAAAACCGGCCAATGCAACTCCCGAATTGATTAAAGAGATTGCTGCTTTCCTGAGTGATGAACTGGGAACCACAATCAATGCCAAAAGCCTGGGAAACAAGGCACAGGCAGCTGAAACATTGTTTAACAAACTGAACAGGCCAATACGCGTTTGCGGTATGGTGAAGAATGTAGGTGAACCCGGTGGCGGGCCATTCTGGACCGTGGAATCCGATGGCAGCAAATCGTTGCAGATTGTGGAATCATCGCAGGTTGATCATCACGATCCGGAACAGGATGCCATCCTGAACAGTGCCACCCATTTTAACCCGGTTGACCTGGTTTGTGCCATGAAGGATTACAAGGGAAAGCGATTTGACCTGATGAAATTCAGTGACCCGAACACGGGTTTTATCAGCAAAAAATTCAAAAACGGAAAGCCACTGAAAGCACTTGAGCTGCCGGGATTGTGGAATGGCGCCATGGCTCATTGGAATACGGTTTTTGTTGAGGTTCCCATCACTACCTTTACACCGGTTAAAACGCTGAACGACTTGTTGCGCCCCGAACATCAGTGAGGAAGATGATCATTGCCGTAAATACAAGGCTGCTGCTGCCCGGCAAAATTGAAGGTATCGGCAGGTTCGCCAAAGAAACACTCCGCATCATCACCCGGGAACATCCGGAGCATCAGTTCATTTTTATTTTCGACAGGAAATACCCGGAAGAATTCATTTTCTCAGATAACATCACACCGGTTGTCAGCTTTCCTCCTGCAAGGCATCCTTTGTTGTGGTATTTGTTTTTTGAATGGGGCATTCCCCGTGTGCTTGAAAAATACAAGGCCGATCTCTTTCTTTCTCCCGATGGGTGGCTGTCACTGAGGTCTCCCGTGAAGTCACTTCCTGTAATTCATGATCTGAATTTTTTTGCTTTCCCGGAATTCATTCCCTATCCTGTCAGAAAATATTATCATTACTTTTTTCCAAGATTCATCGGTAAGGCAGGAAGAATTGCCACCGTATCTTCCTATACAAAAAGCGACATTGTGCAGCGGTTTAATTATCCCGGCAACCAGGTTGATGTGGTATATAACGGTGCTAGCAGTGCTTTTTTACCAATAGACGAACAGGAAAAACAAAGGGTACGGGATACATACACAAGTGGCTGCCCGTACTTTCTTTTTGTGGGATTGATCCATCCGCGCAAAAACCTGGCCAACCTGATTCGGGCTTATGACCGGTTCAGGCAACACGAACCTAGCAATATCAAATTGCTGGTGGTAGGTGAACGGAAATGGTGGACCGATGATATGGATCAGGCTTATAATTCATGTGAATTTAAAGACGATATCATTTTTGCCGGAAGAAAGAACGATGATGAACTGGGCCCGATTACGGCATCTGCCCTGGGAATGGTTTATGTATCGCATTTCGAGGGCTTCGGGATCCCTGTTCTGGAATCCATGCATTGTGATGTTCCGGTTATCTGCTCTTCAACCACCTCATTGCCCGAGGTGGGTGGCGATGCGGTAATTTATGCCGACCCTTCGGGCGTTGACTCCATTGCCTCGGCTATGATCAGGCTATACAAAGAACCCGGGTTGAGCCATAGTCTTATTGCAAAAGCCCGTTTGCAGCGTGAAAAATTCTCATGGGAAAAAACCGCAGGGTTGTTGTGGGAGAGTGTGGAAAAATGCCTGAAATCGTGAAGGCAGGTCATGCAGTTTTTTTAATCCCGGAGGGATTACATGTTTATAGAAAAACGTTTATAATTAACACATACGACCCCGGCCGGGGTCGAATTTCTCTGCATCCTTCTTTTTCTATAAACATATGACTCCTCCGGAGTCTTTTCCCCAACCTCAATAGCCCCGGGTTTCAACCCGGGGAAATAAATACCAAAGTATTCTACCGCTGCATGCACAGCCATGCCAATGGCATCGCCTTGCATGCAGCGGAAGATAAAGGCTGTCATTAAGTTCCCCCGGCTGAAGCCGGCGGCTGAAAAAACAATTATCATGCCTCAACCATCAATAGCCCCGGGCTTCAGAGGCTGTGTAAAAATGTTAATAAATAAATCATTTAAACACTTGCTGGAATGCTATTAAATAACTA
>JAFGOR010000176.1 GCA_016926375.1 Bacteroidales bacterium
GGATAAAACCTGGAAGATTTATCGGATTTGTCATACCTGAATACGCCTGACACACCTGCATACCAAATCAAATCCTTTGAATCAACATACACCACCGGCATGTTGACGTCATCAAACAGATACATCAACCCAGTTTCCATACTGAAATTCTCAAACACCTTGTCTTTTTGGTCATACCGGATGAGTATTCCATCTGCAGATGCCATCCATAATGTTCCCTCGCTGTCTTCCGTTATTGAGGTAATAAAGTTGCTGCCGATACTTTTTGTATCAAGCGAATCATGAACATAATGAATAAAAGAACTGTCATTTCGGTTAAAAAGGTCCAAACCACCGCCCCGGGTTGCTATCCACAACTGTTTTCGGGAATCCTCAAAAATCGTCCTTGTGTTATTGGATGCAATGCTTTCGGCCTTTCCTGGGGAATGCCTGAACCTGTATGTCTTCTCGCTATGTTTGTTAAGCAATACCAGCCCATTGGTATCATTGCAGAACCACATCCCGTTGTAGCTGTCTTCATATACAGCGAGTGTGCGCTGTAGAAAAGTATTGGAAGTATCCTTAATCAGGTCATAGTAATTTTTGAAACTATTCCCGTCATATCTGCTGATGCCATTCTCAGTGCCGAACCACATAAAACCATTCCTGTCCTGGTATATACAGAGCACGTTGTCATTGGACAATCCATTCTTTGTACCCAGGTGCCTGAAATTTAAATTAACAGACTGGGCGTAAAGTGAATGAGGTAATTGACACAGCAACAGCAACAGGGTAAAACCGTGAGAAACAAACCGGTTTAGAAACCTTTTCATAGGAAATGGTTATAAATTCAGTATTAAGATAATAAATATAACGATATGTGGCCCGGAATGGTTAGAAATATATGGATTAATTGCATATTTTTGCCTAAAAACACCGTGAGTGAAAGCAAAATCAAGGTAGGCATTGTCCAGAAAAGTTGCGGACATAACTTAAGTGAAAACCTGGATTCGGCTCAGGCCGGAATTCGTGAAGCAGCATCAAAAGGGGCAAATATTGTTTGCCTGCAGGAATTGTTTCTTTCCAGATACTTTTGTTTTACCGAAGATTATGAGTATTTCAGGCTTGCAGAAAAAGTTCCCGGCAACACCACTGAGCAATTACAAAAGCTTGCTGCCGAGCTGAACGTAGTTATCGTTGCCTCGCTTTTTGAAAAGGTGGATGCCGGTGTTTACTTCAATACCGCAGCCGTTATTGACGCTGACGGGAAATATCTGGGCAAGTACAGAAAAAACCACATTCCTGATGATCCGGGATTTTATGAAAAGTTTTATTTCACACCCGGAGATAGCGGTTACCGCGTGTTTGATACTATGTTCGGAACAATTGGTGTGTTGATTTGCTGGGATCAGTGGTATCCTGAGGCTGCCCGCATTACCAGTCTGATGGGTGCACAGATCCTTTTCTATCCAACTGCAATTGGTTGGGCAAATACACAATCACCCGATGTCAACCAGGAGCAATATCAGGCATGGCAAACCATACAACGTTCACATGCCATTGCCAACGGCGTGCATGTGGTTGCTGTTAACCGTTGCGGCACTGAGGAAGAATTGAAGTTTTGGGGTGGCTCATTCGTAGCTGATCCGTTTGGAAAAGTTCTATACCAGGCACCTCATGATAACGAGGTGGTGCAGGTGGTCGAAACTGATCTTGCGCTATCCGATTTTTACCGTGTTCATTGGCCTTTTATGCGCGACCGTCGCATTGATACCTATACCCCTTTGAATAACCGTTACTTAAAATCTTAAGGCGTTCCATGGCAATGGCCGATAAAAAAACTCCCCGCCAACTGGGTTATCATTTCCCTGCCGAATGGGAAAAACACGAATCGACCTGGCTGAGTTATCCGCATAACGAAGCTTCATGGCCGGGAAAAATCCATACTATTTTTCCTTATTATAACCGTTTTATTCAAGAGGTGGCTCAGGGAGAACGGGTTCATATCCATGTTACGGATAATGAAATGAAGGAAAGAGTTACCAAGGAACTTGATGCAGTTGGGGCCAACCTGAAAAACATAGTACTGCATAATTTCCCTACCAATGACGCCTGGTGTCGCGACCATGGCCCTGCTTTTGTTACTCGCAACACTGCCGGCAACAATAAGGCCATTGTGAGTTGGGAATACAATGGCTGGGGAAATAAATATCCGGCAGAACTCGACAATGCCATTCCCGAGCGCATAGGTGAATTGCTTCAACTTCCGGTTTTTCGCCCGGGAATTGTCATGGAAGGTGGTTCTGTGGATTTTAATGGCGCCGGAACATTAATTACCACCACGGCTTGCCTGCTCCATCCGAACCGGAACCCAGGCCTGAGCCAGAACGAGATTGAACTCTTCCTGATGGATTATTATGGCGTGGAACAGGTATTGTGGCTGGGAGAAGGCATTGAAGGCGATGACACCGATGGCCATGTGGATGATCTGACGAGATTTGTCAATGAAGATACCGTGATTACCGTTGTTGAGAAAAACAAATCAGATAACAACTATATTCCGCTTCGGGATAACCTGAAAAAGCTGTCGGGTTTCAGGTTGCTCAACGGAAAACAACTGAATGTAATTGAACTGCCCATGCCGGAACCCTTATATTATGAAGGACAACGGTTGCCCGTTTCATATGCTAACTTTTACATTGCCAATGCCGGGGTTATGGTGCCGACCTATCGATGCAAACAGGATGATGAAGCCATCTCAATTCTGAAAACGTGTTTCAAAGACCGGCCTGTAATTGGCCTGGATTCGGTTGAAATCATCTGGGGATTGGGAAGCTGGCACTGCCTGAGCCAGCAGGAACCTGCTATTGAATAGCCCCTGATCCGATGAGTTCCGCTCCCTCATACCAGGCAGCAAACTGACCCGAAGTGATACCCCGTTGTTTCTTTTCGAAGATGACGTGCAATCCTTCTTCCTTCATATACAGTGTTGCCTGCTGAAGCGGCTGGCGATATCTGATTCTCATCAGCAAACTGCGTTCCTCGCCCGGGAGTATTCTTTTATCGGGCCTTACCCAGTGAATCTGTCCGGCAGGTATGAACAGGCCCCACCTGTTCAATCCCGGATGCTCATGACCCATACCTACGTACAACTTATTGTCTATGGTATCGGTGCCAATCACAAACACGGGCTCTGCCTTTCCCCCTATGTTCAATCCCTTGCGTTGTCCGATGGTATAATAATGAGCTCCCTGGTGAATTCCTGCAACTTTTCCGTCTGATGCGGAATAAGTAAAGCCGGATGTCAGCATCTCAGGATTGTCATTTTGCTTCAGCCAGTTCCTGTGTAACTGGGCATAGTCATGAAAGGCCTTAAGATCTTTATCAATTTCAATAATCTGCCCGGGCTTTGATTTCAGCTTTTGTTTCAGAAATTCCGGCAAATCAACCTTACCCACGAAGCAAATCCCCTGGGAATCTTTTCGCTCGGCTGTTGCCAATCCCTGTTCACGAGCTATATCCCTTACCGTTTGTTTTACCAGGTTGCCAATCGGAAAAAGCGCCATGCGCAACTGTTCCTGCGAAAGCTGGCACAGAAAATAGCTCTGGTCCTTGTTGGTATCAAAACCCTCCAGCAGCCTGTAAACCGGCTTCCCTTCAACCACATCCTCCTCTTTGCGGCAATAATGTCCGGTTGCTATGTAATCGGCACCATGCTCAATAGCAACCTTGATAAACAGGTCGAATTTAACCTCACGGTTGCAAAGCACATCGGGGTTAGGGGTTCGCCCTTGTTCATACTCTGCAAACATGTAATCCACCACCCTTTTCCGGTACTCCTCGCTAAAATCAACCGTTATCAGTGGAATATCAAGTTTTCGCGCAACCAGTTCGGCAAAAATAAGGTCATCGTTCCAGGGACAATCTCCTGCAAGCGTTCCGGTAGTATCATGCCAGTTTATCATGAACATGCCCGTTACCTCATAACCTTGCTGTTTCAGCATATAGGCGGCCACACTGGAATCCACCCCTCCGGAAATACCAACTATTACTTTCTTTTTCAGACCGGTAAAATTTGGGCAAAGATATGAAAACAGTCAATATAAAAACCCCCGGTTCTGTATCAAGCCTGAACAATGAAACAGAGAAAATCGGTGATTTATATCACCCAACAATATGTCCCGGTTAACGTAGAA
>JAFGOR010000177.1 GCA_016926375.1 Bacteroidales bacterium
AGGGACAATATATTGGTAGAAAGAAGATTAAGTAATAAAATAAAGTCCCGGATGGGACGGAATAGAGTTTAATCGGACAATAGTGAAAAACAATAACAGTAAGTTATGGAAATTACAATTTGTTTGCATCTTAATTAAAAAACATGAAACGTTACTATCTCCTGATGGTATGGATGGTATTCTTCCTGCCTGATCTGTGCGGTCAAAAGCCTGCTTTCAAAGCTCCTGCTTATGAATGGATAAAAAAAGAAATGAGCAAGCCAAATTCTGCTCATTTCTACCCGGTATTGATGGAACGATACAGGAAAGCGGATACCACGCTAACAACGGTTGATTTTAGCGTATTGTATTTTGGCCAGGTATTTACGGACACCTATTCACCATATAGCCGTTCAGAATACGTTGACAGCCTGAGTACCCTGCTCAGCCAGGATTCTTTGCAGGCAGATGACTTCAGGGCGCTGATCCGATATGAGAACCTCATTTTGGACAAGTATCCTTTCAATTTGCGCGACCTGAACATATTGTCATATGCCTATTTTAAAACCGGCGATACCCTGTCGGCCATGCTTACCGAATACAAACTGAACCGGATCATTGGTACCATCCTGTCATCGGGCGACGGACAAAAGGAAAAAAGCGCCTGGCATGTCATTTCGGTTACTCATGAATACGACATATTGGGAGCCCTGGGCTTCCGGTTTGGAGGAGAACAGATGCTGACAGAAAAAGGGTGCGACTACCTTAAAGTTGCTGATAATGAATATGGCATTAAAGGATTTTATTTTGATGTCAACAAAATTCTGGACAAGCAATCGAAGTTGTTCAGGGATTAGGCAAATCAGGTTCTTCACCATGAAATCATGTTGAAAGAAATGGAAATTTTGGCACATCTTCAAAAAAGCTTCTAAATTAGGCACAAAATAAAATCTGTTTTTTTGCAACCCTGGAAAAGAATGGTTGTCATTTCAAATAATAAGCATCTGGCTTGGGTCTCATACTAAAACCGACAAAAACTCATGAAAACTACTTTTTACAAATCATTTTCACTGTTCCTGTCTTTTGTAGCATTGCTGATTCTTTCAGGTTGCTCCACATTGTACAAACCCAATGCCATTAATTCTCCCATGTTAAAAGAACAGGGGGACTTCAGTGTAACAACCTCAGCGGGTTCAATGGGTTGCGGACTGATGAACCTGCAACTTTCGGTTTCACCCGTGAAACATTTCGGCTTGATGGCCGACGGAATGTACCATTTCAGGCAATCGAACAAGAATGACTCCACTGCCGATAAACTGAGAATCTATTCTTTTGATGTGGGAGCAGGCTATTATACCATGATGGGTGACAGCAAAAAATGGATGTTTCAGTGTTACAACGGCTTTGGTTTTGGGAAATCAAAAGACGGAATTGATTATGAATACCAACCCGATCCCATCGTGCGGGCCAGGTATTTCAATGTGTTTTCCCAGCCCGGTGTAGCATTAACCGGTGAATATTTCGACATGGCCATTGATTTGCGCATCAACTATGTTCACATGTATGACATATATGCCAACCAATATAATGATTTCGAATGGTGGAACGATGACTTTGCCTACCACTCAGATACCACGCTCAATTTTGTCAACCTGGAACCAACAATTACTATGCGCATGGGTAAGGGAAACCTGAAAGGCATATTGCAGCTGGGTTTTACCATACCAACCATAAACGCTGATTCCTATTTACTGGTTAATCCTGAATCGTGGCTGGGCTATGGCCTGGTTAAATTTTCATTCGGGCTCAATTACACCTTCAGAAGAAAAAAGGACTAACCCATCACTGTTTCACATTGAAATGTAATTTTGGTCCGAATCCGGCCAGGTTTTCCGAATCATAAAATGACGCATCTACAGCTCCCAGTGGCCGGATGAGTAGTCCTTTTGTAGTTCCGTCAATAAGACGCTGCAAAACAGGCTGAGAGATGGTGATCAGGTTCCGGCTTCCGGGAGCTTCATCAATTTCTGTGTCAAAAACCATTTGTTCGTTTACAACTTCCGAAAGTGTTTTGCCCTGCAGGAAGCTTTCAAAGGTTACCTGGTGCTGATCCCAGGAGGCATCCCCGGCATGAATTTCAAATACCCTGACCTTGCCGAATTCCATACCAAATTCCCCTCCAAAAGCCTGAACGTATTCACCGCCATTAGCAAAGCTTTGTGTTGTAAGTTCCAACAGAGCAGGTCCTTCCGCCGTCGTATTTTTAAGATTGCTGAAATCCCACCTCAGAATAGCCCATTGGTTGGCGCTTACAGTAAGAATTCGTTTCTCAGATTTAATGTCATTAACATGCCAGTTGCCGAAATTCACACCGGGAAAATCCAAATTTATAACGGCATCATGCGCCACATCAAGGTGATTCACAAAGGAGCTGATATCGGGCACGGGCGGGTGGTAGGGCACCAGAACACCTTTATCCGAACCAGCCTCATGAACATCGACAATATCGGCCTTGTAATAATCAATATCAACCTGGTACCTGCCACTTCCGAAATCGGTAGCAGCCAACTGCACGTAAACCGTATCACCCGGAACAGCATCAAACTTTTTTGTTGTCATGCTGATTACATGCCAGTTCACCGTATCGGGGATGTCGAATTCCATCAGGTCCTTATGGAAATCCGTTGTTCTTTGTGTATTCACCATGAAGTTCAGCCTGCGTGGGGCATTATGAACACGCACTCTTGCCTCAACCCGCAACTGGTATGCCTGATCCTTCAGCCTGTTCAGATCGAGAAATGAGGTCACATCACGTTTGATCAACGTCCAGTATACATTATATCTGTCTTTTGTGGCATCTATGTGCATGGTGGCATACCCGTCATGTTGTACAAATTCCATTTCAGCGGCACCGTCACCGGTCATCACAAACCAGCCTTCAATGCGGTTACCTTCAAATGAATCCATGAATTGTGCCCGAACAATGTTTGTTCCGGCAACTGCACATATAAGGAAAATGAAAAACCTGCTGCGTATAATTGTTAGTGGCTTCATAATGCAAATTTAATACCGCGAAAAATTTCGCCAGAAGAGATCAAATATAGGAAGAAATAATACCAAAAGGAGCATCATCTTGCTGTATAATATTCAATTGGTTAAAGTTTGCATTTGAATCCGCAAATGATTAATTTTAGACAAACTGTGCAATCAATAAATGAGAGATTAAGGTTCAGGTAAATCATAGATAAACAATTTATGGGTAAAGAAGGTAAAGAACATATCAGCGAGTTACAAGCAACAATTCAAGAGCTCAGTGCAAAATTGCGTGAAGCGGAAAAAAAGATTGTTGAGCTGAATGAACAGAAGTCTGCTTTCAGGGATATTTCGAGACTCTTTACCATGAGCCTTAATTTGCTGGAATCTGTTAAGAAAAAGGATGTTCTTGGAAAAATTGTTGAACATGCCGCCAATCTTGTAGGAAGCGATACGAGTGCCATTTACCTGATCAACAAGAATATTGTCAGGCTGGTGGTCACCTTCCCGCCCCTTCCCGATGATTTCCCTGATGAGTTCAGAAATGCCAGTTTGAATAACCACAAGCACATCAAAAAGGTTATCGACACAAAGAAATTGGTAATTGTTCCCGACACAAAAAAAGCTACGTTGACTAAAGAGGAAAGGATTATAGTTGAAACCAAGAACCTGGGATCCATTATTTATATACCCCTGGTGGTAGACAACAGGGTGGAAGGGGTAATCATACTGGGCACGGTAAACAGGGTACATCATTTTGAAAAGCACGAGATTGATCTTTTCACCACTTTTTCAAATATAACCAGCCTGGCACTTGAAAACTCACACCTCTTTGAAAACCTGATTCTTACAAAGGAAAAGGCAGAGGAAAGCAACAGGTTGAAAACAGCTTTCCTTCATAACATATCGCATGAAATAAGGACTCCCCTGAATGCCATCATCGGTTTTGCAGGATTAATGGGGCAGGCTGACCTGACAGATGAAAGAAAAATACAATATAACCAAATCATTTCTCAGGCCAATAATCAGTTACTGGCAATTATCGACGACATCATCAACATTTCACACATTGAAACAGGACAGATTGTGAAAAACGAATCTGAAACAAATATCAATCTAATCCTGAACAATTTGCACAGGCAGTACTTGCCGGAAGCCAGAAAAAAAGGAATTGATTATAAAATCAGCACCTCATGTTCCGGGCCTGATGGAATCATCATTACAGATGAAAACAAAGTAATCAGCATATTGACCAACCTGCTGAATAATGCATTCAAGTTCACTCATGCGGGATCAATAGAACTGGGTTGTTTCAAGCATGGCGACATGTTGGGTTTTACTGTGTCGGATACCGGAATCGGCATTCCCGAATCAGAACATGAACGGATTTTTGACCGGTTCTATCAGGCAGAAAAGTCAGACACCACACTATACGGCGGGTTGGGACTTGGACTTTCCATAGCATCTGCCTATGTCAGATTACTTGGAGGGCAATTTGAGCTGGAATCTGCCCCGGGCACCGGATCCAAATTCTCTTTTACCATTCCTTACCGGAACATTCAGGAAACCAAAAATGAAAACCATTACCCTGAAAATGATCAAAACAGCGTGGTTACAGGCAAAACCATACTGGTTGCTGAAGATGAGGATTCCAATTATGCATTCGTACAAACCATACTTGATCCTTTAGGTTACAAGATCATCAGGGCCTTTAACGGTTCCGACGCAATAGACCTTTGCGTGGCAAACCCCCATATCAATATGGTTTTAATGGATATTCGCATGCCTGTTAAGAATGGGTATGAAAGTACTGCGGAAATCCTCAAATTCCGACCTGAATTACCCATTGTAGCCCAAACGGCTTATAGTTATCCCAAAGACCGGGCTAATGCAATTGACAAGGGGTGTATCGATTATATTGCCAAGCCTTTCAGCAAAGACCAGCTTATATCAATGGTAAGGAAATATACCTGAAACTTTCTTGTGCGATTTTTCATCCCCCGCTCTTAGCCTATAAGCTCAATGTAAGTCAGCCTATTCCTTGTTGCCCACAAAAACAGGATCATAAACAATGGTGGCTTCTCCTTTGGTTACGCTCATGGGATTTTTACATCCGACCTTTTGGGCATAGGGTTCCGCACCAAGTTCAGCGCCATGGATAAGACCTTCTGCCAGCTCACGCATGGATACGATGTATGATTTATCAAAAGCCTTCTTTACATAAGGGTAATGGCCACAATAAAGATCCTTAATCCCGCTGTCCATCAGTTTTTCCATTCTGATACACGAGTTCACATAAGTTTGCATGGGCGAGAGCGGCTTCAATTGCAGCCAGGCATGATTTGAACCGAAAGCATCGCCTGAATAGCAGATGCCTGCATTTCTGTCAATCAGCACAATGGACCCCGGAGTATGGCCAGGCATATGAACTACTTCAATTTGGGTACCGCCCAGGTCAAAAACATCTCCGTCATTCACAAAATTTATCTTGCCCTTATAGGATCTGTTTAAAAGAACGGTGTCTGCAGGATGCATCCATATCTCATCAAAAAAACCAATATTACCGGCATGATCACTATGCGCATGGGTAATCATCACCACCAGGGGTTTCTTTGTAATCAGGCGGATGATGGAATCAAGCTTTCTGGTTTTGGTTCCGACATCAATGAGCATTGCTTGCTGAGCACCCTCAACCAGGTACATGGTGGTTTTGTCATCGGTTTCAACAACCCACATGTTATCCTTCAGCTGGGTAATGGTGAGTTCTTTGTTTTGAAACACCTGGGCGCCAGCCTTAAAGGAAAGTGCGAAGCAGAAAAACAGGAAAGAAAGGTATACAATTTTGTTCATGGATTGAATTAATTGGTTTACGAAATATTGTGGCCAATGCCAATTCAAAATTGAGTAATTAAAAACAAAAATAACAACTATTTCAAACACATGACCGTTAATATGCGAAATACCCCACCACTGTTGCTATCAGTAAAGCATTTTTCAGTTAGCCTCAAACATGGGTTTAGTGTGTGTAAAGCATCAATACTTCTCCAGCCATGTACACAACATGAAATGGATTTTGTTATGCCGGGTTTGATTAAAATATGAAAACAAATCATGCAACCTATTCACCATGAAACACGTAGACTTTTAATAAAATCAGTAACCCCATCTTGTATTTATCATTAAATTATAATAAATTAGATTCATGCATTTATTCAGAAGCTGAACAATGACGTATTTTTAATGCAATTGTTATTTGTTGTGTTTTTACTAATTCAGTTCGTTATTCTAGATAACCAATTCATGTCAGCATCAAAATATACCAAATCAACTTAAACATATACCCATGAGCAACGAATGTTCCAAAATCGCCAAATGCCCTCTTTTTAACGACAAAATTTTGAAGAGGCAGGAATCAGCTGATGTATACAAGAATCTGTTTTGCAGAAATCCGGAAAAGTATAGGGAATGTAAAAGGTACCAGGTTTCAGAAAAAGTAGGAACCTGTGCCGATTTTGTCATGCCGAATTCATCTCTGACCGTTGAACAAATTATTCAAAAAATGAAAGAAAAAGCTTTAATACCCTGATTAACATGCCATGCAAAGATTTACCAAGGTTTCCCCAGCAGAAAACCTGCATCAGGAAATGGCGTTGACCAATGAAAGTTTTAACTTTCTGAGCCATTCCAGTGATTTTCTGAATATCGTATTGAACAACGTCAATTCCTGTATTCTTTTATTGGACAAAGATGTTCGTTTGAGGGCATACAATGATCCTTTGAAAACGATATTTTCGAACAGGATGAACGAAGATTTGCTGTATGTAAGATGCGGTGAGGCAATCGGATGTGCCTATCAGGTTACAGAAAATAAAGAATGCGGGAAGACCTCAAAATGTAGAGACTGCGAATTAAGAGTTGCCGCACTTACATCCTACATGAACAATGAAACTATTTACAAGGAACACATCATCAAACCCTTTATCACTATTGACAATAAGAAGGTCAACAAGCATTTGCAGTTTTCAACCCGGTTGTTTCGCTTCAACGATGAAAAATACATCATCATGATCATTGAGGATATATCCAGGTGGTTTGAACCGGAAAGCAAATAAGTAAGGCCGCAAAGGCGGCATATGTGATTACTCGTCTCCCACAAGCCATCGCACAACCTGCTCGTGATCACAAATAATTAATGCCGCAAAAGCGGCATATGTGATTACTCGCGGCTATCGCCGCTCGTGATCACAAAATAATAAAAGCAGGCGGTGGCCTGTTTTTATAGTGATTACTCGTCTCCCACAAGCCATCGCACAACCTGCTCGTGATCACAAAATAATTAATGCCGCAAAGGCGGCATATGTGATTACTCACGGCTATCGCCGCTCGTGATCACAAAATAATAAAAGCAGGCGGTGGC
>JAFGOR010000178.1 GCA_016926375.1 Bacteroidales bacterium
AAAAAAAATCGAAACTATCTTTATTCCAGATAAATCATTTTTCTTGTTCTGGGCAGCACTTCACCTATCACTTTTGTCTGTGGATGCTTCCCTGTGGCTTCCAAATCAGCTAAAACAGAATCCAGTTTCTCCGGAGGAACACACATCAGTAACCCACCGGACGTTTGCGCATCGGCGGCCAGCATTTTCAGATGGGGCTCAACCAGCTTGTTCACATGCAATGATGACTGCACAAAATCCAGATTTCGAAACGAAGCACCCGGTAAACAACCGTCATTAGCGAGTTCTGCAGCCTGGTCAATAATGGGCAAATCGCGACTACGAATGGCCAGACTCACATTGCTCGCTTCGGCCATTTTCAGGGCATGTCCAAGTAGTCCAAATCCTGTTACATCAGTTGCACAGGAGATACCATGGTTGATCATAACCCCGGCCCCCCACTTGTTCAACAATTTCATCTGTTCCAAACCCTTTCGATAGGCATCTTCACGTACCATTTTCAATCGCTGAGCGGCCACCAGTACCCCAATACCCAATGGCTTGGTTAATACCAGCAAGTCGCCCGGTTTTGCAGCTGCATTGGTTATCAACTTATCGGGATGCACCGTACCCACCACCGCCAATCCGTACTTTGGCGGATGGTCTTCGATGGTATGGCCACCCATCACGAGAGCTCCGGCTTCTTTTATTTTGCTGTATCCTCCCTGCAATATTTGCTCAAAAGCACTTAAAGGCATTTCTGCCGACGAAAACATTAACAAATTAAGCGATAACAAGGGAGTGCCTCCCATGGCATAAACATCGCTTAAAGCATTGGAGGCAGCTATCTCGCCAAACTCAAACGGGTCGGAACATATCGGTGGGAAAAAATCGGTGGTAAAAATAAGAGCCGTTTCATTGTTCAACCGATACACACCTGCATCATCATGCGTATCAATATCTACCATGATATTGGGATGCTGCATCTGCGGAAGCTTTGATAAGATTCCGGCGAGTTCTCCAGGTGGTAGTTTTGCAGAGCAACCACCATACTCAACTGTCTTTAACAAATCTATTTTTTGCTCACTCATTTTCACCTCTCTTATATAATTCAAAAGTTATGTCTTCCTCTTTCAGGGCCTCTATACAGGTTTTTAAATCACTTCCTGAAACCACCAGGCACATTCCGCATTCCGAAGAAATATCTTCCGGAACAGGAACCACCCGGGTTGCAATTCCTTTGGATTTACAAATCCGGTCGGCTTTCATTACTCTATGCACATTTGGGAAAAGTAATAGTGGTTCTTTAGACATGGGTATTATCATCGAAAATTATTTTAAGCGCATTACCCAGGCTCACCATATCAACTCTGGTATGATAGAGAGACGGAGCAAAACGGGCAGAGCCATGGGGAAAAGTCCCGAGATACTGATGTGTCATCGGGGCACAATGAAGTCCGGCGCGTATTTCAATCTCAAAACGGTCGTACAAGCGACTTGCTATGGCAGATGGGGTTAGTCTTTCATGAACCAGGGAAAAAACATGCCCTCTGTTGACTGGTTGAGTTGCTGTTAAAACCCTTACCCCCGGAATATTTTGTAATTTTTCAATTAATACATCCAAATCGGATGATTTCCATCCACATTCGGGCCGGTTTTTCAAAGCAGCCAAAAGACCGGCAATACCAACTGTATTATGCGTTCCGGCTTCAAACTTATCAGGAGCAAACAGTGGCATTTCAAAACTCTCCGATCTACTTCCCGTTCCTCCATAAACCAAAGGAGTTAACAATTCCGTATTGCGCACATAAAAACCACCGGTTCCGGTTGGCCCCAAAAGTCCTTTATGACCTGTAAATGCAATAAAATCCACGCCCCATTTATCTCCTTCAAAAGGCACGTTCCCGAGCGACTGGGTCGAATCAATCATCAATGGTAGGTCGCCAATAAAACTTCGAACTTTTTCCACCGGCTGAACCACTCCGTTGACATTACTTTCATGATTAATTATTACCAATTTAGTGCGTTCGTTAACCATTTCCGGGATTTTCTCAGGAATAATGGTGCCATCTTCCTTCGCGGCAACTATCTTCCAGACAACATTCCGTGTCTCCTTGAGATGATTCAGCGTCCTCATGACAGCATTGTGTTCCAGGGGAGACACCAACACCTCACAATCGTGTAAATCAAGTCCTGAAAGAATGGTATTTATAGCATGCGTAGCATTCTGCGTAAAAGCTATATTCTCCGATTCTTTAACCCCCATCACATCAGCCAATTCATTTCTGCACTCCTCAATCATTGCAGAAGTCCGGTAAACCCGCTGATAGGCAGCCCGCCCATAGGTTCCTCCTGTTTTCAGCAGAAAATCCGACATAGCATAAGCTACTGCAGGAGACTTGGGCCAACTGGTGCTTGCATTGTCGAAATATGTATTGGAAAACCGGGGCATTAAATAAATTATAAGTAAACGACTTTATCCGTTTCAGCAAGAGTTGTTGCGATCTGGTACATGTTACTGATGCGCCCAACCCCTATCTGATCTTTCATCTGATAATAATCAACACAGGTACCACAAACGAGTACACTAACGTCTTTATCTTCCAGCTCGCCCAA
>JAFGOR010000179.1 GCA_016926375.1 Bacteroidales bacterium
GACTAACCATAGTGGCCATTGCGGACCACGATACCCCCTTCCCCACCATTAAGGTGCCAGCCGCCGGCGAGATGAATCCCTATGTATTGCTGTGTGCCGGGTGGAACCTGCTGGTTGAAATTGGGCTGGCAGCCGGTATAAATCTCGACAAGCCCGAACGCGCCCGCAAGGTGGGGAATGAGTTTATGGGATAAGCTGTTGGCTATTAGCTGTTGGTTGTTGGCCCTGCCTGCGCTGCTGCTCCTGCAGGCAGGCGTTGGCTGAAAGCTAACAGCTAATTGCTAATTGTATTGGCACTACTCATACCTTAACGCTTCCACAGGGTTCCGGACTGCAATTTTGCGTGTCTGTATGACTACAGTTAAAATGGCAGTTGCCAGGGTGATTAAACAGGCCGTAATCATAATCCATACATCAATCTGAATACGATAGGCAAAGGTGTTCAACCACTTGTTCATGATAAGGTAAGCAACCGGTATAGCCATTATTCCCGCCAAAAACACCCACTTTCCGAATTCCCAGGAGAACAAAACAATTATACCTGTAGTTGTGTCACCCATTGCCTTTCTGACACCGATTTCCTTAATACGCTGCTCCGCCAGAAATGAAGACAACCCCAGCAACCCGATACAGGCAATAAAAATTGCGAGTAAAGCCAGATAAACGAAAGTTCTTCCCAGCCGCATATCGTCGTTGTAAAGGTTTACGTAACTTTCATCCAGAAACCGATATCTGAAGAGTGTTTCCGGACAAACTTTGTTCCATGAAGCTTCTATGAATTTCATTGTTCCAGGCAGATCATGATGATTTACTTTGATATTCACCGTATTCAGCCAGCCGCCTCTCAGACTCATGACTACAGGAGCTATTGGACTGTGCAAAGAACTGATGTGAAAGTCTTCAGTAACGCCAAGGACTTCCATGCGCCGATCACCTGTTCCGATTACTTGACCAATAACAGGGGCTTTTAGTCCGAAATAATCAATAGCAGCTTTATTGATAATGCATTTGCTCGAATCTGATGACAATGGTTGGAAATTTCTACCTTCCGATATTTTAATTTGCATCATGGGTATAAATGCAGTATCAACACCCACATAGGTAAATTGCTTATTCGAAGCATCTATTTCTATGCCTTCCTGCCATGAAACATTTTCTAGCGACTGGGTACTGAGCGATACACCAGAAATATCCGGACTGCTGATAAGCAAGTCCTTGAATGCCTGCCAATGCGCATATAATGAAGGATTCATATGCAGCAATACGATGTTGTCTTTGGAATAACCCAAATCTGCTTTCCGGGTGAATTTCATTTGCTTATATACGGTAAGGGTGCCAATAATAAGCATAGTTGAAATGAGAAACTGCAGAATAATCAAGGATTGTCTGAAAAAAACAGAAGCTTTTCCGCGCGTTTGTTCTTTCTTCATGGTGGCTATGGCTCCAAAACGCGTCAGATATAAAGCAGGGTAAATGCCTGCCAACAAGCCAATGATAAGAGGTATCAACAATATCAGAAATACAATCCATCCCCAGTGTAATGACAACAGTGTGAGTTGCCGCTGAACCAGGTTATTGAAAACGGGCCTCAGCAATTCCATTAGCACCAGTGACAATTCAGTAGCAATAAGTGCATATAATACCGATTCACCGATAAACTGTATTATCAAATGCTGCCTGTCAGCTCCTGAAGCCTTTCTCACGCCAATCTCTCGTGAACGGGTGGTAGCTTTTGCAATAGAAAGGTTAACAAAATTAACGCAAGCAATGATCAGAATAAAAATTGCGACCACCAAATAAATATAAAGCATGGATCGGCTGGCACTATTATGTGGCATATCATATTTAACATGCGCAAAATACAATTCCTTCAGGGGACGAAAGGAAAATTGCGGAGGTTCATCATCATTGAAGCGGTTTGCATAGTATTCGTTGATTTTTCCGGCTAATTTGCCCGCATCAGTATTAGTTTTTAGTAACAAATAGGTATAATAGTTCCACATACCGTATTGATTCAGAAAATTCGGATTATCATATACCTCTTTCAAAGAAAGAAAAGAAACCACTCCATTTACATTCAGATGAAAACGCGATACATCCTCAATAATACCAGTTACTGTATATACAACCTTATTATTTACCTTGATGCTCTTATTCATTGGATCTTCATCTCCGAAAATTCTCCGCGCCATACTTTTCGTTAAAACAATGGCATTGGGTGTATTCAAACAGTATTTTGGATTGCCTTTAAGAAAGCGAAATGAAAAAATCTCAAAAAAATTCGAATCAGCATAAACCAAATCATTCATGGTCATCATCCGGTCTTCAATTTTAAGGGTCACCTCTTGTCCTTCCATAATTGACACCCTTGCAGCATTTTCAATTTCAGGAAATTGCTGACCTATTTCAGGACCATAGGCTGTACCCAGAAGTGCCCATTCCCCGTGTTCAAGTCGATATATCGATTCATAATGCTCGTTAAAACGGTCGTATGAGAATTCATTATTCACGTACGTGAGCACCAATCCGAATATGGCAATACCAATGGTAAGTCCGATAACAATGATTGCAGTAAATGATTTATGCCGAAGCATATTTCTTATAGCCGTAATAAAATAATTCCTGATCATGTGAAATAAATTTAACTTATTGAATCAGTATCTGTGCCATAATCGTATTTATTTGATTTATTGTTTCTTATTATGAATAGTTGGAATAACAGTGTTGGAAAAAACAACACAACTGTCCGATTTCTCCTCAATTATACTGAAATTTGAAAATGATTGACATCATAAAATGAAACCGAAGCCACGGATATTGATAATTGATGACAACAGTGAATTGTTGTCGGGGTTGAAATTGTTTCTTTCACCTCACGCGGAAGAAATAATTGCTCTTCGCAATCCCAATCTGATTCCGGCCACTATGCAGCAAAACAGTTTTGATCTGGTTTTGCTTGATATGAATTTCACAGCAGGCGTAAATACCGGTAATGAAGGTCTGTACTGGATGAAACGGATTCATGAATCGGACCCGAATGTAGCCATTGTAATGATTACAGCCTTTGGCGACATTGAACTGGCCGTGAAAGCGATAAAGGAAGGAGCAGTTGATTTCATTCAAAAATCATGGGATGAAGAAAGGATACTGTCAACCATGCTGGCTGCGCTGAAAATAAGGGAATCGCGAATGGCCATTAAAGCACTGACAAACCAAAAAAAACACCTGCAGCAATTAACCTCTCCTACTACTGATCTGTGTTTCGGGCGCTCTCCGGCTATGCAAAATCTATTGCGAACCGTTGAAAAAGTAGCCGCCACGGATGCCAATATTCTTATTCTTGGAGAAAATGGAAGTGGTAAAGAAATGATAGCCCGATACATACATTACAAGTCAACCCGATCATCAGAGATGATGGTTACTGTAGACCTTGCGTCCCTTGCTGAAACACTATTCGAGAGTGAGCTTTTCGGTTACCGTAAGGGAGCTTTCACGGATGCCAAAACAGATAAAAGCGGTTACCTCGAACTGGCCGATAAAGGAACACTTTTTCTTGACGAAATAGGTAACCTGTCGCTGCCCATACAGGCCAAAATATTATCGGTTCTGCAAAACAGGGAATTCACACCACTCGGATCCGTTAATAGAACCGAAGTTGACCTGAGGCTGATATCCGCCACAAACAAGGATCTTGCTGCCATGGTTGAACAGGGTAGTTTTCGTCAGGACCTGCTATACCGTTTGAATACCATTCAGATAGAACTGCCTCCTCTGCGCGAAAGAAAAGAAGACATTCATTTGCTTGCGCGGTTTTTCCTTAAAAAATACGCCGGCAAATATGGGAAAAACATACAGGGTATCTCCCAGGTCGCTATAAACAAGCTGAGCAAACACTCATGGCCCGGTAACATCCGCGAATTACAACATACCATTGAGAAAGCGGTTATCCTGACTGACAAATCTCAACTTGCTGAAGATGATTTCAACTTTGGCATAAAAACAAGTCAGGTTGCAGACAACAACAATTTTAACCTGGCCGACAATGAAAAACAATTAATCGCCAGGGCCATAGAGAAACACAGGGGAAACCTGAGTCATACGGCCAAATCTCTTGGCATTAACCGTTCCACCCTCTATGAAAAAATCCGGCGTTATGGCCTATAAAAGATTTACATTGAAAATTATTGCGCTTCAGCTGTTGCTGGCAATTACCATAACTGCCTTTGTTTATACCTTATTTCAATCCCGGATGACTATAACCAGCATCAATCTGGGAATCCTGGTTATTTCGGAAGTAATATTCTTAATCCACACCCTCAATAAAACCAACCGTGATCTTGCCCGGTTTTTCGAAGCATTTGAATTTCATGACACAACGGTCAGCTTTGAATCAATGGAGAAATCATCCTATTCACCCTTGCGGCAGAGCCTGAACAAAATGCTCGGAGAATTCAGGGAACTGCGTGCCGGAATTGAAAATGACCGGTTTTTTTACCTGAATACACTAAATCACACCGGAACAGGTTTGCTTGTAACAGAGTCTTCAGGAAAAGTCAGGTTCAGCAACCGTGCCATGCAGAAAATTCTTGATCTCACAACCATAGGCGAAACCTCCCAGTTGAACAGGCTGCAACAGGGTCTTGCAGAACGGGTAATGAGAATGACTCCCAACAGCAAGGAACTGATTAAAGTTGTATCAAATAGCGAAGTGATACAACTTTCACTCAGATGCAGCATGTTTACCCTCAGTGAGGAAACATACCGCATTATTTCATTCCAGGATATCAAATTCGAAATTGAACAAAACGAAACTGAAGCCTGGCAAAAGCTGATCCGGATACTCACACATGAAATCATGAATTCGGTTAGTCCCATTACCCTTACTTCAGCTGGAATTATCCGGTTACTCGAAGAGGAACTTCAAAAGCAGATGAAAGACCGCGATGAAACATTACTGAACAAAATACAGGAAGGACTCCACGCCATTCGCAAACGAAGTAAAGGGCTGGCGGCATTTGTAGAGAGTTACCAGTCGGTTTATCACCTCCCCCTTCCGGTATTCACAGTAATTTCTGTGAAAGACCTGTTTACACAGGTTGAGTCCCTCATGAAGGAAACGCTGGTTAATAAACAGATTTGCCTGGAAATCAACGTTCTGCCAGACTCACTACTACTGCATGCAGACGAAAAACTGATTTGCCAAACGCTGATCAATCTGCTGCAAAATTCTGTCAATGCACTGGAGCAACAAACCGATAAATGGATCCTCTTAAAAGCATTCCAGGTCAATGACCAGGTTAGAATCACTGTTTCCGACAATGGCAAAGGAATTCCTCCCGCATTGCTTGATTCGGTTTTCATACCTTTTTTCACTACCCGCGAAAAAGGAAGCGGTATCGGATTGAGCCTTTCACGCGAAATAATGAAATTACATAGTGGCGGCATCAGGGTCCACTCCGAACCCGGAAAAGAAACCACCTTCACACTGATATTTTAAGAATATGCTGTTGGCCGTTTGCTATTGGCTTTTAGCCTTTGGCTAAAAGCTAACAGTAAATTTACCATTGTTAATTGCTAATTGTTAATTACTAACGGCTGCTTCTCACCTCCACGGCCCCCATTCCAGTGTCATCCGGTCGCGGGTGCGACTTTGTCCGGTTGTGTTGTTCCTTTGCAGGTAACTGA
>JAFGOR010000023.1 GCA_016926375.1 Bacteroidales bacterium
ACCGATACAATGGTGTCAAGCAGCATTTTTTCGGTAAAAGGTTTGGGCATAAAGGTGTTCATTCCGGCCGAAACATACTTCTCCAAATCATCGGAAGTGTGTGTTGCTGAAATAGCAATCACAGGCAATTCATCCTTATCTTTTCCCAATTGCTTCCGGATGGCTTCAGTGGCTTTAAGTCCGTCCATTACCGGCATGCGGGCATCCATGAATACCAGGTCGATTTTCTCGGATTCAATTACTTCCAGGGCTTTGCTGCCGTTTTCTGCTTCGCAGTAAGCTGCGCCCCAACGGTTCAGGATGGTTTTAAAAAGCAACCGGTTGTATGCTTCATCATCAACAATCAGGTATTTCAGCTTTTTTACAGAAACAGGTATTTCAGCTATGCCGGCAGATTGCTGTATCATTTCGGCATTGCCGCTCTGGCAGGGAAGCCGGAGGGTAATTGTGGTTCCCAGTCCCTCAATGCTTTCCAAAGAAAGGGTTCCCTGATGTAACTCAACCAGCTTTTTCACAATCGACAATCCCAAACCGGTTCCCCCGTATTTCCTGCTGGTGCCTGCTTCGGCCTGGGTAAAATCGTCAAAAACCCTGCTCTGCATCTCTTTGCTAATACCTATTCCCGTATCCCTTACGAAAAGTTTCAACATGAAATTGTTTCCTTTGATCTCCTCTGCTTCAACACCAACTCTTACTTCTCCCCCTGCAGTAAATTTCACCGCGTTGCCTATCAGATTCAGCAGTATCTGCCTCAGGCGGTATGCGTCGCCATAGAGCACCCCGGGAGTTGAGGGGTGGATGTCGAAGATGAGCAGCGTATTCTTTTCAGCAGCTTTCTTTTCAAACAGGAGCTGCAATTCATTGCAAACCGAATGAATCCTGTAGTGTACTTTTTCCAGCTGAATTTTGGAGTTTTGCAGCTTTGAAAAATCCAGGATGTCATTAACTATTTGCGCAAGATGTTCGGCCGCTGATTTGATGATACCGGCCATTTTTCTGCTACTTTCGCTCAGGGGCTCATAAAGGAGTTCTCCTGCAAAGCCGTAGATGGCATTTACCGGAGTTCTGATTTCATGGCTCATATTGGCCATAAACAGTTCTTTTGTGCGGGCCAGCTGTTCGGTTTCTTCTTTCGATTGTTCCAGCGCTTTTTGCGCCTCCCTGGTTTTTCTGACATACCGGATCACCAGGAGCAGCAGAATGGCAGCCAGCAAGCTTCCTGCAGCTGCATAAATGGCAAGCCGCCGGTAGGTAACCCGGGCCAGTTGCGTGGCTGAAGCCGCGTTCTTGCTCATTGACAGGGAAACTTCATACTCCATGCGGGAAATCAGCGTGTATAGGCGTTCCCTGATTTCATTGCCGGTGGCGGCAAGCATGGATTCGGTCATCAGCAATTTCGTTTGTTGGAGGCTGTCTTCCCGCTCAATCCGGTGGATGTCTTCGATCAGGGTCTGCCGTACTGAGTCAGCCGCTTCGGCAAGCCTGGCAGCTTCTTCTTTTTCGGCTTTCCGGTTACCGAATAACCGTTTCAGGATTTTTTTCTCCGGAGCCTGGGTATTCAGGGTGGAAACGGCAACCTTGGCTGAAAGTCTCCGGATATACAGATCGAGTGAATCGGTATGATACAGATTCAGCATCCGGTTCCAGATCATCATTTTTTCTTCGATCAGGCTGCTGATGGTATCTATCTGGGCAAGCAGCACGGTATCGCCGGGGCTGTTTTGGCGCAGGGCAATGATTTTGTCGTCAATACCATTGAGCACATTGTAATAGGGCCTGATATCCAGCTGTTTTTTTGTGAGTGTATAAATTCTCACGCTGTTGTCGGCCTTATCCAGCTCTGATGCGATTTCCCGGATGGCCATCAGCCGCATATCGGGTTTTGACTTCACCTCAATGGAAGCAATAATGGAAGAAATGCTGTTGTAAGTCAGATAACCTGCCGCCAATAAAAGAGCAATGGCAAGTGCTATGAGAAAGCCAACCTTAAGGGGCAACGAAACCTTAAGCATGAGAAATCTGAATTAATTTTTAACAAATCTAGGTTTTTGTTCGTAATTATTACATGTTAATTTTACGGTAGTCCACAATGTCTATCTTTGTGGCTTCTGTATTTAAAAGTAAAACCAGTAAACATGAATGTATTCCAGGCTATAATTATCGCCATTGTTGAAGGACTTACCGAATTTCTCCCGATTTCCAGCACCGGCCATATGATCATCGCTCAGAAAATTCTGGGTATCGCACCGGGCGATTTCATCAGTTTGTTTACGGTGAACATTCAGTTTGGGGCTATTCTTTCGGTGCTGGTGCTTTACTGGAAACGTTTTATAGCGCCTCTGAAGACTACACCGGTTGAAGGGACGCTGGTTAAAAAATTCCTGCACAGGTATGATTTTTATCTGAAACTATTGGTAGCCGTGATGCCGGCAGCCATATTGGGATTATTACTGAACGATTATATCAATTCGATGCTCGGGAGTGTGTTGATAGTTGCTGTTTCCCTGGTTCTGGGAGGTATTGTGCTGGTTTTTGTTGACAATTGGTTTCAAAAACCAATTGATGATCAGCAGATCAGTTACCCGAAGGCATTTATTATAGGCGTGTTTCAGGTAATATCCATGATCCCCGGTGTGTCCCGTGCTGCAGCCACCATCATAGGCGGACTTACCCAAAAACTCACCCGCAAGAATGCTGCCGAGTTCTCATTTTTCCTGGCGGTGCCTACCATGCTGGGGGCATCATTGCTTGAACTTTATAAGAAACATGAAATAATCAGTTCCGCTGATATTAAAATACTCATTATTGGCAATGTGGTGGCGTTTTTTGTGGCCATGGGTGCCATCAAAGGATTCATTACCTTCCTTTCGAACCACGGGTTCAAGGCATTTGGATATTACCGGATTGTGGTGGGATTGGTTATTCTGATCCTGCTGGCACTTGGGATCGATTTGAGCCTGGTGGACTGACATCGCGTTGGCCGCCATCTTCTGTATTCAGGTTGTCATCAGAGCACTTTTCATAAACATATTCTGCCGGGAATTGTTATATTAGCGCTACGCGAATCATAACAACATGGCAAAAACACTTAAAATATTGTCCTGGAACGTAAACGGCATACGGGCCCAGGTGGGGAAAGACTTTTACAACACTGTGAAAACCCTGAATCCCGACCTGTTGTGTATTCAGGAAACAAAAGCACAGCCCGAAACTATGCCCGACCTGAAAAAAGAACTCAACGGATACGAGCTTTACCTGAACTCGGCCGTGCAAAAAGGGTACTCAGGAACAGCTGTTTTATCACGAATTAAACCGCAGGGAGTTACTTTGGATCTGGGCAGGGAAGAGCATGACCAGGAGGGTAGGGTGATTACCCTGGAATTTGATTCTTTTTACCTGGTGAACGTGTATGTGCCCAACTCGGGACAGGAATTGAAGCGATTGGATTACCGGAAGGAATGGGACCGTGAATTACTGGCGCACCTGAGAAAGCTCGATTTGAAAAAACCGGTGATCTTTACCGGTGACCTGAATGTGGCCCATGAGCCTATTGACCTTGCCCGTCCTGATGAAAACTATAACAAAACAGCAGGATATACCCAGGTGGAAATTGACGGCATCAAAAAGATACTGGATTCAGGATTTACAGATACATACCGCATGTTAAACAAAGACAGGGTTCAGTACTCCTACTGGAGCATGCGTTTCAGGGCCAGGGAAAAAAACCTCGGATGGCGGATCGATTACTTCCTGGTGAGCAACCGGCTTGCCAATAAGGTGAAAGATGCCTACATCCTGGACCAGGTGATGGGCTCCGATCACTGTCCGGTTGGAATTGAAATTGAAGTCTGACAGTCAGTATTTTACAGCATTATTAATTTGTTGAAATTTTTAAGGTTTGTTAAGAATTGTAGCTTGGTTTTCAGGGGAAGTTTTGCTACATTTACAACAACACCAATAAACAAGTTAATATTCAGGTATACTGCCGGTATTACGTTTGTTGGTAATAAGTATTAATTAACTAATGTTTCACTAAGCTGGGATCCATATCATGAGTGCTGCAGAAAGAAGTATCGCAAGCCTTGATTATCTGAGGCTGATGAACCTGATTAACAACAACGTAGGGCATGCTACCATACCTGCTGAGAATTTGCATCAGCTTTATGTGCTGCTGAATACAGCCCATAAGGTGAAATCTGATGAAATCCCGGCCAATGTAGTTACCATGAATTCCGAACTGACCATTAGGTTTGTGGTATCCGGCAAAACCAAAACAGTGCGGATAGTTTATCCGGCTGAAGCAAATGCCACCAATGCATCCGAAGGCAACCAGGACGATATCCCTGTTTACAGTCCGCTGGCATTGTCGCTACTCGGACTGCATGAGCACGACATGTGTTATAGCCGGAAAGAGGATGCAATAGCCGAGGAGCCTGTGGTTATTGACAAGATTCTCTTCCAGCCCGAGGCTCACAGAAATTTTAATTTGTAGGATTTTTTAGCCCCCTTTGATTTCTGCACCGGGCTTCAGTCCGGTGGCAGAAATTTTTTTTTATATACCAACGCAACTTTTTAAAATTTTATATCATGAAAAAGAATGCAATTGTAGTAACAGATCTGGACTATCAGCGTCTGACAGCGATACTTTCAGACGGATCATTTCGCAAAAAAGCAAGTCCGGAAAATCTCAGCCGTTTGGCCCGTGAATTGGAGCGGGCAAAAAAGGTTGACCCCAGAAAGGTGGCCCCGGATGTGGTTACCATGAATACTGAAATCGAATTTATCGACATGGATAACCGGATCAGCAAAAAATTAAAACTGGTTTATCCGCAGAACGCCGATATCAGGCAGGGACATGTATCGGTAATGGCGCCCATAGGCACAGCGCTGCTTGGGTTTCGCAAAGGAGATGTAATTGAGTGGGATGTTCCGGCCGGGAAAAAGAAGTTCCTGATCAAGGATATCGTTTACCAGCCTGAGGCTCATGGTAACTACGCTTTGTAAGGGATATTTTCTGTATGAAACTGAGGCTTCTAAAGGCAGGTGCCGGCTACTGTTTTCGTATTAAATAAAGCGCACTCTGCAAATCAGCGTTCGGTATTCACAGCAGGCAGCTAAAAACAAAAACCCTCCGGAAGCATTCCGAAGGGTTTTTTTTCTGGTGGTGCCACGTGGAGTTGAACCACGGACACACGGATTTTCAGTCCGTTGCTCTACCAACTGAGCTATGGCACCAGTTGTTTTTTCAGAGGTGCAAATCTAAATAAAAAAAACATTCATCAAAACTTTTTGGGTAAAATTATGGAATTTGAGTTCACTATTGGCATGTTTCATAATTTGTTACTTTTGCACTCACTATGTCGGAAACGGAATACCATATTCATACGCTGCCTAACGGCATCAGGTTGATTCACAGATTTGTTGATAGTCCGGTTGCCCACCTTGGACTCTTTATCAATACCGGTTCACGCGATGAACAGGAAAATGAACACGGACTGGCACACCTGATTGAGCACATGCTTTTCAAAGGTACTGCCAAACGCAGGGCCTACTATATTTTAAGCCGCATGGAGGATGTGGGCGGCGAACTGAATGCCTATACCACCAAGGAAGAAACCTGTATCCACGGAACCTTTTTCAATCAGTATTACGGCCGGGCGCTTGAACTGATCAGCGATATTGCTTTTAATTCTTCATTTCCGGCTAATGAGCTGAAAAAGGAGCGGGAAATCATTCTCGATGAAATCAATTCCTACAAGGATTCACCTTCCGAGCTTATTTTTGATGAATTCGAAGAGATGCTGTTCCATGGGAATCCCCTGGGAAGGAATATTCTGGGGAATGAAAAAAGCCTCAAAATCTTTACCCCCGACAGCATTAAAGATTTCATCAGGCGCAATTACAGCACCGATCAGATGGTTGTTTCATCGGTGGGCGCCATAGAGTTCAGCAAGCTGGTGAAGCTTTTTGAAACCCATTTCAATGGCCCGGTTATGAAATCTTCCACCGGCAGAAAACAGGTACAATACAACTACAATCCTTTGAAAAAGCAGGTTTCGCGCAAAACCTTCCAGGCCCATTGCATTATTGGAAATACGGCCTATAAAATAAGCGACTCCCGCAGACTCCCGCTTTACCTGCTGAACAATTACCTGGGCGGTCCCGGTATGAACTCGCGATTGAACATGGCGCTTCGGGAACGAAAGGGATATGCCTATTCCATCGATTCGATGTATACAGCTTATACCGACACGGGCAATATTACCATATACTTTGGAACCGACAAAGCACTGGTTGATAAGTGCCGCGACATCATCATGAAGGAATTGCGCCTGCTCAGGGAGAAGAATCTGAGTACGCTGCAGTTGCATAAGGCCAAGCGGCAGGTACTCGGGCATATTGCCATTTCATCTGAAAATAATGAGAACTACATGCTTTCGATGGGCAAGAGCCTGATGCTGTTCAATAAAATTGAGTCGCTTGACGAAACCGGCAGAAAAATTGAAAACATAACTCCGAAACAGCTGACGGAAATTGCCAATGAGGTGCTGAATGAACAACAACTGTCGTTTCTGCTATACCAGTAATACAACACCATGTCCGATATTCCAGATGATATAACCCGGTATGCTATGGAGTTTACTTCACCCGAAGATGAAGTTCTTTACAACCTCTATCGCGAAACAAACCTTACTACAGTTTACCCGCACATGCTGTCGGGGCACCTCCAGGGCCGTTTTCTCGAAATGGTCAGCCGCATGATCAGGCCCCTGAGAATTCTTGAAATAGGTACTTTCACCGGCTATTCTGCGATCTGCATGGCACGGGGACTTGAAAAAAACGGCCTGCTGCACACCATCGATATCAATGATGAATTGGCCGGGGTGGCACAGAAGTATTTCGGACTGGCCAATCTTGAAAACCGGATTGTGATGCATACGGGAGACGCCTGCACGGTAATTCCAACCCTTGATGAGAACTTTGACCTGGTATTTATTGACGGAGACAAGGAACAATATGTTGCCTATTATCAGGTACTGTTGCCCAAAGTAAAAAAGGGAGGGTTCATTTTAGCCGATAACGTACTGTGGGGTGGGAAAGTTTTGCCGGGTAGTGTAACCAGCGATAAGGAAACTAAAGGTATTCAGGAATTCAATACATTTGTGAAGCATGACAGCCGGATTGAAAAGATGCTGTTGCCTTTCAGGGATGGTATTTTTATCCTGCGCAAAATAAGCGATTGATTATGATGAACCTTTCCGGATACCAATTGTTTACATTCGTAAATCATTTAAATTAATGGGTGCTTATACCATACGAGAACTCGAAAACCTGTCGGGGATTAAGGCACATACCATCCGGATTTGGGAAAAAAGGTACGGGTTGATCGCGCCGCAACGCACCTCTACCAATATACGCACATATTGCGACAGCGAACTCAGGAAGCTGCTGAACATATCCATTCTGAACCGCAACGGGTTAAAGATTTCAAAAATAGCCCGGCTTTCACAGGATGAAATTGCCCAACAGGTAAATCATTTCAATGAAGACGTTACCAGTACCGAGAACCAGGTGGAAAGTTTGACTCTTGCCATGATTGATATGGACGAGTACAGGTTTGAGCAGGTACTGGCCCGATCAATTATCAAATTTGGTTTTGAAGAAGCGGTAATGCATGTGGTGTACCCGTTTTTTGTAAAAGTGGGACTGATGTGGCAAACCGGTTCCATTTCGCCGGTTCAGGAGCATTTTGTATCGGGTATCATCCGACAGAAATTTTTTGTAGCTATTGACAGCCTGGTTGGCATTGACAAACCCAATGTACCCAGATTTGTATTCTTTTTGCCCGAAGGTGAGTACCACGAATTTGGTTTGCTCTTTTTTTGCTACCTGGCAAAGAAAAGAGGATTCCAGACCATTTACCTGGGCCAGTCGCTTCCAATTGATGATCTTCCGGAATTGGCGCGGTTAAAAAAAATCGATTACCTGGTCACCTCATCCAGCACCTCGATAAACGGAAAAAACCTGCTTACTTTCATTAAGCAGCTTACCTCCCTGTTTTCCGATCAGGTTGTTTTTGTATCCGGCGCGGGAGCGCAGCAGGTAACCGGGAATCTTCCTGCAAAGGTGGTTCTGATTCATACTCCTTCAGAATTTATTGGCAATCTTGAGGCGATAGGCGAACAGGTGAAGAATTGATCAATTGCCTACACCCCTGCCGGTGAGGTAGGGTTTCAGGCATACACGTCAATTTAATTTATCACTGATATATTTATAAAATGATTTTCTTAATTATACAGAGGCATAACCTGCAGTCTATGGTATTGTATTTGAGCTTATGTATTTGAATGTCCCCCGCTGGAGGCATAGCCGTCACGCTAATATTCGTAAAGTATAGATATTCAATGCATGAGAAGCAAGTAATTGGCATGAAAGAACTTCTTATTACTCCTTTTAAAGAACCTTACATTTGTTTTATATTGAAATGTAAAGACGCCCTGAAAGGGCAAAAGCAGCAGGATAGGGCAACGCCCTATCTACGTTGTCGTTAATCACAAAGAGCCCTGTAAGGGCGATAGCAAGGTTTTTAGTCCCAAACATATCGCTCATCATATTCAACTTTATATTTTTTAAGAAATGCCCGGAATTCATCCTTGAAGCTTACTTTCTTATGATGTTCGTGTTGGTTGGAAATGTATTCAATAACAACATCAATTTCTGAAGGGTTTACAGAGAAAATACCATATCCATCCTGCCAATAAAAGTCAGCGTATTTATTGTTTTTTGTCTTAATCCATTTGGAAGATTGCTTTTTGATTTCTTCCAATAATTTGATTTGTGTAATCTTTCTTGAAAGCAAACATAATAAATGAACATGATCATGATATCCACCAATTTTAACCGGATTACATTCCAATCCTTTACATATTCCTCCTATGTATTCAAAGAGAGAAATATCTATTGTATCATCAATGAAAGGTTTATGGTTTTTTGTGCTAAAAGTTATATGCACATATACTTTAGATAGTGACTGTGACATAATATTTGCTTTTGCCCTTACAGGGCGTATATAGAGTGCGCATTTCAGTAATAGGGCGTTGCCCTATTCTATTGCTAAAGCCCTTTCAGGGCAAATAAACTTATCAATAATCAGTAACTTTATCTACCTAAATATAGAAATAATTATCAAATTATTTGCAAAAGATTTTAAACTATTTTAATTCTAATTAATTAATATATAATCTATTAATTGGTCTTAGCTTGCGGCTATGCCTCCAGAGGGGGACATCGTACTTACCATCTTGATTGCAAAGCCATAACTTATATTTCAAAATTTAATACATCTAACAAATCAAATCTTATATAATTCTTC
>JAFGOR010000180.1 GCA_016926375.1 Bacteroidales bacterium
CTGACTATGGCCGGTAAAGCCGGTTTGACAAAAAAGGATTTGGAGGCAGCTTATTCCTTTGTGGAGGAAATTCCTTTTGATTCCGAGCGAAAGCAGATGACCATCATTCGCCGGCACAATCAAAAATTTGTGGCTTTCGTTAAGGGAGCTCCTGATATCCTTTTATCCAACTGCATTCAGTTGGAAGAGAACGGGCAGACGTTGACCCTTGATCAGTTGAAAAAAGAAGCAATTTTAAAGGCCAATTCTGAACTTGCTGACCGGGCCATGAGAGTGCTGGCCGTGGCTTACCGGGAGTTTGACACATTGCCGGAAAGTTTGGATGCAGCAACAGTTGAAAAAGAACTCACCTTTCTTGGGCTTATAGCCATGATTGATCCGCCACGCCCTGAAGTGAAACTGGCCATGCAGAACTGCCGCACAGCAGGAATCAGATCAGTAATGATCACCGGTGATCACAAAAATACGGCTGTGGCTATTGCCCGTGAGCTTGGTTTTTATAGCCCTGATTCTTTGGCCTTTACGGGTGAAGAACTCGACCGGATGAGTCAGGAAGAATTCAAAAAAAATATCGAAAAAACTGCCGTTTACGCACGTGTCTCCCCCGAACACAAACTCATGATTGTAAAGGCATGGCGCGAAAAAGAACATATTGTGGCCATGACGGGTGATGGGGTAAATGATGCCCCGGCTGTTAAGGAAGCGGATATCGGGGTAGCCATGGGCATTACAGGCACCGATGTTACCAAGGAGGTTTCGGAAATGGTGATTACCGACGACAATTTTGCCTCTATTGTAAATGCAGTTGAAGAAGGACGCGGCATTTACGACAACATCCGTAAGTTCATTCATTACCTGCTGTCGTGTAACGTTGGAGAAATCATGGTAATGTTTATTGCCTCTCTTGTACGTCTGCCTGTTCCGCTTTTACCAATTCATATTTTATGGGTTAACCTGGTAACTGATGGCCTTCCGGCTCTGGCGCTTGGTGTTGATCCAACCGACAAGAAAATAATGAATCGCGCTCCGCGGGATATTAATGAATCGGTTCTTACCCGCCAAATGGGAGGAACTATACTTATGCAGGGTGCGTTCATCGCATTTTGCAGCTTACTTGCTTTTTCACTTGTTTATTTTGTTGAAAAGGAAGGCATTGAACGGGCGCGTACTGCCAGTTTCATTGTTTTAGCCTGCAGTCAGCTCTTTCATTCCTTCAACTGCAGAAGTCCACGAGAGTCTATTTTCACTTTGGGCTTCCTGAGCAACGTAAAACTGGTTTATGCCACTTTAGTATCCTTTCTTTTGCAGATGGCCGTGATTTATGTTCCGTTTCTTCAGATTATCTTCAAAACACAGCCCCTGGGCTTGTTCGACTGGGTAATGGTGTTGATTATATCTTCATTCCCATTATGGGCTATGGAGTTGGTAAAACTATATAAACGTAAAAACGGCAAATGAAAGCGGTTGGCTGAAACATACTTTAACGGATCACGTATCGTTTATTATTCAATATTTTGACGATATTACAAACAGAGATCATAATGCTTCATAACATAATCAAGTGCTTCCGGATATGCCTCATGGTTGCACTCCTATTTGCCACCCGGGAATCAAGGGTAAGCGGACAGCCAAATCTGCCAAAATACCAGCCGCCTGAAACACGCATCCTTTTTATTTTTGATGCATCACAAAGCATGGCCGGAACCTGGCAGAAAGAAAGCAAAATAGCCATTGCCCGCAAAGTGCTTATCCATATTGTTGACAGCCTTGAACAGCTTCCCAATGTGCGCATGGCACTTCGCTTATACGGGCATCAGAGCCCGGTTCCTCCCCAGAATTGCAATGATACCAAGCTCGAAGTGCCTTTTGCAAAAGGTAATGCTCCACTAATCAGGCAAAAACTCAGGTTTGTTGTTCCCAAAGGTACAACCCCCATAGCACATTCACTCGAACTCGGAGGAAGCGATTTTCCGCCCGACGTGGAAAACTGCCGCAACATCATCATACTCATTACCGATGGCGTTGAAGCATGTGATGGTGATGCCTGTGCGGTATCGCAGGATTTGCAGCGGAAAGGCATTGTGCTGAAACCTTTTGTTATTGGCATCGGGATTGATGAAAACTTTGAACAAACCTTCAATTGCATTGGCAATTATTACAATGCAGTCTACGAAGAAAAACTCGGCGAGATAATGGAGGTAGTGATCAGCCAGGCTTTGAATGCCACTACTGCCCAAATCAACCTGCTCGACCAGGGGGGGCATCCCACTGAAACCAATGTCAACTGCACATTCTACGACAGCTTTTCGGGAAAGATCCTGTATAATTACATTCATACCCTCAACCATCGCGGATTACCTGACACACTTACCCTGGACCATCTCCCAACCTACCGGATGCGCGTGCATACATTGCCCCCGGTTGATGTAAAAAACATCAAGCTGCTGCCCGGAAAACATACCATCATTGCAGCCGATGTTCCCCAGGGAACCCTTGTTCTGAAAGCATCTGATCCAATCCAGTACAGAGGTGTGGAATTCATTGTACGCAAAGCCGGAGATATGAAAACCCTGAGCATCCAGAAAATGTACAATGAAGAAAAATACCTGGTAGGAAAATATGACATTGAGATTCCGGTTCTTCCCCGTATATACCTGTATGATGTAGATATCAAACAAAGCCACAACACTACGGTTGAAATTCCGCGACCGGGAATGGTAACATTAATCCGGTCATCAGTTGGTTTTGGAAGCATATACCTGCGAAAAAGCAATACAGAAGAGGAATGGGTATACAACCTCGACAATTCGGTGAAGAATGAGTCGCTTCAGTTACAACCAGGTAAATACCGTGTTGTTTTCAGGGCACAGAATGCCAAACAAACGCTGTACACAGTAAACAAAGTATTCGAAGTAAGATCGGGCGGCTCGGAGGTTGTGCAGTTATACTAGAACAGCATCAGGATGGTACACTGTGATTCTCTATCCGGCGTAAATCAGCGCTTTAGTAATATGCCAGGCCATGTGCGGATTTTCCTTTAATCTGCGTGTGGAATAATTGTACCAATCGTTCCCATAAGGAACATATACCCGCATGTTATAGCCCTTTTCCACAACCGAGCGCCTCAGTCCGGGAGTTACACCATACAGCATCTGAAATTCAAACCGGTCAGGTTTTATCTTATACTTGTTAATCAGCTCATAAGCACCGGTGATCAATTTCTTGTCGTGGGTAGCAATTGCCGGGTAAATGTTGTTGCGGAACATGAAATCCAAATCCACCAGGTAATTCTGGTTGATTTCATTCTTGCTTTTATAAGCCAATTCAGCCGGTTCATTATATATTCCCTTGCAAAGCCGCACATTCACGAGACCTCTGCCCTGATCAAATTCCACCAGCTCCTTTAAATCATCTAATGTACGTTTCAGGTAGGCCTGCAGCACAATACCTACATGTCCCGGAAATTCATTCAGAAGCTGCTTGTACAGGTTAAGTTCCCTGTCGGTACACTGGGTGTCCTCCATGTCTATTCTTACAAACCGGCCTAATGAAGCTGCTTTGGCCACTATCTCGCGCAGGTTTTTATAACACATGTCCTCATCAAGCAACAGGCCAAACATAGTAGGCTTCACCGAGAAGGAGTTATCCAGGTTTTTAGAAACCGATTCATCAATGAGCTTCAGGTATTCATTTTTGTAATACCCTATTTTTTCAGCACGGGTTTGAAACTCACCCAGCAGGTCCATGGTGGCCTTTATTTTTTGACCGTTCAGTTTAGCTGTTACCTCAACAGCATCTTTCAATTCCTTTCCTGCAATGTATCTTTTACCAAACACCCAAACGAGTCCTTTGGGCAGATAAGGCAGCAATGCAACAATCAACCTGTTAATCATTTTTCAATCCTGTTAAAAACAAATAATCCGCCTTCAAATCAGCAATAAAATTACACTGATTCGAAGGCGGAAAACAGGACAATTATCATAGACAGGAATCCCAGACTATGAGATATATCATATCATTCAGGATGATTACTGAATGACTACCTTACCCTGATGGAGCTCTGTTCCATGCCGGATAATGATATGGTACAAACCACGCGGCAGGTGCTGTATATCCATCTGCTCTCTTTCAAGTTCTTCTGAATGAATTTGTTGAACATACACCACTTTACCCAGTCCATCTACAATTCTTACATCCAGGTCACCGGGTTTTTCCGTTTCTATTCTGATGCGGAACAACCCGTTGTTCGGATTGGGGAAGATGGTTACATCTTCCGGCCGGCCTGACAATTCTTGCATTGCACTAAGCATATTCACACTAACGGCTTTTGTTGTCTGGCAGTCATTCTGCCCGGTAACCGTTACACTGTATACTCCCTTCTGAACCACACTGAAAGTCTGACCGGTTGATGCATCCTGCCACAGGTAAGCCTTATGGCCGCCACCTGCATCAAGTACATGCGGAAGGTCCACACTCAAATCTCCGTTAACATCTCCAAAATCGATCACGGGTGCCGGCAACGCATCAAATGTTGCCACCAGCGTATCATTTTCGTTTCTTTTATCCAGCGGCATCACCGTATAAAACCTGATCTCACTGCTGCCACCATTGGTAATTTTAATTTTTCCCGAGAGGGTGAGTTCCAGGCTGGCACCGGGACTGAAGTTCGTGTTTCTGATCAGTGTATCAAGTGTTACTCTTACTCCGTTAATGTCACATGCCACATAAATCGGAGTAGTACTACCTATATTTGAAGTACCCAGGCTTTGAACACGAACAAGTACATCGTCAAATTCACCCGTACAACCATTTGCAGGCATATCCGTCCAGGTAACTCCCACATCCGGGTAGGCCAGGAAAACCATCACCGAATCGCGGTCATAACACGAAGTCCGGTTGTCGGTTGCAATTACATGGCAGAGCCCGCTGTTGGTTGCCGTGTACAAATGTTCTGTAAACCCGTCCTGCCACAGATAGGAATAATTCGGGTTATAACCGGCATCAATCTCATAAGAAATATCTTCCACAGTAACCGAACTTGGCAGTCCGAAATCAACCACAGGCCGGGCATACCTATAAACAGTAACTTCAGATGTATCGTTGTACTTTTTCAAATCGCCCGTTGTAGCCGCTGTTGCCTCAAACAAATAGTCGCCCGCGGTGCTTAAATCGAGTATCTCAGCAAAATCATGGGTTACAACGGCACCTGGAAGAAGCTGGCCCGAAAGGCTGAACGATCCGGTTACGCGCGTTCCTGCCTGGAACCGATAGCTGACCGATATTCCGGTTCCTGACGGAATGGTGTCGGTTCCCGAATTCAGAATCCGAAGTGAAACCGGTTCTGCTGAATTAAAGCTGCAATCAGAAAGCGGGCTGGCAAAACCATCCGGACTGATGTCGCGGATTTTCAGCCAGACGTTCACTGTATCGGAATTATCACAAAGATTCTCGTCGTATACCTGAACCCAGTATGAACCGCTTTCATTGATTTCGCGAGTTTGCAGGGTGGTGCTGTCATCCCACAGGTAACTTTCATAACCGCTTCCGGCATTAAGCATATGTGTAAGGGCCTGAACGGTCAGGTCGGGGCCGAGGCTGACAACAGGCCTTCCCAAAATTTCCGCACTCCGGGTAACTCCGTCGTTCAACACAACGGTATCTCCGGCATAGGTGGTTTTCAGATCGAAAACGTATGTGCCTTTCTGCGATACATCCAAAGCACCTTTGGTAAATGTAAAGTCAACTGCCTTTCCTGAATATAGTGTATTTACAAGCTTCAGGGTATCCGAAACTTCCGGACCTGAATTCATCCTGTAGCTGACTGCAATTTTTTGACCGGCCGCTATGCTGTCGGTTCCGTAATTCATAACCCGCACTACGGGATACTCATGTTTTCCGAAGCCGCAGTTATCGGTCGGATGAACCAGCTCCGAAGCGCCCAGGTCATAAAACAACAGCTCTACATTGGCAGAGTCGTATGACGAGCAACCATTACCTCTTGTGGCGGTAACCTTCAAATATTGCCAGCCGCCATCCTCAACTTCATAAATATTAGTTCCGCCTGAGCCATTCCACCAATAGTCGTAAGTGCTGTTATAAATGGTAGTCAGCTTCACCGTGTCCGGAAGGTGAGTTTGAATTGTATCCGGAAGGCTGGTTAACGGACCAGGATATACCTCAAAATTAACAGTGAGGGTATCGTTGTTTGGGCCATAAAACTGCGGATCAATTTCACCTAACGTATAGGCAGCCAGGCTGTAATTCCCAGCCGAACTTACATCTACTATAGAACCAAACGTATGTTTCATTGTTTGCCCGGGGGCTAAATTGGCGGATAACCTGATGGTGTCAATTTCTCTTTGAACGGCATTTAAACTGTAACCCACAAATAGGGTATCATCCTGCATCAAAGGATTAACGCCAAAGTTTTTTATCGTTACGGTAAGCTCATCGGGATTAATATGCTGACATGCATCTGCGAAATCATCAATTGCTGTAACACCAATATCCATAGGCATTTCAAATACCTGGAAATCATCAAAAGCAAAACCAATATCGGTAACATTGGCATCACTGCCAAAGACTAACCTGAATTTCATTAAAGAAGCATTAGTTAAAGCCACAGGTAAAACCTGTTTTGCAGTCTTCCAGCCATCCGATACTCCTGACCAACCCTGAGTGCCAATCGATTCAACAGTGCCATCATACCAGTTCGAACCGGTTATCAACGTGTCCAACAGCTCCCAGGTGTTACCGTTATCAATTGAATATTGCACTGCAGCACCATCCTTTGTAGCTTCACTGCTTATCCAGTATTTAAGCTGCAGTATTTTCCGTTTTTGGTTGCTGTTGGAATAGCATCCACTTTCAACAAAAGATAGGTCATTGGGAGAGTATGTATTGATCAAGCGAGTTGCCCACAATTTGCTTCCCGAAGTAGGAATAATGCCATATCCCGGAGTGCCCCACTCCCAGTTTGAATTGGCGGTTGATGGAGGAATCCATATTCCTCCTTTGCTTTCAAATGTTTCAGTATGGTCTTCGCTTCGGGTAGGCTGAACATAAAAAGAAATGGCGATGGCGTCATTGTATTCATCTTCATCACCATTCATGGTGGTTTTTACTACGAAATTATAAACATCAGGGATGGAGAGATCAACTTTTTTTTTAAAAGTAAATAATACACTGTCTCCAAAAGGAATCACCTGTTTAAGTGTATCCATTATAACAGTTTGTTCCCCATCGAATGAATATTGCAGCGGAATAATGCTGTATGAATCGGTTGCGCCATAATTTTTTATATATACCGAAACTGTTTCCTCTGCCGTGTTTCCGCATCCCTGTGTCGGCGATACCAAGCTGCTTACGCCAACATCCTTTGACACAAAACGGCCCGTTAGCTGAAAATCATCAATGTTCCATCCGGAAAGCTGCCAGTAATCATTGGTTGTGCCAATGGAATACCTGACAATAACATTTTTTTCACGGGAAGCAATTTGACTAATATCAATTTCGTGCAGTTTCCATTGGTTATCGAGTATCATGCTGCCATTATTCCAAGCTGTTTCCCATGTATTGCCTCCGTCAGCGCTAATGTCAATATTGGCCTCATCATTAACACCAATATTTAAATAACGCATATACCTAATAGACATGTCATTATAAAACGTTAAATCAAAGGTATCTGAAATAGCGCTGCATGAGGCAAAGCCCAGGTTTTTTTCATAGTCACCCAGGTATTCTCCCAATCCGGAAAGATCAGTACCAATAATTGAATCTCCGCTGAAAGCAGCAGTGGGATCCGGGTTTGCCTGTGAACCACCAAGTCCTTGCGGAATTCCGTATTCAAACTCACCTGTCAGACTCCAGTTTAACCCCGACTCAAAATCATCGGAATAAATGGTCTGAAGAATTGTTCTTGCGCCATTAGGCGACTGCTGCGAGGCAAAATAAGTTTGTCCGTTAATATCAAGAGCCCCACTCTCCAACATACCATCAATAATATGCCTGTGCCCGGCTTCATTTGCCACATCGTAGGTGATCCACAAATAGGAATAACCTGTAGGTAAATCGTAATTAAGATTAGTGAATACTGCTTTGCCTGAATTAAAACTTACTCCACTTCCAACCGGATTCTCTGTATCAAAGTCAGCATCCTGAGTGAGATATAGTTTCACTCCTCCGGTTTTTATATCTGCATCGGAGGTATTAAGTGAACTTAAGGTAAGCGAATTAATCGGACAGGTGCCGGCATTTCCCATAACCTTAAGTTTAAATTTAAGAATGGGGTTATTCTCTGTACCTGAAGCAACCGAAACATCAGAAGCCTGTTCAATGATAATGTTATCGAGATACTTCTGAAGAATACCGGTTTCATATATTTTAATATCATCAACGCATGAACCCCATCCCCAGTGCGTTTCGCCTTCAAACGCCAGGTAATAATCGGCTGAAAGATCATTCTCAGGCAAAACTATGATCCTTTCCACCCAATCAGTGGTTGCCTCTGTATATGTTTTGAGCAACTGCCAGGGTGAGGTGGCACTGGTGCGGTAATATACCCTTAAATAATCGTTGTAATAATCACTTCCATGTTTCCAGGCCATCTGAGCATGGTAGAAATGCAATTCGGGTTTAATGGCAAATTCAAGAGCTCCTATTCTTTTGGTAATCAGATTTGTAGCTTCATTGTTAGCACTCTGATATTGAAACATGGCATTAAACTGTCCGCTATAAGCAGCAACAGGTTTACGCGTATAGGGTATCTCGGGATCAAGTGAATAGCCCCCGTTTTCATACCGCCAGTTGATTGACCCGTTTATGAATTGTTCCTTCCAGTCGAGCGGTATCTCGTCCGATTCAAAGTCCTCAGAAAAAATAACAAGCTGAGCCTGAGTCTGTATCGTCATCACAAGAAAGAGCAACCAGAAAACGATAATGATGTTTCTCATAACAAATTGGTTAGTTTGTAATTTTTTACGGATTCATATGATTTTGGTTGCATCACCGGTAACAATTATATACTTTCGAACGAAAGTAAATGTGACTTGCAGATTATTTCATTCCATCATGTCGAAAACGTGTTTTGTCAATGCTTTTGCAGCATGTGTAAACTTTTTTATGAGTTTCACGTAAAAAGAGGAAATCGTTAGCCAAATGAAAACCCGATTCCTACTGCTACTTTTACTTACCTTGTCATTAAAAGTTATTGGACAAACCGACACACTTTTTTGGTTCGCAGTACCCTATGCCTCCCTAAGCCATGACGGCCCTCTTACAGCCAATCTGACATTAAGTGCTACTGATGAGGTCAATATCACAACAGTTACCATTTCACAACCTTACAATCCGCAATTTGCGCCCATAACCGTGCAGATTGATCCTGCCGTTTCACTTACTCACAACATCACTTTTTCACAAGCAGATATACTTAAGTTTTCAAATAACCTATATAACAGCAAAAGTAACAGCGCCCTGCTTATCAGGGCAAACCGGGAAATTACAACATATTATGAGATTCACAGAACAAAGAACAATCCTGCCATTTTTGCTCTTAAAGGGAAAAACGCTTTGGGCCAGGACTTCTGGACGCCTTTTCAAGACAGGTGGGATAACCATGATTGGGATGCACCCAGCAATGACCCTGCTTTCAGTCAAATCTGTATAGTTGCCACACAGGACAACACCACAGTTACTGTCAGGTTTCAAAAACCTGCTTTTGGTTACGCCGCAAACGTTGACCACACGATAACACTTGATAAAGGTCAAACCTATATGTTCGTTCCCAGAGCTAACGCTGCAGATAATAACGAGCCAAGCATATTGGCTGCCGACAGGCTAATTGGCACTCACATTACCTCAAACCGGCCTATTTCCGTAACACTCGGAGATGATTCAGTGGAAAAATCAACAGCTTACGACTATATGGGCGACCAGCACATACCAGTTAAAAATGCTCAAAACAAGCCTGTTATAGGTTATGAGTATGTGCTAATGAAAGGAAAAATCACTGATCTCGCAAGTGGCAGTAATGAAAAGGCATATATTGTAACTACAAAAAATAACACCTCCATTACTGTAACGCGTCGAAATGGTACAGTAACTACTCATGGGCCATTCCCGGCAGGTCACCAATTGACTGTTGACATACTTGGCATTGACAATGATTTTTATGTTCACATAGCTGCAACTGAACCCGTTTATGTGATGCACCTTGCTGGTTTTGGTCATGAAATGGGGAACGCCATACTACCAACCATTGACGGGTGCACCGGCTCACTCACTGTAAGTTTCGTAAGGTCAAAAGATCAACCTTTCTATCTGAACCTGATGACGCAGGCTGATGCCATAGACAGTTTCTACATTTCAGTAAACGGAGCAGCGCCGGTTCCATTCTTTTCCGCCAGTGATTTTGAACAAGCCGGAACTTCAAATTGGTATGTACTTAAAGATGCCGTTAAAGAAATCAGTACTGCCATGATTCCGGATGGTGTTGTTACCCGCATATTTAATACAAAAAATGTATTTCACCTCGGCTATTTCAACGGTGTAACAACAGGCGGCGGTTGTGTTTACGGATATTTTTCAGATTATAACGAACTTGAAGCATCTGCAAACGTGGAAGATCAGGGTACTGTTTTTCAGGTTTGTGGCGCCGACTCCATCCAACTCAGGGCAAAAGGGGGGATTTCTTACCATTGGAGCCCTACGGAATACCTTGACGACCCGAATGTGCAAAACCCAATTCTAAGACCTCCTTACGGCGGTTTTGAACAGGTTTTTAAAGTTGAAATAGAACAACCTTGTTATGGATTTGTTTCTTTGAATGTTTGGGTCATCGTGCCTAAAAGTCCGAATGCTTTTCTTGCTGTTAATAAAACCAGCGGATGTGCACCAATTGATATAAAATTGATCGACGCATCTGATGGTGCAAATTTCTATGTACTTGACCTGGGTGATGGTACCCCGCCCATCTTTTCTCCAACACCCATTAACCTCACCCACAATTACCCGAACAATACAGATACCATTGCAGATTACGTGCTTGGTTATACGGTTACCAGTGACGATGGATGTAATGACTACTTCACCGATACCATCAGGGTATTTCCGGAAATTGTTTCAAATTTCGAACTGATTGAACAAAAAGACACTGCCGTTTGCCATGCTACCAATGTACTCATCCAAAATACCTCGTCAGGCAACACGGATAAATATCTTTGGAATTTCGGCGATGGATCATCCGACATTGACACACTGGTTGCACACACCTATAATAATTTTGGAGCAAATGATACTACATATAAAGTTAATCTGATTGCCACCTCACCATATGGATGTAAAGACACGTCCGATTTCCTTGACATAAGGGTATTTCCATACATATACGCATCATTTGCTGTTGATACGGCGATTAGATGTTCTCCGGCAGAATTACTTGCAGACCCTACTGTTTCCATTGGCGTTGACACTTTTTACTGGTCTATATCGGACAGAAACAAAACGATCATTGATGACGCGTTTTCCAGACTGGATGAATCCCCTATTATTTTGAATCACAACAACCCACGTGCCGTACCCGACACCATTTACTTTGCCATGAATGCCGTAAACCGATTCGGATGCACTGACACGGCCACAACACGACCAGTTGTAATATATCCAGGTGTTCATGCAGAATTTGACATGGACAAGATTGCAATTTGTGATTCGATGGATGTATTATTCACCAATCATTCCACCGGTTATAATCTGCAATATGAGTGGGACTTTGGTAACGGCACCTCAATTTCCGACACCTCTTCCGGATCATTTTCCCGGTATTACCTGAACCGCTCGAACCATGACACAATCTATACGATAAAACTTACGGCTACATCCGACTATTATTGTAAAGATACATTCAGCCTTCCCTTAACCGTTTACCCCTTTGTAAATGCAAATTTTGCCATTGATTACAGCAATAATTGTTCACCACTGAATGCTGAATTTACAAACACTTCAAAGGGAGGCACGTTGTTTGATTGGGATTTTGGCGACGGTTATAAATACAACACCCTTATACCGGAAACACTCCATCATGTTTATGAGAATTATACCGACCATGATACAACCTTTTACATTTGGCTGAAAGCTGTCAACAATCAAGGATGTTCCGATTCAATCCGGCGTTCCGTTTACCTTTTTCCGCAAGTAGCTGCCAACTTTGATTTCACCAGTCCCAATGCGGGTTGTAACCCATTAAACGTTTCATTCCAGAATACTTCAAAAGGTACCAATCTGAATTACCAATGGGACTTTGGCGACAATACCTTTTCGACCAGTCAGAACCCACCTCCAAAATTGTACCAAAATGCAACATCCAAGGACACCACCTATTACGTGAACCTCACCGTGATGAACCTGGCCGGATGCGACAGCAGCATTACCAAAACAGTAGAAGTTTATTCGAAAGTAACCGCTGATTTCTCCATTGAGCGTGTGGATAGTTGTTCTCCGTTTAAAATTAGAGTTGACAATTTCTCATCGGGCGGTATTACCGATTTCATATGGAAATACACCGAAAATGATTCAATCATAAAATATGATTTTTCGGACCCCGACATACCCGTATACCACAACCAGAGCGATTCTGTCATAAGGCACCCCATAGTGCTGCGCACCCAAAACAGCCATGGATGCCCGGCATTTAAAACAGACACCATCACTGTTTTCCCGGAAATGCATGCCGATTTTCATCCGGATGTGCTGGCAGGCTGCCAGCCAATGTTAACAGGACTGGACAACAACTCAAATATCATTCCCGGAACCTCATTCTTTTGGAACTTCGGTGATGGCAAGTATTCCAACCTGACCGAACCCATAGAACACATATACAACAACCTGACCAACAACAGTGTAACTCATAACATTCTGCTTCAGGCCACTACGCAATACGGATGTTATGACGATACCACCATCACCGTAGAGGTATATCCCTATATTTATGCCAAATTTAGCATTGACCGGCCTGCAATTTGCTCCGACGAGCTTTTTTCCATTGACAGAAGCGGGTCGGCAGGTGCCATCAAACATTACTACTGGGATTATGATGACGGCACTCCCGTTGAGGACAAGACAACTCCCGAATTCACCTATACTTATTCCAATACGGGAACAGAAGATATCAATCCGCACATCAGGCTCACTGTAACCAATGAGCAGGGATGTGACACTTCATGGACAGAAACTATTGCAGTTCACCCCGAGGTAAGAGCCAAATTCAATATTGACAACCAGGAAGCCTGTTATCCGCTGTCAACAAACTTTACCAATTTGTCAGAGCCAGCTGTGCCCCTTACCTATTACTGGAACTTCGGCGATGGTTCAAGTTCCGTAAACAAGGATCCTGTTCATGCCTATAAGAATTTCAGCCGTACGGATGACAGAACCTTCAATGTCAGTCTTACCACCACATCGGAATATGGATGCGACAGCACCATTTCAGGCACAGTTGTCATACATCCCAAGCCGCTTGCCGATTTCAACTTCCCGTTGGCAGTTGACTGCCCGCCTTTCCCGGTGCAGTTTACCGACAATTCCATGGGCACCAGCCTGGATTACAACTGGGATTTTAGCACAGGTAATACAAGCAATGACATGAATCCGACAGAAACGTTTTATAATTCAGGTTCAACCATACTTGAAAACCCGGTTACCCTGATTGTAACAACAGATTTTAATTGTGCTGACACTGTTGTAAAACCGGTACAGGTATACCCGGGTGTAATGGTCGACTTTGATGCCTCGGACTGGAGCGGTTGCAACCCGATGCAGATCAACCTCAACGGAACTGCCACCAACGAAAATGAATACTACTGGTATGTTGATGGCAAGGCAATCAGTAATTACGAAGACCCCTCCTACAGATTTGTCAACGAATCTGCGGGTGATAAGGTGTTTACTGTTCAGTTCAAGGCTGTGTCCATCAACGGATGCTTTGATGATACCATCAAACAGATCTCCATCTTCCCCAAACCATTGGCAGAGTTTCTGCCCAGCCCGCAGGCCCAGGAGTTCAATACCGATAACGACATTACGCCGGTGACCATGAACAACCAGACCAACAACCAATCGATTTGGGGATACCAGTGGGATTACGGTGATGGCACCACCTCAACCCAATCTGCCGCCTCTTTCATTAAAAATTACACCGTCTGGGGCGATATCAGCAACGAAAGCCGGATTCCGGTTAACCTGATAGCAACCAATACGAACCATCCGGAGTGTTCCGATACGGTGATGCATTTCGTAATCATCAGACCGCCGCTTCCCAAAGTTGATCTTGGGCCGGATGTTGCCGGATGCCTGCCGCTAACCGTTTCATTCCCATCCACGGCCAAATACAACTACCCTGATCAGTACCAATGGGATCTGGGGTTCAACGGCCAATCTTCAACAGATAACGAACCAACCCCGCTGGTTTATGATGCTCCGGGCGTATATATTGTCAGGTTAACGGTTCAGGGAGATGGCGGATCCAACTGGGATTATAAAACAATAACTGTTCATCCCAAGCCGGTGGCCAATTTCGACTTTGAACCCGATTCTGCATGGGTTAGAAGTCAGACGGAAGCAGGAACCCCCATCAAGTTCTTTAACCTTTCCGGTCCGGGCTACAGCTACAGCTGGGATTTCGACAAGGATAACCGCGATCCGGCAACAAGTAACGAATATGAACCATCACACGAATACCAGGAAGAAGGCGCATACTACGTTACGCTGATGGTGGAAAACATATTCGGGTGTCTTGACACGTTTGAAAATGAAATCCCAATCATCATCTACGCAGGCGGAGTCATGGAGTTCCCCAACGCCATAACTATTGTTCCGGGAGATCCGGAAGATGAAAATTACAATCCCGATGAGGCCAATGCTGCCATATTCCGGCCAAAAAGCTACGGGGTAGAAAAGTACAGGCTGGAGATATACAACCGCTGGGGCGAGCTGATTTTCGAAAGCGACGATGTGAATAAGGGATGGAACGGTCATATTGACGGGTCCCCGGTTAAACAGGACGTATATGTTTGGCGGGTCAGCGGACGCTTTACCAATGGCAGACCATTTGTAAAGGCCGGAGATTTGACTGTGCTGGTGAAACAGCCTTGACAACTGAAACCCCGCGAAAAAGCGGGGTTTCTGTTTTATAGATAATACGAAGGTGGCGATTCTGTTGACAAATAATGCATACATAATATAACCAAACCATTTAAATATCGTAAAATTGACTACCTAAAACAACCGTTTATTCATGAAAAATTGACACGCAGGCTTTTCATACTATTAATCACAGCCTGGATAGGTTTAGCCAAATCAACAGCCCAGGATCCACAGTTTTCGCAGTTCTATTCGAATCCGCTTTACCTGGCGCCATCATTTGCAGGTGCGGCAGGCGGGAACAGAATCTGCGCAAACGTACGTGACCAGTGGGTTGCCTTGCCATCTACCTTCATGACCTACAGCTTTTCCTATGATTACTTCTACCCAAAATTCAACAGCGGTTTTGGATTGCTTGCCTATAAAGATGTTGCAGGAACCGGAGATTTGGGTACGTTAAGTTTGGGCGTTCAGTACTCCTATAATTTTAAAATAACGCAGGAAGTTTTTGCCCGGCCGGGATTGCATTTTTCATACAGGGAACACGGACTGGCCTGGGATAAACTGACTTTTATTGATGAAGTACTTCACAGTCCGAGTACCGTGTTGGAACCTCCGCCAATCACCAAAGTGAGGGATGTTGACCTGGCCCTTTCGGCACTGGTATATTCAAAAAGAATATGGGGAGGACTTACGGTTGATCACATCCTCACTCCAAACGTTTCGCTGTATTCAGACAAGCACGAAGTGCCTGTTAAAATTGCCGCTTTCGGAGGTATTGAGATTGTGCGTAAGAGTCACCTGCTCAAACCCGACGAAGAAACCATGACCGTTGCCTACCTGTTTAAACACCAGGGACCATACAATCAGCTCGACCTGGGAGTTTACTGGTTTAAGAATCCTTTGGTATTGGGTGTGTGGTACCGGGGCATACCCCCGTTCAATTCACAGCGCGGAGATGCGCTTATTCTGCTCATTGGCTATAAAACAAAGAATTTCAATGTCGGCTACAGCTATGACATGACTATATCCAACCTGATAGGTCAGGCTGTTGGATCCCATGAAATATCCATGAGCGTTAAATTTGCCATCCCCCGTCGCGATAAAAAAGGCGAGGTGCCCTGTCCCGAGTTTTAACAGCAATTATTCTTCCTTTTTTTTCATTGTTGCTTTTAAAAATTTATATTTGCTACCCATTTAGTAAATGTAAATACCCTAACCATGAAAAGA
>JAFGOR010000181.1 GCA_016926375.1 Bacteroidales bacterium
CCCAGCGTTTTCTACTAAATATCATTTCAGAATGCTGAGCGTAGTCTCCAGACTACGATCATTTCATATAATCACGCAAGTAATCCCAAAAAAAGCCCCTCCAAAAGCGGAAGGGCTGGTAATATGCTTGAGATAGAGATAGGGTTCTAATTCACCTCATCCCTAAAAAAAACCGGTTTGATCAGCTGGTTTTCCACCAGCCGGGGTTCTTCAGTATCTGTAAGTTGGCGCATCACCTCTTCTTTAACCGATTCAAAAGCGGCCATTTTATCAGGACGAACCGGGTCAACCGGAGGTGATTCCATTTTGAGCGGATCAATGGGTGAGCCGTTCATGGTAACCCGGAAATCCAGATGAGGTCCGGTGGATAACCCCGAACTGCCCACATAGCCCAGCAATTCACCCTGTCTGACATATTTTCCCGTGGAAAGACCCTTTCCAAATCCGCTCAAATGCATGTAAGTTGAGGTGTATATACTGTTATGTCTTACTTTGATAATGCGTCCTGCTCCCTTTTGGTAATCCATCATAATCACCCGGCCATCGCCAATGGCATATACCGGGGTTCCCACGGGAGCAGCGTAATCCACTCCATAATGAGGTCTTCTGATTTTTAGGATTGGATGCAGCCGGCTGCCCGAAAACCGGGAGCTGATGCGCGAAAAGCGAAGCGGTGCTTTCAGGAATGCTCTTTTCAGACTTTTCCCTTCGGCATCGTAATAGGTTTCCACACTGTCCTGTGTGAAAGGTACTGCCAGCAAATCCCTGCCCACATGATTGAAATTGGCGGCGTGAATTTTTCCCAAACCAACTGAAACTGAATCAACAAACAATTCATCATATACCACGGTGAAATGATCGCCCGGTTGCAACCCAAAGAAATCTACCGTCCATGCGTACATTTCAGACAATTGCAAGGCCACAAGTGGGTTGATGTTATTTTTGGTAATGGCATCCCACAGTGAGGTCACTATTTCGCCGCTCACCTTCATCTGTTTGGTAACCACTTCCTTTTGCTCAAGGGAAATCCGGATGCTGTCGGTAAAATCAAAAACCACATAGTCTACCGGCGAGTGTTCATAAACAAAGTATTGTAACCTGTTCAGCGTGTCATTTGAAATAAAAGCTGTGTAATTATTACCATGGCGGATTTTCCGAAGATCAAATACCCGGTCGGCATACATCAGCAACTGTGTGAAAGCACGTTCCGGAAGCACATATTTGTGTAAAATCTGCCCGAGATTCTGATCTCTTCCCACTTTGTTCTTTTCCACAATAAATGAATCCACGGCAATGCCGTACAACCTGGTCACCTCGCGCTCAGCAGGAGAGGTTTGTTTTGTAATGTCATGCTGAATCTCCTTATTTAAACGGGGCAGCATGAACCAGTATGCCGCTGCTGCCAGCAATAATACCGAACCAGCTACGAGGGCAATTTTTACAAACTTTTTCATACGCTAAGCAACTACTACGTTAATAATTTTGCCGGGGACGAAGATGATTTTTTTAATTTGTTTCCCTTCAATCCATTTGGCTGATTGCGGATCCTCTTTGACAGCTTTTTCAATTTCAGCAGCCTGCATGGAAAGCGGCAGCATGAGTTTGAAGCGAAGTTTGCCATTGAAGGATACCGGATAATCAAACGTATCTTCTTGTAAATAAGTTTCATTTGCGTCAGGAAAATCCTGTTGGATGATGCTGGGTTTGTTGCCGTAAAGTACCCAGAGTTCTTCGGCCAAATGCGGGGCAAAGGGTGCAAGCACCCGGGTAAATTCCTCTGCCGTTTGTTTGGTAACCTTGCCTTTTTTGATGCACAGGTTGGTGAAAATCATCATCTGCGAAATAGCAGTGTTGAATTTAAGTGCTTCAATATCCTGGCTGACTTTTTTAATAGTCTGGTGCAACCCTTTCAGGATCTCCATATCCTCTTCAGCAGCATTTATGTTTTCTGCTTCGCCAAAAAAGCGGGTGACCCGGCCCAGGAAACCAAATACTCCCTTAACACCGGTGTCGGTCCAAGGTTTGATCACATCCAGCGGGCCCATGAACATTTCATACAGGCGCAGAGAATCGGCACCATATTGTTTCACTACGTCATCAGGGTTCACCACATTCTTAAGCGACTTGGACATCTTGGCAACAATCTGCTTTAATTCCTCGCCCGTTTCGCGGTGGAAATATTTTCCTTCACGGTCTTCAACCAGGTCGGTCGATACTTTAGCACCTGTGGCGGTTTCGTATGCAAAAGCCAGAATCATTCCCTGGTTAAAAAGCTTCTGAAAGGGTTCATCGGTTGATACGATGCCCAGGTCGAACAACACCTTATGCCAGAAGCGGCTGTAAAGCAAATGCAGCACGGCATGCTCGGTTCCGCCAATGTATAAATCAACCGGCATCCAGTAATTTTCTTTCTCTTTCGAGAAGGGCTCTTTGTCATTTTTCGGATCAATGAAACGCAGGTAATACCAGCATGAACCTGCCCACTGGGGCATGGTGTTGGTTTCGCGTCGGCCGCGCCGGCCGTTTTTGGTAACCACAAGCCACTCTCCGGCGTTGGCCAGTGGAGATTCGCCATCCGCACCGGGCTGGTATTTACTCAGTTCCGGAAGTGTTACCGGCAATTCGTTGTCTGAAAGTACATCTATTTCACCATCTTCCCAGTGAATCACTGGAAAGGGTTCACCCCAGTAACGCTGACGGCTGAAAAGCCAGTCGCGTAATTTATAATTCGTGGTGGCTTTTCCGATATGTCTATCCTGAAGCCAGTTAATTACCTTCAGGATACCCTGTTCCTTATTCAGTCCGTTTATCGACAATCCGGTAGCGTCAGAAGCCGAATTAATATAGACTCCGTCCTCAGTCCAGCATGCTTTTCCTTTCAGTACCTGTTCACGAAGGTTCTCATCGGCACCCTTGGGATCCATAATGCAATCGATGGGCAGGTCAAACTTTTCAGCGAATTCAAAGTCGCGTGTATCGTGCGCCGGAACCGCCATAATGGCACCTGTTCCGTAACCTATCAACACATAATCGGCCACCCAGATGGGGATTTTCTTGCCATTCACGGGGTTGATGGCATAGCGGCCGGTAAAAACACCGGTTTTATCCTTGGCCAGATCGGTCCGGTCAAGATCCGATTTCAGTGAGGCTGCCTGTATGTATTCAGCCACCCTGCTTTTGTAATCAGAAGTAACAATTTCGTCCGCCATTTCATGCTCAGGCGCAATCACCATATAAGTAGCGCCAAAGAGCGTATCGGGACGGGTGGTGTATACCCTGAGCTTACGGGCCAGACCTTCCACTTCAAAATCTACCTCAGCACCGGTCGACTTACCAATCCAGTTGCGTTGCATGTCTTTTACCCCCTCGGGCCAGTCAACGCCATCCAATCCTTTCAACAGCCGTTCAGCATATAAAGGTATGCGCAGCATCCATTGCTTCAGATTTTTGCGTACAACCTGGTTGCCGCATTTTTCGTGAGATCCGTCGGTAAGCACTTCCTCATTGGCACAAACAATCCGGCAATGCTCACACCACCATACCTGGGCATTATCGTAATATGCCAGTCTTTTGCCATCTCTGTATTCTCTTACTGCTTTTTCTCCTTTAGCTGTAATTTCAGCAGGAATGGAAAGCTCGCTGATGGGACGGCCTTTTTCTGCCTTATCGTCAAACCAGGTATTGTACAGCCGGATAAAAATCCACTGTGTCCATTTGTAATAGCCGGCATCGGAAGTACTGATCTCGCGGTCCCAGTCGTATCCCAGTCCCAGCGATTTAATCTGGCGCCTGAAGGTATCACAGTTTTTCTGTGTGGTGATGCTCGGGTGTGTGCCGGTTTGAATGGCAAATTGCTCGGCAGGCAGACCAAATGAATCCCATCCCATTGGGTGCAATACATTGAAACCCTTCATCCGCTTGTAACGGCTCATGATGTCGGTTGCCGTATAACCTTCGGGGTGCCCCACATGCAACCCACTTCCCGAGGGATAGGGGAACATGTCGAGGATATAGTACTTTTTTTTACTGTAGTCTTCTACTGTTTTAAAGGTTTTGTTTTCTTCCCAGTATTGTTGCCACTTCTTTTCGATATCGCTGAAATTGTATTCCATTATTTTGATGTAAATGAATGATAACCGGCAAATGTAAAAAATTATTACTTATCACCCGAATGCATCCGCCGTTATTAAAAGTTGGTCAGAAATTTTTAGCTTTATAGCGCACTTTCAGTAAATACTATGACACCACAGGAACATTACAAGGCAAGGGTTGAAGAATTCAGGCTGCAGGCAGATCGCCTGCAAAAAAAAGAAAACAGGCTGTCTCTGGCCCGGTTGATAGTCTTCATTTTAAGTATCGGACTATTTTTTGCTTTGTATTCCTTTAACCATTTACTCGCCATCGGATTACTTACCGTTGGTTTGATTGCATTTGCCCGGTTGGTTCATTACTATAACAATACCGAAAGATCCAGGATTTATGCACGTCATCTGCAGACCATCAATTACCTGGAAGGCGCATGTTTGAAAGGCAGTTTCTTTGAATACCCTGACGGATCGGAATATGTTGACCGCGTCCATCCGAATTCATACGATTTGGATCTGTTCGGACATGCCTCGCTTTTTCAATATCTCAACCGCACCACAAGTAAACCTGCGGCTGACAAGCTTTCCGGATGGCTCAGATTCCCGGCTGAACTGGCAGAGATTACCCGGAGGCAGCAGACCATTGCAGAGCTCAAACCGCGAATCGACTGGCGCCAGAAAATGATTACACTGGGTTATTTGAATAAAAAAGCCGGCAGTGATCCGCAAAGTCTTTTAAACTGGGTGAAAAGCACAGACTTCTTTCCGAAAAGAACCCGGTTAAAAGCCCTAATTATCGGATTAAGTGCTTTTGCCATAGTGCTTATGTTGTTAACCATTCTGTTGGGCCTTCCTGCCGGTTTGCTGATACCCGTTTTTGCCATAAATTTTTTCTTTTATTTCAGCCAGGGACAAAAAATCAGCCGGCTGCATGAGCAGGTGGGCAGGTCGTCAGAACTGTTGCAAACTTATGCCGCCACCATTAAAATGATTGAAGAAGCAAACTTTGATACCGATAAGCTGAAAGAACTGCAACAAGTATTTCTGCGCGGCATAGCTGTTTCAAAACAGATAAAAAGATTATCAAAAATAGTAAGCCGGCTTGATACCCGGTTCAATATCATGGTTGCCGTACCTCTGAATCTTATTCTCTTTTGGGATATTCACTGCTGCCTGGCGCTGGAAAAATGGAAAAGAAACCATGAAGGCATCCTGGCGCAATGGTTTTCGGCCATGGCCGAATTTGAGGTATTGTCGTGTTTTGCCAATATGGCCTTCAACAACCCGGAATGGCCCATGCCCAAGGTGATTCAGGATTACTTTGTGCTGGAAGCAAGAGAAATTGGTCACCCGTTAATTCCTTCAGCACGCAGGGTATGCAACTCCATTGACATCAGTTCAGGTGGAAAAACAGTACTGGTAACCGGTTCCAATATGTCGGGCAAAAGTACTTTTTTGCGCACATGCGGGGTGAATACCGTGCTGGCCCTGGCCGGTGCCCCGGTATGTGCTGCCGCATTCACCGTTTCGCATGTGCAGGTATACTCGAGTATGCGGATATCCGATTCTCTGGAAGACAACACCTCCTCGTTTTATGCCGAACTCAAAAGGCTGGCAGCCATAATCAGGGAAGCCGAGCACAACAAACGGCTATTTTTGCTGCTGGACGAGATACTGCGGGGAACCAATTCCAACGACCGGTATATTGGATCAGTGGCTCTGATCAAACAACTGATAGGTTACGAAACGGTATCGGTAGTGGCCACACACGATCTAAAACTGGCTGACCTGGCGGATGAGCTACCCGACCGGATCGACAATTATCATTTCGACGTAAAAATTGACGGGGAGGAGTTGTATTTCGATTACAAACTCAACCCCGGCATTTGCACCAGCATGAATGCTTCGATATTGATGAAGAAGATGGGGATAAGGATAGGGACGAGCCTGCCTGTATTCTAAGACAAAACCAAATTTTTATGCAGCAAATTTATGTAAATCTACATATGGTGTTTCTCTTTGAACAACAG
>JAFGOR010000182.1 GCA_016926375.1 Bacteroidales bacterium
ACTTCTTTATATTATTCCCCCCTGAACCGCCGGTCCACCTCTTTCCAGTTCACCACATTCCAGAATGCCGCCAGATACTCATTTCTGCGATTCTGGTATTTCAGATAGTAGGCATGTTCCCATACATCAACGCCAAGAAGCGGAGTGCCTTTCAGTTCGGCAACATCCATCAGCGGATTGTCCTGGTTGGGGGTGGAAGAAATCTTCAGCTCACTTCCCGTATTTACCAGCCAGGCCCATCCCGATCCAAACCGGGTCATTGCCGCGTTGGTAAAAAGTTCACGGAATTTCTCAAACGATCCAAAATACCTGTTGAGTGCGTCCAACAAATCGCCACTGGGCATTCCTCCCGAACCGGGAGCCATGATTTCCCAAAACAGGGTATGGTTGTAATGCCCTCCCCCGTTGTTTCGAACAGCAACAGGAAGTTTTGAAATATTGGCCATCAGATCGCCAAGACTCTTGCTCTCCCATTCGCCGCCGGCAAGGGCATTGTTCAGGTTGGTCACGTATGCCTGGTGATGCTTCGTATGATGTATTTCCATGGTACGCGCATCCATATGCGGTTCAAGTGCCGCATAATCATATGATAATTTAGGTAATTCGAAAGCCATAACAATTGAATTTTAATGAATTAATATTTTTATTTTTATTTAGTCTAAATTAACTCTCTTATATGAACAACATCCAGGGCGCAATAATGTTTAACGATATGATTAAAAATGAAGATATCTTTACACCATGACCCTGATTTACTATATTCTCGTGCACCTGGCGTACATTATGGCAATGCCTTTGGCGCTTTTCAGCAAGAAAACGCGGCTCTGGTTTACTGGTCGTTTTAGATGGCGCAGGAAAATTGATCAATGGCAGCGTGCATCCGGTCAGGTTTTCTGGTTTCATGCCGCTTCGCTGGGTGAATTCGAACAAGGTCTCCCTGTTATGGAAAGCATGAAAACGCGTGTACCCGGTAGCCAGCTTGTGCTTACCTTCTATTCCCCATCGGGTTATGAAGTGCGCAAAAACTTTGAAAAAGCTGACCTGGTTACTTATCTCCCGCTTGACACCGCCTACAATGCCAAGAAATTCATCGCCCGCATCAAACCCGATGCTGCTTTCTTTATCAAATATGAGTTCTGGTATGGCTACCTGAAACAACTGAATGAAATGCACATTCCCTGTTTTCTCATTTCGGGCATTTTCCGTCCTGAACAAGTTTTCTTCCGGTGGTATGGGTTTTGGTTCCGGAGAATTCCGGACCTGTTCAGCCACCTTTTTGTGCAGGACAAGGCATCGGAGTCGCTGCTGAATTCCAGCGGAATATCCCGGGTTACTGTTTCAGGAGACACACGCTTCGACAGGGTGACAGCACTTGCTGCCAAAAGACAACCGGTGGCCATTGCCGGAGATTTCTCAGCATCTGCGTTTTGTTTGATAGCCGGGAGTACCTGGCCGGCCGATGAAGACATGCTTGTTGAATACATCAATAAGGATTCACACGGCATGAAGTTCATTATGGCACCCCATGAAATCGGCCGCAACCACATCAGCCGGCTGACTGCCCAATTGAAAAACAGGCATATTCTTTTTTCGGAGTACCACAAAGAGCGTGCAACTGATAAACAGGTTCTGATTATTGACAACGTGGGGATGCTTTCTTCCTTATACCGTTATGGCCATTGTGCCTATGTTGGCGGCGGATTTGGAAAAGGCATTCACAACATACTGGAGGCCGCAGTTTTCGGTATTCCCGTTATATTTGGTCCAAATTACCACAAAGCAAGAGAAGCCGTGGAAATGACAGAAGCAGGAGCTGCTTTCTGCGTTAAGTCGCCGGCAGAACTTTCCGGGATCATCAACAAACTTGCCGCTGACAGTAAGTTTCTGGAACTTGCTTCCCGGAAGGCTCGTTTGTATGTGCAACAGAACACTGGCGCCGCAGAAACTATTGTAAACCATGTTGTTCATTTAGTAAAAAGCAAGTGATTACACAATGAATTACGAATGGTTCAGGGAGTTTTTTCCTTGTCATGTGAGGTTTTCAACTGAAATGAGTAACATATTAGCAAAGATGCCGGGATGATTAACCAGCAAAATAATATATTTGAAACTCCATTTAGCATTTTTTTCAATGAAACAAATACCCGGATACCTGCTTACACCAGTTTTTCATTGCTATTTCTGGCTGCTGCTGATCCTGTTCCACCCGGTGCAGGTTGGAGCCCGCATCCTGAGTGGTGATAGGGCCCGGAAAAAGGTTGTGGATTTTCTTAACATGATACTGGTTTACGGCTTATATATCTTAGGTTGCCGTGTGAAATTTTCAGGATTTGAAAAAATACCCGGAAACAGGCCGCTTATTATTGTAGCCAACCACCAGAGCATGTATGATATTCCGGCTGTTGTTCACGGGTTCAGAAAGTATTATCCGCGATTCATCTCCAAAATTGAGCTGTCAAAGCACATCCCCAGCATTTCCTATAACCTCAAGCATGGAAAATCGGCATTGATCGACCGGAAGCATGGTGCCCAGGCAGTGAAAGAAATATTCCGGCTTGGCCAGCTGATCCAGGAACGCAACCAGGCTGCCTGTATATTTCCCGAGGGCACACGAAGCAAAGACGGCAAGGTGAAAAAGTTCATGACCGCCGGGGTGAATACACTGCTGCGAGCTGCACCCTCTGCCGTGATTGTTCCCTTTGTAATTGACGGCCACAGCCGGCTGATGGAAAAAGGTTACTTTCCGCTTCAGTTTGGTCAGCGTATTACCTACACTGTATTAGACCCAATTGAACCCGCCAACCAGGAGATCGATGATATTGTAAAGCGTGTGCAACAGGTAATTGAGGATTATCTTCAACAGAAAACCATCCCTAAGTGATTCCATCAGCCTGTTGCATCGATCAAACAATAATTCATAGATTTGAAACTTAATAAAAGGCCCCATGA
>JAFGOR010000183.1 GCA_016926375.1 Bacteroidales bacterium
GAAAAAGTAGCAAAAAGAAAAGAAAATCAGCTACATACACATACTCTGTTAATTAATATTGTTAATAAGCTAATACAAATCTAAAGGACGGTAGGCAGGTTTGTGGCATTAAATTGATTTTTCGGAATGAATTCAGGTGAGTCCACCCCCTGACCCCGCTGCGCCTTCGCGTAGCCGCTTCGGCAGAGCAAGGCCAGCGGGCCTGCCTGCCGGTAGGCAGGGGATAGCGCTACGCTCAGCCATAAATGCTATAATATTGAAATCAACATCTATTATTGAACATGTTTAACCGACTCGTAAAATATTTCCTTGAAAACCGCCTGGTAACCACTATTTTTCTCATTGCCTTCGTGGTTTTCGGCCTGGCATATTCACCATTTAACTGGCACACGGGCTGGTTCCCCCGCGATCCGGTCCCGGTGGATGCCATACCCGATATCGGCGAAAACCAGCAAATTGTAGCCACTGAATGGATGGGTCGCTCGCCCAAAGATATCGAGGACCAGGTTACTTATCCGCTGACCACTTCATTAATGGGCATTCCGGGAATGCAAACCATACGCAGCACGTCCATGTTCGGCATGTCTTTTATTTATATCATCTTCAAAGACGATGTGGATTTCTACTGGAGTCGATCACGTATTCTTGAAAAGCTTAATTCCTTGCCTTCAGGAACCTTACCCGAGGGTGTTACCCCCACCCTGGGTCCCGATGCCACTGCATTGGGACAGATATTCTGGTACACGCTTGAAGGGCGTAATCCCGAAACCGGTAAACCAAACGGCGGTTGGGATCCTCAGGAATTACGATCTATTCAGGACTTTTATGTTAAGTACGGACTATCATCTGCAGAAGGCGTTTCAGAAGTAGCCTCAGTGGGAGGATTCGTTAAGCAATACCAGGTAGACATCAACCCCGATGCATTGAAAGCATACAATGTTTCTGTAATGGATTTGATGAATGCAGTGCGCAAAAGCAATCTCGACATCGGCGCGGAAACAATGGAGCTGAACCAGGTTGAATACATCATCCGGGGGCTGGGATATGTCAAGAGCCTGGAGGATCTGGACAATACTGTAATTGCCGTTCGCAATACTATTCCGGTTCGGGTTAAAGATGTTGCCCACACCTCATTTGGCCCGGCAACGCGCAGAGGCGGACTCGATAAATCGGGTGCAGAGGCTACAGGTGCCGTGGTGGTTGCACGATACGGGTCGAACCCCATGGAAGTAATCAACAACATCAAAGAAAAAATAAAGGAAATAGAACCCGGATTACCGCAGAAGACCTTACCCGACGGCAGCATTTCCAAGGTTACCCTGGTGCCTTTCTATGACCGTACAGGTCTGATTAAAGAAACAATTGGAACACTTGAATCAGCCCTTTCGCACGAAATACTCATCAGCATCATCGTAATCATTGTATTGGTACTTAACCTGAGAGCTTCGCTTATTGTGGCTGCACTGCTTCCGATTGGCGTGTTGATGACCTTTATTTTCATGCGCTTTTTTGGTGTAGATGCCAATATTGTTGCGCTTTCAGGTATTGCCATTGCCATTGGGGTAATGGTTGATATCGGTATCGTGGATGTTGAGAATATCCTAAGACATTTGGAAAAACCTGAAAACCGGGGCATCCGTGGTAAAATGCTGGTGCGGGTAGTTTATCAGGCAACAACAGAAGTTCGTTCGGCGGTAGTAACCTCCATAGCCACAACTATTGTAAGTTTCCTGCCGGTATTTGCCATGCAGGCATCTGAAGGAAAGTTATTTCACCCCCTGGCTTTCACCAAAACCTTTGCCCTGCTTTCCGCCTTTATTTTGGGCATTGTTGTGCTGCCCACACTGGTTCATGTATTTTTCAACATCCGTTTGAATACTTCGAAAATCCGCAAAGTATTGAACGGGATTTTGATTGCAGCCGGAATTCTTTTTATCGTGTTCTGGCAAACATGGACAGCACTGGCTCTGGTTGGTATTGGCCTGAATAATTTATTGGCTTACCGGTGGCCGGTAAAACGCGAAGCTTATCCAAATTATATCAATATTGCCATTACTGTATTGGTGGCCCTTTACTACCTTGCTGTTGAATGGTTGCCCCTGGGTGCCCATAACAGCACGTTTGTGAATTTCCTGTTTATTGCCGGGATTATGGCAGCTATTCTGGCTGTTATGATACTTCTGGTAAATTTTTACGAACCCATATTGCGCTGGGGATTGCAGAACAAATGGAAATTCATGCTGATTCCTTTATTTACTTTGATATTCGGCATGCTGGCCTGGCTGGGCTTCGGAAACATGTTTGGTTTTGTGGCCGGTGGTTTCGAAAGCCTGGGTTGGAAATCTATCCGTCAGACGGCGCTCTGGCAGGCTTCAGAAAATGCATTCCCCGGAACAGGAAAAGAATTTATGCCTTCGCTCAACGAAGGCTCGTTTTTACTGATGCCCACCAGCATGCCACATACGGGTATCGAAAAAAACATCGAATACATCAGAATGCTCGACAAACGCCTTTCCGCTATCCCCGAAATTGAGGTTGCCGTGGGCAAGTGGGGCCGGGTTAATTCCGCTTTGGATCCTGCACCCGTGCAGATGTTTGAAAACACCATCAATTACCGGTCGGAATACCTGCTTGATGAGAATGGGCACCGCAGACGTTTCAAAGTTGATAAAAACGGAAGCTATTTGCTTTTAAACGGCAACACGTATAATCAGGCGGATGAGGCTTTTCGTACAATACCTGCCGACAGTCTGATTCCGGATCAAAAAGGTGCGTATTTTCGGCAATGGCGGTTGCATATCAAAAAACCCGATGACATCTGGAACGAAATTGTACAGGTAACTGCCATACCCGGCCTGACCTCTGCACCCAGGTTACAGCCCATTGAAACACGTTTGGTGATGTTGTCAACCGGTATGCGCGCTCCAATGGGATTGAAGGTATACGGACCTGATCTGGAAACCATTGAACAAACCGGGTTGGATTTGGAAAGAGCCCTTAAAACAGTTCCTTCAGTGAAGGCCTCCTCGGTGTTTTATGACCGGGCTGTGGGCGCCCCTTATATCGAGATCAGTCTCAACCGTGAAGCGATGGCCCGCTACGGAATGAGCATCGGCGACGTTCAGGAAGTATTGCAGGTTGCTGTGGGCGGTATGTCGTTGAGTAATTCAGTTGAAGGCCGTGAACGATTTCCCATACGTGTTCGTTATGCCCGCGAACTCAGGGATAATCCCGAAGATTTAAGCCGCATACTGATACCGGCTTTGAATGGCGTTCAAATTCCCCTGGGAGAAATTGCCGATATCAATTACACCAAAGATGCCCAAATGATCCGCAGCGAAAATTCATTTCTGACCGGATATGTGATTTTTGATAAAACCGGTAACACCGCTGAAGTAGACGTGGTTGAAGAAGCAGATGCCATCCTCAGTCAGAAAATTGAATCGGGCGAACTCAGGCTGCCACCCGGAGTTGCATACAAATTTGCCGGAAATTACGAACATCAGCTTAGGGCTGCCAAAAGGCTGTCGGTTGTGATACCAATCAGTTTGGTCTTGATATTCCTGCTGTTGTATTTCCAGTTTAAAACAGTAACCGCATCGTTAATCCATTTCTCCGGCGTATTTGTAGCTTTTGCCGGTGGTTTTATCATGCTTTGGCTATATGGCCAGGATTGGGTCATGAATTTTTCCGTGGCCGGTGTTCACATGCGCGACCTGTTCCAGATGCACCCCATCAATCTGAGTGTGGCTGTGTGGGTAGGTTTTATTGCCCTCTTTGGTATCGCCACCAACGATGGAGTTATCATGGGCACTTACATTCACCGGGTGTTCGAAGAACAGAAACCTGGGACTATTCAGGCAGTAAGGGAAGCTGTGGTAACAGCAGGTAAAAAACGCGTGCGTCCGGCCATGATGACAACTGCCGTTACAGTTATTGCCCTGCTTCCGGTGCTGACATCAACCGGCAAAGGAGCTGAGATTATGCTACCTATGGCCATCCCCACATTCGGTGGTATGCTGATCCAGGTGATGACCATTTTTATGGTACCCCTGTTTCAGGCCGCATGGAGAGAAAAAGCTGTTAAAAAGAGTCAGGCAGATTCATTACAAAACTTAAATAATCGCGATAACAATGAAAACAGCGGGATATAAGAAAGCACTTACTGCGTTCATTGGATTATGTGCTTTTATAACCACATTGGGGCAACAACCCGATTCGTTAGCGCATTACCTCGAAATAGCCTCAAAAAACAATCCTTTGGTATTGCAAAAGTATTATGAATACCAAACTGCTTTGCAGAAGATACTTCAGGCTGGCAGTTTGCCCGATCCCGAATTGAGCATGGGAATATTTCTCACGCCCATGGAAATTGTTTCAGGAAAACAGGCAGCCGACATCAGGCTAATGCAGATGTTTCCCTGGTTCGGAGTACTCAAAAACGCCAAAGATGAAATGAGCCTGATGGCCAATGCCCGGTTTGAATCGCTCAGGGATACCCGATTGCAGGTATGGTTTGATGTACAGCGCACATGGTATGAGTTGCTTAAAACATCACAAAACATCGGCATTGCCGAAAAAAATATTCAGATTCTCAAATCAATTGAAAGGCTCGCATTAACAAAATTCAGTACCGGCAGTGAATCCGGCGCCGGAACTTCAATCACCTCTATGAATTCAGGCAATACAATGCAAAACAATTATAATACCACTGCTTCACCAGGTATGCCGGGAATGACAAGTGCACCGGCCGTGAATGCAACTCCACCTCTTTCAGCTATGCCGGGCAGCAATGACATGAGTGCTTCTGCACCCAAACCGGGGTTAATTGATGTGATTCGGGTACAAATTGAAATTGGCGACATCAAAAACAACATCGCACTGTTAGAAAGCCGTTTGCAAACCCAATCAGCAAAATTTAACGGTTATTTAAACAGGCCGGCAAACACCCCGGTAATTTTACCCGATAGCATCAGACCTGATACGTTGAGCTTTCAGCTTTTACTGTTAAATGACAGTGTGCTTGCAAAAAACCCCATGCCCGGGATGTGGCTTAACGAGCAACAAGCGCTCGTTGCCCGTGAAAGAATGGTTGCCCGTATGGGTTTTCCTATGGTGGGTATTGGTTTGAATTATTCGGTTATCCAAAAAAGCTCCATGTCGGCATCGGATATGAGCGGGAACAACATGTTAATGCCTATGATTACTTTTACACTTCCTGTTTATCGCAAAAAGTACAAAGCCATGCAGAACGAAGCCGGCCTGATGCAGGCAGCAGCCGTGCAAGGTTACCAGTCAGCAGTAAATGAATTGCAAAACGAGTATTACGAGGCCATCCAATTATACCATGATGCCCAAAGGCGTATGGAATTGTATGCACAACAAAACAAGCTTGCCACGCAATCGTATGACATCATGACAAAAAGCTTTTCTGCTTCGGGCACAGGATTGTCAGATTTGCTGCGTTACCGGCAATTGTTACTTGATTACGAAAACAGGCAGGTTGAAGCCGTTGCTGATTACAATACCGCAGTCGCCTGGCTGAAAAAAATAAGGGCTGATGTGCCACTTTACGAATTTAAAGCACTTGAATAAATGAAACATCCATGATGTAATTATTCTTTACACAAAATAATGATTATATGGATGTTCCATCTGTACAATTGAAATAAAAATTAAATAAACAGATGAAAAAATCACTTAGCAACAAATATCTGATATACAGTCTGCTTATTTTAGTCGGACTGTTACTTGGCCGCTTGATTTTTCATACTCCCCGGGCTGAAATCAGCCAGACTAACGAGGCCATTTCTGAAAAAGAAGACGTTTGGACTTGTGCCATGCACCCCCACATTCGCATGGACAAGCCTGGGAAATGCCCCATCTGTGCCATGGACCTGATTCCACTGGTTTCGAATCATGTAACCGGTGACGCCGATGCCATTCATCTTTCCAGAGAAGCTGCATCATTGGCAAACGTAGTTACCTCGGTGGTATCATCGCAAAAACCCGTAAAGGAAGTCCGGCTCTATGGCAAAGTACAAGCAGATGAACGGTTATTGCAAAGTCAGGTTGCCCACATTCCGGGACGCATTGAGAAACTGTTTGTAAACTTCACAGGCGAAAGCGTAAGCAAGGGACAAAAGCTGGTGAGTATTTATTCCCCTGAATTGATTACTGCGCAGCAGGAGCTACTTGAGGCCATAAAAATAAAAGATCTTCAGCCTGAAATTTACGTTGCTGCAAAAGAAAAGCTTCGGCTGTGGAAATTAACCAACCAGCAGATTGCAACCATTGAAAATTCAGGACAGGTAAAGCAGGAATTTGACATACTGTCCAATACAACGGGCACTATTTTAACCCGGAGGATCAATCCGGGAGATTATGTGCCGGCCGGAACAGTTTTGTTTGATGTTGCAGACCTTTCAAAAGTATGGCTCCTGTTTGACGCCTACGAAAGCGACCTGCCCTTTCTGGAAGTCGGAGACCACCTTTCATTTACCATACAGGCGTTGCCGGGAACAAAGTTTAACGGAAAAATTTCATTTATCGATCCGGTGATTGATCCGGTTACACGTGTGGCAAAAGTAAGGGTTGAAACGGGCAATGCATCGGGAAAGCTGAAGCCCGAAATGTTTGCCACAGGCATTGTCAAGGCCAACCTTGCCGAATATCAAAACAAAATGGTTATTCCACGTTCAGCTGTGCTTTGGACCGGCAGACGCGCTATTGTATATGTAAAACAGACTGAAACCGATGAACCTGTTTTTAAAATGCATGAAATTGAACTTGGCCCCAAGCTGGGCAACAGTTATGTAGTGATCAGCGGACTGTCCGATGGTGAGGAAATCGTAACGCAAGGCACATTCAGCGTAGATGCTGCTGCGCAGCTTGCGGGCAAACCCAGCATGATGAGTATGGAAACCGGTGAGATCACCACAGCACAATTTGAAGTCAGTGGTCTTTGCGAAATGTGCAAAGAACGCATTGAGCAGGCAGCCAAATCGGTAAGGGATGTATCGGTTGCCAACTGGAATCAGGAAACCGGTATGCTGAAAGTATCTTTTAATGCCGCCAAAACATCGGCAGATGAAATTCAACAGGTCATTGCCGGGGTGGGTCATGATACCCCCAATTACAAAGCAAAAGACGAGGTATATGACCGGTTGCCGGATTGTTGTAAATATGAGCGGAGCAGAGATGCGGCTATAATGGATGTGCATGAACACTGACATAACATCAGAAATTTGAGAAATACATTGTCAATGTCCTCCCCCAGCCCCCTCCAGAGGCATAGCCGTCAAGCTAATGCTCATTTATCGTTAATAATGAAGATGTTGTAAATTGCAAGATGTTTATTTACCATGATTAAACATAGCCCCATTAAGGGGCGAAATCTTTGTAGAAAATGGATATATTTGTTTTATAACC
>JAFGOR010000184.1 GCA_016926375.1 Bacteroidales bacterium
ATGAAAACACCCAATTGCTTGAAAATATTGGGTACTTTAAATGCCACTGCCGGAAGCGGGTTGTCAATTTCAGGTTTCTTTTTAACCGGCATCCCGGAACTCTTATAAACATTGTACCATTCGAGGGGCGATGTTTTCCGCGTCCTTGTTTCTTTGCCATACTCATCAATAACCAAAGACTCCACAATATTGAAGATCTGTTCGGGATTCACATTGCCGCAAATATGACATTCGCTGTCAGCCCAGTTGGCCTGATGAACCTTTGATTTGAAATACATGATGGAATCAACCGGATTACCATTATATATAAGGTATCCTCCGGTATCCAGTATCAACAGGTTGTCGAACATCTTGAAAATGTCCGATGAAGGCTGGTGAATTACAACAAACACAAGTTTTCCTTTCAACGTCAGGTCTTTCAAAAGATCCATGATGTTTTCGGAGTCTTTTGATGAGAGCCCCGAGGTGGGCTCATCCAGGAACAGAATGGCGGGTTCACGAATCAGCTCAAGTGCAATGTTCAACCGCTTTCTTTGTCCGCCGCTAATTTTCTTGTTCAGCGGTGTTCCAACCTGGATGTCCTTAATGTCATACAATCCGAGATTATGAAGCATACAGTTAACCAACTGAACAATCTGGTCTTCGTTGTAATGATCGAAGCACAGCTTGGTATTGTAGTACAGGTTCTGATAAACAGTTAGTTCTTCAATTAGCAGGTCGTCCTGCGACACATGCCCGATCAGCCCGTTTGCCTTTACTTTGTCTTTATAGATGTCAATGCCGTTTATCAGCACTCGGCCTTCCATGGGTTCCATTGAACCATTAAGTATATTCAGCAGGGTTGATTTACCTGCACCGCTCGATCCCATTATCCCAACCAGCCGGCCCGAATCTTCGCAGAAGTTGATGTCGTGCACGCCTGCATTTCCGCCGGTAAATCGGTAACTAACCGCCTCTGCTTCAAAAACAATGCGCTGCAGTTCCAGGTCTTCCTTGAAAACGCTGACAACATCACTGAAATAGAGCGGCTTTACATGGTGATTCCGAATGGATGTTCCGGTGTTCAGCACAAATACCTTGTCTTGTTGTAAGATCTGGCCGTTGAGGTACAATTCATTAACACCTATATACCTCAAAAAGTACATGCCGGCTGACGGGATGTTGATGATCCAGATTTGCCCGGTAAGGTATTCCGAGTAAAGGTGTTTGTATTTTCCGGAATCACTGTTCTTTTTATTATTTACTACCAGGAGATTCCTGTCATGTGGAATTTTGTCAAATGTATTGAGCGTGAATTCCATGATCAGCTTATATTCCTCGTTCGGAATATAAAATGAATCGGCAACTGCCCGGATAAATGCAAATTCCTGTTCACTGATTTCGCCATCGTTTGATTTGACAAATTCAAACAATTGAACCAGTACAATAATTTTTTGCTTTTGGCCAAGTTCTTTGTTGATCTCATGACAGATCCTCAATACCTTCACAGAATCAGCACCAATACGCTTGTTTCCTCTTTCAACGTTAAGCGCCTGGTGTTTTTCATAATAGGCATCAAATATGCGGATGTAGTCTTTAACCAGTTCCTGGTTGAGCTGGCGGCTAAGAAAGGAAAGCACAACAGATCGCCTGTCCTTATCGTTACCTTCGGGACTGGCGATAATAGCAAATAACTCCATCAAGGCTTTGAGAATCTTTTCGCTCATTGCTTATAGTCGGTTTTGCATATCCTGGGTTAGCAGCATAATTTTTTTACGTAAATCATTTCTATTGGTTTCAGCCAATGAATTCAATATTTTTTCATCAACCGCTTTGGTACTTAATACGGTCAATATGTCGCTTTTGTTTTTAGTCTAGTGTCAATATGGCATGATGTGATTGAACTGCAGGGTTGGTGTAAAAATTGCAGTGTTATAGCAAAACCATTGTGAGCTATGACTTTCGATAACTTTACTATAAAATCCCAGGAAGGCATTGAAAAGGCTTTCCTGCTGGCCCGTGATTCCCGCAACCAGGCTGTGGAAACAGGGCATTTGCTTAAAGTGTTACTTGGAGAAAGTGACGGCATTGTGCGGAATCTGCTGGCTAAATCCGGTATTGCTGTTAACGATATGGAAAAGGTACTTGATCGCATCATTGAGTCTTATGCTAAAGTAACCGGTGGTGAGCAATACCTGTCTTCCGATGCTTCAGGAGTATTGCAATCCGCGCTTGATCTGTCTAAAAAAATGCAGGACCAGTATGTTTCGGTTGAACACATATTGCTTGCATTGGTTGGCCATAAAGATTCCGTTGCAAATATGCTGAAGGATTTTGGTGTCAATTTAAAGGATCTGGCAGCTGCCATACAATCGGTGAGAAAGGGATCTGCCGTAAACAGCCCGACAGCCGAAGACACCTATGATGCACTCAACAAATATGCTGTTAACCTGAACGAGCAGGCCCGAAATGGCAAGTCGGACCCGGTAATTGGCCGTGAAGACGAAATCAGAAGAGTGTTACAGATATTGTCGCGACGCACCAAAAACAATCCCATATTAATCGGAGAACCCGGCGTTGGAAAAACGGCTATTGCCGAGGGCATTGCCCACCGGATCATTTCAGGGGATGTGCCGGACAACCTGAAATCCCGACAGATCTTTTCGTTGGATATGGGCGCCCTGATAGCAGGTGCAAAATATAAAGGCGAATTTGAAGAACGGTTGAAAGCCGTTGTTAAAGAGGTGATTGCGGCAGATGGAGAGATCATTCTCTTTATCGATGAGATTCATACACTGGTAGGCGCGGGTAAAAGTGAAGGTGCCATGGATGCTGCGAGTATCCTGAAACCGGCTCTGGCAAAAGGAGAACTGAGAGCCATCGGGGCCACCACTTTGGATGAATACCAGAAGTTCTTCGAGAAAGATAAAGCACTGCAACGCAGGTTTCAGGTAGTTAATGTATGTGAACCCGACGTTCCCAGCACTGTTTCCATATTGCGGGGATTGCGTGAGCGTTATGAAAACCACCATAAAGTAAGAATCAAAGACGAGGCCATCCTTGCTGCCGTTGAGCTGTCGCACCGTTATATAACGGAAAGATTTCTACCCGACAAGGCCATCGACCTTATTGATGAAGCCGCATCCAAATTAAGACTCGAAATGAATTCCGTGCCACAGGAAATCGATAGTCTGGAGCGCCGAATCAAACAGCTCGAAATAGAAAGAGAAGCGTTGAAGCGCGAAAATGATACGGAAAAGGTAAACTACCTGAGCCGTGAGATCAGTGAACTTGATGAGGAGCGGGTGAAGTTCAGAGCAAAATGGCAGGCTGAAAAAAAGATTATCGATGACATTCAGATGAATAAACAACTGATTGAAAATCTTAAGGTTGAGGCAGATCAGGCAGAGCGTCAGGGCGATTATGGCCAGGTGGCGGAAATCAGGTATGGAAAAATCAAAGAGGCCGAGAAAAACATACAAAACCTAAACGATAAGCTGACAGATCAGCAGGGTAGTTCCGCTATGATCAACGAGGAAGTGGGTGCTGAGGAAATCGCTGAAGTGGTGTCGAGCTGGACCGGTATTCCGGTAACCCGAATGCTTCAGGGCGAGCGCGAAAAACTACTGAACCTGGAAAGTGAACTTCATAAGCGGGTTGTAGGACAGGATGAAGCCATCAGCGCTGTTTCGGATGCAGTAAGAAGGAGCAGGGCAGGACTACAGGACCCCAAGCGGCCTATCGGATCGTTTTTGTTCCTGGGTACTACAGGCGTTGGAAAAACAGAACTTGCAAAAGCCCTCGCAGAGTTTCTCTTCAATGATGAAAATCTGATGACCCGTATTGACATGTCGGAATACCAGGAAAGGCATACCGTTTCACGACTGGTTGGCGCACCTCCGGGCTATATTGGCTATGATGAGGGCGGGCAACTTACAGAGGCAGTACGCCGAAAACCTTATTCAGTATTGCTTTTGGATGAGATTGAAAAGGCACACCCTGATGTTTTCAATGTTCTGCTGCAGGTTTTGGATGACGGACGCCTGACTGATAATAAAGGTCGTGTGGTTAACTTTAAAAATACCCTGATCGTCATGACCTCCAATATCGGGTCGCACATCATACAGCAAAACCTGGAACACCTCAGCGATGAGAACAGGTTGGGCATACTTGAAAGAACAAAAGACGATGTATTTGAGCTGCTGAAAAAGACAATTCGGCCTGAATTTCTGAACCGGATTGACGAGTTGATCATGTTTGCTCCCTTGACAAAAAAGGAGATCCATGATATTGCCAGGTTGCAGTTCAACCAAATCATGAGCAAACTTGCAGATCAGGACATCCGGATCGAAATAACCAATAAGGCATTGGATTATATAGCCGACCAGGGATTTGACCCGCAATATGGAGCAAGACCGGTAAAGAGGATTATTCAGAAGGGAATTCTGAATGAATTATCCAGGAAGATATTGGACGGTTCAGTTAAAAGAGATCAAACTGTTGTTGTTGACAGGGATGGTCAGGGTATTCTGTTTAGAAATAAATAAAACCTCTGCTAACGGGCGGCTAGAAACTTTCCAGACACTCGTCAAGTGTTGCATAAAGGGTAAAAATGTTATGCAGCTGCAATAGTTTGAATAGTTCTATTACTTCAGAACTGAAACAGCACATTTTAAAGGTGCCTTTGTTGTTGGTTGACGCTTTAAGAATGGATAGAAAAACGCCGAAACCTGAACTGTCAATATACCTGATCCCTTCAAGATTGAGAATTAATCTTGTTCCGGGTGTGTTGAAAAAACTTTTGAGGTCTTCCTTAACAGGTTCCGAAATCAGTGCGTTTAACCTGTCAATGTTATCAAAGCGTACGACGGTTATATTGTTAATTTTCTCAACTTTGAGCATATGCTGTTTTTTTAAAAGTAAAGTTCTATGTTTTGATTAACCAGGTCCAGCTCTTTTACAGCCTCCGTGGTTTCCTGTTTGAATAATTCGATGATTCCCTTATATGAAGCAACATTTTTTCCGGCACAGGCGGAGTTTTCAAGTTCCTTTAACCGGATGGCAAGTTCGTTGAGGCCCATAATAGATACCGAAGACTTGGCCTTGTGCGCAAGCTTGCCAAGCAGATCATACTCTTTGTCTGCCAGAAACTGATCCATATCACGTCCGAATTCATCAACCTGGGTTTTAAAGATTGAAATCATTTCAAGCACCAGTTCTTTGTTCCCTCCGGACATTTCTCTGAGGTATGACAGATCAACTTTCATAAAACGACATTTTCAGATAAGAGTTGAAAATTAAGAATTATTTTCTAAAGATAATCCATTTTTTATTTCATCCATACAGCTTTCTCTTTACAGTGGTAAAAGTCATTGATAATTTGCAGGTTTTTGTATTACTTTTGAGAAATAAGCTACCTGAAATATGAATAAAACCGTTTTTAATGCCAGACATTATCAACTCGGAGCCCGCATGGTTGAATTTGCAGGTTATGAAATGCCATTGGAATACTTTGGAATTAACGCAGAGCATCTGGCAGTAAGGGAATCAGCCGGACTCTTCGATGTCTCGCATATGGGCGAAATATGGGTAAAAGGCCCTAATGCGCGGAAGTTGCTTAACCATGTCTGTTCCAACGATCCGGGCACACTTACCATCGGAAAAGCTCAGTATACGTGTTTTCCAAACGGAAAGGGCGGAATTGTTGATGACCTGATCGTTCATCAATTCGATGAAGAAAAGTACATGCTCGTGGTGAATGCTTCAAACATACAGAAAGACTGGAACTGGCTCAACTCACAGAACCAGTTTGGCGCTGTTCTTGAAAACGCATCGCCACGCATATCCCAATTGGCTTTGCAGGGGCCAAATGCCCTTAACATTCTCAGGAAACTAACAACCCACAACCTGGATAATCTGAAGTATTTCACTTTTGCTACAGGTGAAGTGGCCGGAATCAAAAACGTGATTATTGCTGCTACAGGTTACACCGGTTCCGGCGGGTTTGAGTTATATCTTGATGATCCCGAGCCATTGCGGCTTTGGGATGGCATCATGGAAGTGGGCCGGGATTATGATCTGAAACCTGTTGGTTTGGCTGCCCGTGATACACTCCGGCTCGAGATGGGTTACTGCTTATACGGCAACGACATCAACGATGAAACTTCTCCCATTGAAGCCGGATTGGGATGGATTACCAAATTTAATCCCGACCGGAGTTTTATTGACCGGGATCTGCTGCTCGAGCAAAAAAACAAGGGTACTTCCAGGAAACTAGTTGGTTTTGAAATGACCGAAAGGGGAATTCCCAGGCAGCATTATAAGCTGTTTAATATTGAAGGTGTCGAAATTGGCGAGGTTACATCAGGTACCATGTCGCCTTCGCTGAAAACCGGCATCGGAATGGCCTATGTTCAAAGTGCGTATGCCGCCCAGGGAACTGAAATAAAAGTAGGGATCCGGGATAAAATGGTTGCTGCCAAAGTGGTGAAAATGCCTTTCTATAAAGCCGGCCTATAATTGATCGTAAGGAAAACTAATTAGGGTCTGTCAATGAAGTTGGCAAGATATCTAATAGGTCAAGTGCCTGTTCAGAGAGTTCCATTTGCAAGGCTTGCGCAGTCCGAAAATGCGGAGTTTACTAAGCGTAAATGAGCAATTTTCTGACAAGCGTAACGCAGCAAATGGGACTTTATGGACAGACTCTAATTAACCTTCAACAATCGGGTTTTCATTCACCACATCAGATTCAATCTGTCCGTCCAACAGCCTGATGATCCTGTGGGCATGCCTGGCAATGCTTTCTTCATGGGTTACCAGGATAATGGTATTTCCCTTACGGTGAATTTCATTGAAAAGTGCCATAATATCCACAGAAGTTTTCGAATCAAGGTTTCCGGTAGGTTCATCAGCCAGTATGATGGCCGGATTATTTACCATGGCCCTTGCAACAGACACGCGCTGCCTTTGTCCACCTGAAAGCTCATTGGGCTTGTGCTCAATCCGATCGCCCAGGCCAACACTTACCAGTGCTGCTTTTGCTCTTTCCGTGCGTTCAATTTTTGGAATTCCTGCATATACCAATGGCAACATTACATTTTCAAGCGATGAATAGCGCGGAAGCAGGTTGAAGGTTTGAAAAACAAAACCGATTTCCTTGTTTCTTATCTCAGCCAGCTGGTTGTCGCCCATCTTGCTGGCATCTTTGCCATTGAGAATATAGCTTCCTGAAGTGGGTGTATCCAGACAGCCAATGATGTTCATCAAGGTGGATTTTCCGGATCCCGAAGGACCCATAATCGCTACATACTCGTTCTTACTGATGTCAAGTGATACCGACCTTAATGCATGAACTACCTCAGAACCAAGATAATAATTCTTAACAATCGACTCGAAGTGGATAACGTTGGCCATATCATTTAAATCTTGAGATAAAAATAGTAATTATTACGGGTTGCCAATAAATATTTGTTGATTAACAGGAATAATGAACACAGATATTGCAAATCACATTTCGACAAGCTCAGTGTGACTGGCGTTTTCATAATACGCAGACTGCAAGACAATTTCAATACCTTACCCTGTATTCCTGTTTCTCCAACCCGTTTCTGCAAAAAACAATTCCCAAATGAAACAGGTCGATTATAACACCCTGGGTGAGGTTTTTCCGTATGTGCTTCCAGGCATCCATCATACCTGCTGACCAATTGATGTCATCAAATATCAGAATCATTTCCTTTGTTTTATTTGCAGTGAATGCCTGGTAATATCTCAGTGTGGCTTCACAGGTGTGGTTTCCGTCGATATATACGAGTGTGCCTGTGTCTGCTTTTGCAGCCAACTGACCGATTACTTCTTCAAATGACTTGTTCACCAGGCGAATTCTGTCTGAACCGTAATTTCTGAAATTTTCCATGGCCAGTGAGGCCAGTTGCGGATTTCCTTCCACGGTTAAAATATCCGCTTCCGGATTACCGGCTGCTAGATACAGTGTGCTGATTCCCATGGCAGTTCCGAGTTCAATCATCTTGCGCGGTTTGTAATGCCGTGCCATCCTAAAAAGCAGTGCTCCATGACGCGATGAAATGGAAACGGTTCTGGCCATCTCACCAACCGTCTGATTTCTTCTTTTGATTCTGGAACCGGCTCCACAACTGGTTGTTTTTAAAAGGTTTTTGTTGTTGTATAAACTTACTCGTGCTTCCTCAATCCAAGTGGGAGGCCTGGTGTCATTTTTTAACACCTGGTTGTAAAAACCGGCATACAAGTCTTCCTGTTCAGGTTTACCTGTGCCTGAAATTTGCTGCAGGATGTATTTCGCCAGGTATCTGAAAGGAAACATAGGCACGAAAGATCGGAACAATTCAACCGGTGTGCAAATTTTTTTTGCCAATATGAACAAACTTTTCCGATATTTACGAAACTCTCGTTAATTAGGATGCGGCTTGCTGACCAGGAAATAAAGTATCTGAAAGGTGTTGGGCCTAAAAAAGCCGAATTGCTCGAAAAGGAGCTGGGCATCCGGACGTGCAGTGATCTGTTGTATTTTTTTCCTTATAAATACATCGACCGTTCCAGAATATACCTAATCAGGGAAATTGATGCCACACAAACTTTTATTCAGATTAAGGGACGAATTACCACATTCAGGGTTGAAGGTCAGCGGCATAAGCAACGGTTGGTGGCATCATTCACAGATGGTACCGGAACCATTGAGCTTGTATGGTTTCAGGGCGCTCAATGGGTGACCCGGAATTACCAGGTAAATACTGAATATGTTGTATTTGGCCGGCCAGCCGTTTACAATCACAAACTATCCATTGCCCATCCCGAAATAGAAATTCCGGGTAAAGAGGAAACTGCATTATACACCCCGTTACAGCCACAATACAGCACCACGGAAAAGTTGAAAAACAGTTTCCTTTCGTCAAAAGCCATTCACCGGATTATAGGGCAGATTCTTACCCAGATTGACCATTTGGAAGAAACACTTCCGACCGGCTTGATGGAAAGGCTAAAGCTGATCGACCTCGACGGGGCCATACGCAACATGCATTACCCTGAAAGCAGCGAGAAGCTTAAAAAATCGGTGTACCGATTGAAGTTTGAAGAGCTTTTCTACATTCAGCTGAACATTCTCAGCCAGAAATTCAGGCAACAGACTATTAACAGGGGTCTGGTTTTTTCAAAGGTGGGCGACTATCTGAATACCTTTTACAGGAATAACCTCAGGTTTGAGCTCACTGAAGCTCAGAAACGTGTAATTAAAGAGATCAGGAAGGATCTGGGATCGGGCAAACAAATGAACCGGCTGTTGCAGGGTGACGTGGGAAGCGGGAAAACGCTGGTTGCCTTAATGGCCATGCTGATTGCTCTCGATAATGGTTACCAGGCCTGCCTGATGGCTCCCACAGAGATACTAGCAAATCAGCATTTCAAAACAGTTTCCAGGTTTCTTGAAAATATGAACGTGGGGGTACTTTTATTGACCGGCTCCACTAAAAAAAGCGAAAGAGAGCTTTTGCATGAACAGCTCCGGTCGGGGGAATTGCACATTCTTATCGGAACACATGCCTTGCTTGAGGATACAGTTCAGTTTAACAACCTGGGCTTGGTTATTATTGATGAACAACACCGTTTTGGTGTTGCCCAGCGTGCCCAGCTATGGAAAAAAACAAACCAATATCCCCATGTGCTGGTCATGACAGCTACCCCGATACCCCGCACACTGGCCATGACGCTTTACGGAGACCTTGACGTATCCGTAATTGATGAACTTCCCCCGGGTCGCAAGCCTGTTCAAACTATTCACTATTACGAATCAAAGCGTCTGGTGCTGTTTGGGTTTATGCGCAAACAAATTGAAATGGGGCGTCAGATTTATATTGTATATCCACTGATAAAGGAATCGGAGAAATTGGATTACGTAGCCCTCGAAGAGGGTTATGAGGCCATCGTGAGGGCTTTCCCGCCCCCGCAATACGCCGTGGTTTGTGTGCATGGACAGATGAAACCCGAGGATAAGGAACAGGGAATGCAGTACTTCATTCGGGGTAAGGCCCAGATTATGGTGGCAACAACAGTTATTGAAGTGGGTGTGGATGTTCCGAATGCCAGCGTGATGGTTATTGAGAACGCCGAACGTTTTGGCCTTTCGCAGCTGCACCAGTTGCGGGGTCGGGTGGGGCGTGGTGCCGACCAGAGCTATTGTATTCTGATGAGCTCGTATAAACTGAGCCGCGAAGGCCGCAAGCGACTTGAAACCATGGTTCAAACCAATGATGGATTTGAGATTGCCGAAACAGATTTGAAGTTACGCGGACCCGGCGATATAGAAGGAACACAGCAAAGCGGCATACCTTTCGATCTCAAAATTGCCAACCTGGGTCAGGACGGGCAGCTTTTACAATATGCCCGTGATGTTGCAGGCGAATTGCTGGAGGAGGATATGAACCTGGAGAAACCTGAAAACCAGGTTCTGCGAAAGCAACTGGCCCGGTTAACCAAATCGCAGGTCGACTGGAGCTCAATCAGTTAGTTTGAGAAGATCCGGAATTTGAACAAACCGGTTTTCTGGAGCATGTAGGATATGGATACGCTCAGCACACCCAGTCCGTATTTAATGCTTCGCCTGACGTTTATGGAAGAGGCGTCATCAAAGTAACGGGTGGGGCAGGTAATTTCGGCAACCTCATACCCGGCATAAAAGATTTGTGCCAGCATCTGGTTATCAAACACGAAATCATCCGAGTTGACACGATAATTCACATGCCGGAGCACTTTTGCCGAAAATGCCCTGTACCCTGTGTGGTATTCCGATAATTTCTGATTCATCAGCACGTTCTGCGTTAAAGTGAGAAACCGGTTGGCTACATATTTATATAAAGGCATTCCACCCTTTAACGCACCCTTGCCAAGAATTCTTGACCCCAGCACTACTTCATAAACGCCATTGGCAATCACGTAACACATGGAGTGAATCAGAAGGGGTGAATACTGATAATCGGGATGCAACATCACCACTATATCCGAATTCAGTTCGAGCGATTTGTCATAGCAGGTTTTCTGATTCCCTCCGTATCCCTTGTTTTCCTCATGCAGGATGACGTGTTTTATTCCCAGCTCTTTGGCAAGTTGAACCGTGTTATCGCGACTCCGGTCGTCAACCAGAATTACATGGTCAACAATGTCGAAAGGAATTTCTTTATAGGTTTGTTCCAGCGTTTTTTCGGCATTGTATGCCGGAAGTACCACAGTTATTGTTTTGTTGTTAATCATAGAAAGTGAATAATCAATTTTGCACTTGCCGGTTAAAACCGGCTTTTAACACAGGTTCCCGCCTGAAGAATACAAATCCGTTCTTTTCATACATATATTCAATATGGGGAAATTCCTGCATGAATTTTTCCTTACGGGTAATTTTTATTGAAAAATAAGCTCGTTTGTCGGTATCTCCGGTTAACAGCCATTGCTCGTTGCGGGCATTGTCATGGGCATGGTTTCTGATGTTGCCATAGAAAAGGTGCGCATAGCTTTTATAGCCCACAGTTTCAAAGTATGCATCTTCACGGCTCACTGATTTAAAGAACTCAATAGCCGTTCTTTGTGAATAAGCTTCAATACGAGGCACAATCAGCATCATGGACAGAAACAAAAACAAGGGCACCGTAGCGGTCAGAATCATCAGGGCCTGCTCCTGCCTGTTGCGCTTCCACTGGTTGTAAAAAGCCATCAGGCCGACAAGAAGAATCAGGCCGGCAACAAATTCATAACCTTTCCAACCTGCATGGGCCTCCAGGCATGCAACTGCAAAAGGATCACCGATCCACCCAAGGCCGATGATCCGGTCTTTAAAATGATCGATGGCGGTTAATCCCATGAAAACAAGAGCCAGCAGGGTGCCAATAAACATAATCAGTACCAGCATGGTCTTTTTCCATCGTCCGGATATTTCTGTATTGCAGAATGCCCAGGATGCCGCAAAGGTTAGCGGAAAATAGCAGAGTGAGGAGTAGTGGACGATTTTGGTTCGCACAATGGTGAATAAAATGAGCACAACCCAGAAGAGGATCAGTATCCATATCAGGAAGCCGGCATTCTTTCCATCACCTTTGGGAATACTAAAAAGAGCGGGCAATGCATATACAGAGGCCGGGAAAACGCCAAAGAAAAGTATTACGAAATGATACAGGAGAAATCCGCCATGTCCTGCATCCTGAGTCTTAAAGAGCCTGATTTGGTAAACAATAAAGTCGGCAATTATGCTGAAATTTCCGTTAACCAGCTGAAGAATGAACCAGAATCCTCCGGTGAACGCCATTGCAGCAGAAAAAACAAGCACATCGGTTATTTTTACCTGAACCCTGAACTTTTTAATCAGCAGGTAAATAAAGGTAGTCAGGGCCACAACCAACAGGGCAACAGGCCCCTTAGTCAGAATGGCCAGTCCGATAAACAACCCGGCAAAAAGAGCATGCCTTAAACCGGAACGATCATGGTTGAAGTACAGATAGAGCTGGTATACTCCCAAAAAAATAAAAAGGTTGAACCACGGATCAATGATTCCCGATTTGAAATAAAAAAAGGGCAGAATGGAACCTGCATAAAGCAGCGTCCAAATCAGTCCGAACCTTAGGTTAAACATCTTGCTTCCTATGGTGAACAGAACAACCAGCGTAACAATACCACAGATGGCATTAGGAAAACGTGCAGCAAATTCGTTAATGCCAAAGATCTTCATGGAAAGTACCTGCATCCAGATAAACAGCGGTGGTTTTTCCCAAAAGGGTACGAAATTGATTCTTACAGTGAGATAATCGCCACTTTTGATCATTTCGCGTGCCGATTCGGCAAAGTTGATTTCATCCCAGTCGAACAGGTGAACACCGCCCAGGAATGGCAAGAAGAACAAGGCTGCCAGGATGGCGATCACTGCCTGGTAGGTTCCGGTTTTCCCTTCATGCGCTGTATTCATCTTTCCTGATTTTGGTTAAATTCCAGGCATGCCATTTTCTTTCGCGTGAATAAAACAGGTAATAAAACCCAATTGCCGTCAGGGTGCCAATGATTGACCCTGCATATATGTCCATGATGAAATGCTGCGAAAGATAAACCCGTGAAAAGGCAGTAAGACAGGCCAATACAAAGCAGGTGATTTTAAATATTTTGTTTTTCGAAATCAGGGCAAGGCACAGAAACAGCGCGAATGCACTGGTTGAATGACCTGAAGGAAAACTTCTTCCGCTGAGCAGGTCAACACCATCAACCAGGTGCAATTGGGCTCCGGCCAAAAACCTTCCGGGTCTGGCCATGTCTTCAAAGAAAACTCTTTTCAGAATTTGTGTAATCAATCCGCTTCCCAGGTAGGCACAGGCCAGGAGAACAAAGTGCCGGAGTGAGAAAAACAAGAGAATGATTGCGGGAACAATAACAAAAAGACCGTCTCCCATGAAAGTAACATGCCTGAAGAACCAATCGAAAAAAGCCGTGTGGTACTGGTTAACATGAAGGTGCATTTCACCTTTGGTATATATAAAAAAGAATGGGATCAGCAAAAGCAGAAGAATGAAATAGGGAAGAAGAAACAAGCGGTTATCTTTCAGAATTTTATACAGCATGACCTTATTTTAGGTGCCAAAAATAAGGGAAATTCGGTCAATATCAAAACAGGAACAACGGCCAGCTGCTTACTACTTTACAATTCCTGCAAATCCCATGAAAGCCAAAGAAAGCAAACCTGCTGTTATGAGCGAAAGCGGAAAACCTTTCATGCCTTTGGGCGTTTCAGCAAGGGCAAGTTGTTCGCGGATTCCTGCCATGAGGGTCAGGGCCAGGGTAAAACCTATCGCAATGCTGGCAGCGTAAACTACGCTCATAACCAGGTTCAGGTCTTTTTGAATGGCCAGGATGGCAGTTCCCAGTACAGCACAATTGGTTGTAATCAAAGGAAGGTATATTCCAAGTGCCTGGTATAAGGAAGGAGCCGTTTTTTTGAGTATGATTTCCACCACCTGAACCAGAAAGGCAATAACAAAAATGAAAGTAATGGTTTGCATGAACTCGATATGCAGGGGGGTAAGCACAAATGCCTGTATCAGGTAGGTTACCAGGTTGGCAAGTGACATTACAAAAATTACAGCAGCACCCATGCCCAACGAAGTGTCAATTTTTCCGGAAACACCAAGAAAGGGACATATCCCTAAAAATTGTACCAGCACTACATTATTAACCAGTACTGCTGATATGATGATCAGAATATATTCCATAAGGTATTCATTACAGGTTTAACTTAGTTTTGATCTTGTTCATAATGGCGATAAGCAGCCCATAGGTTACAAAAGCCCCCGGAGGCAAAACAAAAAGCAAAATGGTGGATGCGCTTTCGTTCAGCAACCTGATGTTAAAAATGGAGCCGTTTCCAAGAATTTCGCGAATCGATCCCATGATGGTAAGTGCCAGGGTAAATCCCAGACCCATACCCAATCCGTCCAATAACGCCGGCCAAACGCTGTTCTTCTGCGCAAAGGCTTCGGCTCGTCCCAAAATAATACAGTTTACAACAATTAATGGGATAAATATGCCCAGTGCTTTGTACAAATCGGGGGTATAGGCTTTCATAACCAGGTCTACAATGGTTACAAACGTTGCGATCACAACAATAAATGCAGCAATACGAACCTTATCAGGGATCAGATTCTTGAGCAGTGAAATGATTGTGTTTGAACAGAGCAGCACAAAGGTGGTTGCAACACCCATTCCCAAACCATTGATACCCGAAGTGGTAACGGCAAGGGCAGGGCATGTGCCCAAAACAAGCACAAATGATGGATTCTCCCTGATCAATCCGTTTGTTAAAAATTTCAAATTACCCATTGGTTTTCATTTCATTTGATAATCTATTTTCCGGCAATAGAATCGTTTAGTTGTTTCATGGTATCGTAGGCACGTTGCAGTGCATCGCAATAGGCCCTGGAGCTGATGGTGGCTGCTGTTATGGCATCCACCTGCCCGCCGTCTTTTTTTACTTTCAACATGAAATCAGCCGGATTCTTACCCGGAAACTGATCGCTGAACTTCGACTCCATCATTTTTGTGCCAAGCCCGGGTGTTTCTTTATGCTGAAGCACGGCAACCTTGTATATGGATCCATCGGGTAAAAAGCCTGCCATTATTTCAATATGACCGCCAAAACCTTTATCGGTGGACGATTTTACGGCATAGCCCACAGGTTGATCCTGCTTATACATGTTATAAATAACCATTCCTTCCATTTCAATCTGGCCCGAGGCAGGATCGCTGTCAAATTCAGGTAAAACCTGTTTAATGGCTTCAGCTTCCTTTTGCCTGGCAGCATTTTCAATTGGTCCTTTGGTCTGCAGATAAACAAATGCAAGTGCAGCCGACATGAACATGGAAATCAACACAAGCGACAGGATCATGTTGGGAAGTGTTGATTCAATCTTTTTAGCCATGTTTCACCTCCTTTCCGAAGCGACTTGGCTTGACATACTTGTTAATTAACGGTACAAAGGCATTCATGATGAGTATGGCAAATGATACACCCTCGGGGTATGATCCGAAAACCCGGATCACTACCGTAATTATTCCGATACCTGCCGCATAAATCACCATGCCGGTTTTGGTCATGGGTGAAGTAACCAGGTCGGTGGCCATGTAAATAGCGCCCAGTAAAACGCCCCCGGTAAGAATATGAAACAGCGGGGCGGCATTCTTTGAAGGATCTATCAGCCAAAGCAAACCGGTGAAAATATAAACGGTTCCCACCATAATTACAGGTATGTGCCAGGTGATGATCCTTTTGTAGAGCATCCATAAGAAACCAATGATCAGGGCAAGGGCCGATATTTCACCGAGCGATCCGCTCATCTGGCCCAGGAACATCTGCATGTGATCGGGAAGCTGGGTCATAGCATCGGAAACGGTTTCTCCGTTTCTGATAGCTTCTTTAACATATCCCAGCGGAGTAGCGCCGGTTGCAGCGTCAATATAGTGCATTCTGGATGTAATGGGTAATGGCCAGCTGGTCATTTGCACCGGGAAGGAGATCAGCAGAAATACACGTCCGGCAAGCGCCGGATTAAAAGGGTTATTTCCCAGTCCTCCATAAGTCATTTTGCCAATGCCTATGGCAAAAACAGATCCGAGTACCACCATCCACCAGGGCAGGTTGGAAGGAAGGTTAAAGGCAAGCAGTAAACCGGTGACGATGGCAGAACCGTCACGAATTCTGATTTCAGTTTGAAGCAGGTACTTCTGTATGATCATCTCGGTGAGCATACAGGTTACAATTGAAATTGTTGTGATGATCAGTGCTCCGATGCCAAAAAAATAAAGCGAGGCCAGAAAAACGGGCACCAATGAAATCACTACCCCAAACATTAGCTTTTCCACTGACTGGTTGCTGTTTATATGTGGTGATGGTGATACAGTTAATAGCTTGCTCATTATTTTTTTCTTGATCTGATTATTTTTCCAACACTTGATTTTCCCTGCCTGATATAGTCGAGCAACGGACGACTGGCCGGACAAATGTAACTGCATGATCCGCATTCGATGCAATCCATCACATGCGCTGCTTCCAATGTGTCGAACTTATTTTGCTGTGCCAGCGGCATTAACAAGTAGGGCTCAAGGCACATGGGGCAAACTGAAACACATTTTGCACAACGGATGCATGGCTGAATGATTGACCGGGATGATTCCGTGTCGCTGAGAATCAGGATTCCCGATGTGCCTTTCACCACCGGCACCTCGGAATTACCTAATGCCTTGCCCATCATAGGTCCGCCCATAATGACCTTGCCCGTGTTTTCAGGCAAACCTCCTGCAGCTTCAATAAGTGCAGATATGGGCGTTCCAATTCTCACCCTGAAATTGGAAGGTTGTTTGATGTCTTTACCGGTAATGGTGACAATGCGTTCAATCAACGGTTTGTTTTTTTGTACAGCTTCATATACAGCGTATACTGTACCAATATTGAAAACAACCACGCCTACATCAACCGGAAGCCCTCCTGAAGGAACTTCACGGCCTGTAATGGCCCTGATCAATTGTTTTTCACCTCCCTGTGGGTATTTCACTTTGAGTGCATGTACCTGAATACCCTCATGTTTTGCGGAAAGCTCTTTTAAATGCCGGATGGCATCGGGCTTGTTGTTTTCAATGCCAATATGTGCCAATTTTACATTGAGTGCTTTCTTGAGCAGTTGAACACCCACCATGATTTCTTCGCCCTTTTCAAGCATCAGTGCATGATCCGAAGTGAGATAAGGTTCACATTCCACACCGTTAACTACAAGAAATTTGGCTTTCTTCCCCCTGGGAACATTCAGCTTCACGTGAGACGGAAATGTAGCACCGCCCAAACCTACAATCCCTGCTTCAGTTATTCGTTTAATAATTTCCTGTCCGTCAATATCAAAATCCTTCTCAAGGATATCATCACTTTTGATGCCTTCAAACCATTCGTCACCTGCTGTTTCAATAAATACCGCCTGCCGTTTGTAACCGCTGGCATCCTGAACTTCATCAATCCGGGTTACTTTACCCGATACCGAAGCATGCACATTACCCGAGAGAAATCCCTCACCAGTGGCAATCAGCTGGCCTGCTCTTACCTGATCTCCCTTTTCAACAATTGCTTTGGCAGGTGCACCCATATGTTGCGACAACAGAATGGTCACGCTTGGCGGCAGGGGAATCTGCCTGATGGGCAGGTGAGCCGAGAGTTTGTTTTCAGGAGGATGTACACCCCCTTTGGGAAATGTTTTTAACACGTTATGTTACTTTTTATGCAATTCAGTTACTTACAGAAGCTGTTTCTTCAGCCGTTTTTTCCTTTTTTGGCGGAAAGCCGATTTCAATGATGGAACCTGTAGGGCATTCCGCAACACATTTACGACAGAGTTTACATTTGTCGGAATCAATGAAAGCCAGGTTATTTTTCATAACAATCGCATCATACGGGCAAACCTTGAAACACTTGCCGCAGCCAATACAGGCAACCGTGCAATTCTTACGGGCAACCCCGCCTTTTTCTTCATTACTACATGCTACGTATATTTTCTTATTTCCTTTCCACTTTTTACGGAGTTCAAATAGGTTCCGGGGACAGGCTTTTACACAGGCCCCGCATGCTGTACATTTATCATCTTCCACAACAGGCAATCCGGTTTTTTCATCCATATGCAATGCATCAAACGTACACGCAGTCACACAGTCTCCGAAACCAAGACAACCGTATGTGCATCCAGTTTCTCCGCTATAAATTGCTGATGCAATGGCACATGATTTTGTTCCATCGTATACATTAGTTCGTGGCCGGAACTCACAAGTTCCGTTGCAACGCAATACGGCAACCCGGGCTTCTTTGGCAACGGCTTCACGACCAAGAACTGCAGCAATGCGGGCCATGGTATCATTACCGCCAACCGGACAAAACAAACCATCGAATGAATCTGATTTAACCAGCGTTTCAGCAAAATTCCGGCAACCGGCATAACCGCATCCGCCGCAATTGGCTGCCGGTAATTCAGCTTCCACAAGATCGATCCGTGGATCCTCAAATACTTTGAAGCGCTGTGCAACCTGGTATAACACCAATGCGGCCACTGCCCCCAGCAGGCTGAGTGTTAAAACCGTATATAAGATGGTCATGCTCATTGTAATTCTTTTTTTCGGACAGTGAAGTAAAACGAATTCTTCAACCTGTCACGTAACATATATATAAGCAGGTAGTAAGGAATCAAAACGGATATCGAAACCAGACCCGATAACAGCTCATTGAAGCCCAGTGAATTCAGTATGATTAACATGGTAACCAACAGTACGAATGGAGCAAGATAACCCAGAATGACAGCTTTATTGCCCATGCTTCGGGTGATGGAAACGCCAACAACATCTCCTGTTTTCAGATTCATGGAATTGTCTGCAGCTTCAATTATCCGCTCCGAAACATCCGACAAATTACAAAGAGCATGCGCGCCACATTGACCACAAGCAGAATCACGGTGAAGTCTCACCCTGATCCCGTGGTTGGTTATTTCTTCCACAATGCCTTCCTGCTCAATGCATACAGACGCTTCCATGAACAAGGTCCCTTAAAAACAGTAAAAATAACAAGGTTCGTTTTACATTGCACCCGATAAAAATCATTTTATGGTAATTTAGGATGATTATAAATAAGGCGAATGTCCTTGATAACCCGAAACAATTACCTTTTGTGAATAACATTTTGTTTTTCCCGTCAGTTTATAATGTCTACTTCCTTAATTTTAGCACCAATTTGCATGAATTTCCTACAATGGCTAAAAAGAATAATTCAGAAACGGGCAAAAACGGCAAAACAAAGTCAACTTCCTTCTTTACCGACGAAAGAATGAAGATAACGCTGGGTCTTATTGTTTCCAGTTTTGCCGTATTGCTGTTTATTTCGTTTGTTTCCTACCTCTTTACCTGGAAAACCGACCAGAGCTTTTCCTGGTCACGGGTATTTTCAGAACCTGAATTCCGGGTTGATAACTGGTCAGGCAAGGTTGGTGCATATTTTTCCAACGTGTTTATTAACCGGTGGTTTGGAGTGGCGTCTTTTGCAATTCCCTTCGTCTTCTTGTTGTTTGGCTTTACGCTGATGAAAATGAAGGTGAAAAGGCTTTGGTTTATTTTCAGAGTAGTTTCTGTTGGTGTTATCTTACTTTCCATTTGGCTGGGTTTTGTTATGGGAAGTTTTCATGGAATCCTGGGAAGCGGACTGGGTGGTAAACATGGTTTATATCTCAGCCAATGGCTCAAATCATTTGCCGGCACCTTCGGTGCAGCGCTGATTCTGGTTGCTGTCACATTGATCTGGCTGGTGTTTTCACATCCAAATACGCTTGATTGGCTGGGTAAGCTGCTCAATATGTCGGTCAGCCTGCCCTCGCGGTTATCCTCTAAAACCAATTCGGATACCGCAAAGCCGGCCGAAACCCGGCAAAAAGTATCAGTTCCTGATGACAACGATTTGGTATTTGAAACTGAATTCAACAGGCATGAGCACGAAATTAATGCAAAACCCGTGATTGTGCCTGCTGTTGCCGAAAGCGATGTAGAGCTTGAACTGGAAACAGAACAACCAGCTGATGTGCCCGATGCTACCCAGGACAAGTATGAATTGCTGGAAGATTATGATCCCACACTCGACCTGTCTCATTATCAGATGCCCTCAGTTGAGCTTCTTGAAAAACACGATGCTGTGAACTCCACAGTGACCAATGAAGAACTGATTAGTAACAAAAACAAAATTGTAGAAACCTTAGCTCATTATAAAATCCAGATTGACAAGATTAAAGCCACCATCGGGCCTACTGTTACGCTCTATGAGATTGTTCCTGCACCGGGTGTGCGCATATCCAAAATCAAGAGCCTCGAAGATGATATTGCTTTAAGCCTGGCTGCTCTGGGAATACGTATCATTGCACCCATGCCGGGCAAGGGAACCATTGGTATTGAAGTACCCAACCAGAATCCGGAGATTGTTTCCATGCGCTCAGTGCTGAATTCAAGGAGATTCCAGGAAAGCACTTTTGAACTACCCATCGCCATGGGTAAAACCATTTCCAATGAAACTTATGTTTTTGACCTGGCAAAAATGCCCCATCTTTTACTGGCGGGTGCTACTGGTCAGGGTAAATCAGTGGGACTGAACTGCATCATTACTTCCCTGCTTTATAAAAAGCATCCTTCACAGCTCAAATTCGTACTTATCGACCCCAAGCGCGTTGAACTCACAGCTTATACCACCCTGGAGAAACATTACCTGGCCAAGATTCCGGATGCCGAAGAGGTAATTATAACCGATACCAAAAAAGTTATCTATACGCTGAATTCATTGACCATTGAAATGGATCAGCGTTATCAGCTGCTTGAAAAGGCCGGGGTAAGGAATATTAAAGAATACAATCACAAATTCATCAAGCGCAAGCTGAATCCGGAGAAGGGACATCGTTACCTGCCCTACATTGTGGTTATTGTGGATGAGTTTGCCGACCTGATCATGACCGCCGGTAAGGAGGTGGAAACACCCCTGGCACGCCTGGCCCAGCTGGCACGTGCCATCGGAATCCACCTGGTAATAGCCACCCAACGTCCCACTACCAATATCATCACCGGGGTAATTAAAGCAAATTTCCCGGCCCGGATTGCATTCAGAGTTTCTTCCATGATAGACTCACGCACCATACTTGATTCTCCCGGTGCCAACCAATTGGTGGGGAGGGGAGATATGCTGTTTGCCCCGGGAAGTGACATGATTAGAATTCAGTGCGCCTTTATTGATGTACCTGAAACAGACAATATTACCAAATTTATTTCGGGACAGCGGGGATTCCCCACTGCCTTATACCTGCCTGAATATGTTGATGAGAATACCAATGCTGAAATCGGTGAGATCGACCTGTCAAAACGCGATGGCTTATTTAACGACGCAGCCAGGCTGGTGGTAATCCATCAGCAGGGATCTACATCTTTGGTGCAGCGCAAATTTTCCATAGGGTACAATCGTGCAGGACGAATTATGGATCAACTGGAGGCAGCTGGTATTGTTGGCCCGCCCGACGGCAGTAAGCCGCGCCAGGTTCTTTATCCCGACGAATACAGTTTGGAACAGTTTTTGAATAAGATGGATAAGTAATTGCAAAACTGCAATTCTAAATAATTCATTCCGATTATGAAATATCTGCTGGTTTTCCTACTTGCTGTTTTAATACCGCAAATCTCCTGGTCGCAATATGACCAGGTTATACAAGATCCTGCGGCCGGACAGGTTCTCGAACGTGTTGCACAGAAGTTCAATTCCATGATATCCATGCAAAGCGATTTCGAACTGGTAATCGTGGACCGGAAGGAAAATTCCAGAAATGCCTCTACAGGCAATCTTGTGATGAAACAGAATAAATACAGGTTAACCAGTGAGGGCAATACTGTGTATTATAACGGTACTACCATGTGGACATACAATACGGCCGGTAATGAAGTTACCATTACCGAGCCTGAAATTCTTCCCGGCGACTTTATGGGAAATCCCACCTCTTTCTTTACTTCATACAAGAACGATTTCAAATACCGTTATCTTCGGGAAGCAGTCAGAAACGGACAAACATGCCACGAAATTGATTTGTTTCCCAAGAATCTGAATCAGCCTTACTCAAGAATCAAGATATTCGTGAACACACAAACCAACCTGCCTGTGGTAATCAGTTCCATTGGCAAGGACGGTGTTGACTACACGGTTACGCTAAAAAATCTCACTCTCGACAAGGAAATCGCCGATACAGAATTTACCTTCGATCCTGCAAAACACCGGAAAGTTGAGGTGGTGGATATGCGGGGATTAGAATAGAGAAATAAACGCTACTTCACCGGAACATTTTTTAGGGTTTCAACCAGGAAGTCCCAGAATTTCTGTACGCTGGCAATATGCACTTTTTCATCGGGAGAATGCGGGTGTTTGATGGTTGGGCCAAATGAAACCATATCCAGGTTTGGATAAACGCCACCGATAATGCCACATTCCAGTCCGGCATGAACTGCCTTGATCTCCATTTTTTTACCGTATTTTTTCTGATAAACCGAGTCCATGGTTTTCATAATGGAGGAGTTCATGTTGGGTTTCCATCCCGGATAAGAGCCGCTGAATGTCGCACGTCCGCCAGCAAGTTCAAACAAGGCCTTCATCATCTCCGAAAGATTTTTCTTGGCACTGTCTACCGAGCTTCTCAACAAACAACTGATATTGATTGTGTCGGTATTTGTTTTAACAATTGACAGGTTGGTTGATGTTTCAACAAGGTCCTCAATGCCATCGGTCATGCGGATTACACCATTCGGACATGTGAATATGGAGGCAATCACCCGTTTCTGCAGTCCGGGTTCCATTACCCTGGCAGGTTTGGCTGTTGCAGTAACTTCGATTACAAAATCAGGCTCAGTAGCTTCCAGTTCCTTACTGATGATTTTGTGGAAATCTTCAACCAGGGTGTTGAATTCCTTCTTGCCCGATTCAGGTATGAGTATTGTGGCATGCGCTTCACGTGGTATGGCATTGCGCATATTTCCTCCTTCAAATTCACACAGCCGCAACCCGGTTTCTTCTTCAGCTTTTCTGAGCAGCCTGATCAGCACCAGGTTTGAATTTCCTCTCCCCAGGTGGATGTCCAAACCGGAGTGACCGCCTTTTAATCCCGAAACTTTAACCAAAAAGGGTGCATATCCTTCAGGTACCTCATTTGCCACATAATCAAATTCAATATTCCCGTCCATGCCGCCGGCACATCCGATAAACAGTTCGCCTTCATGTTCCGAATCAAGGTTCATGAGGATGTCCCCTTTCAGCATGCCCGGTTTGAGCGCAAATGCCCCGGTCATACCGGTTTCTTCATCAATGGTGAACAAACATTCAACAGGCCCGTGCTGCAAATCTTTTGATTCCAGAACCGCCATCATGGCTGCCACACCAATTCCGTTATCGGCACCCAATGTAGTACCGTTAGCCCTAACCCATTCATCATCAATATAAGCTTCGATGGGGTCTTTTTCAAAATCATGCTTTTTATCGCTGTTCTTTTGGGGAACCATGTCCACATGCGATTGAAATATAACACCTTTCAGGTTTTCCATACCGGGCGTTGCCGGTTTGCGGATGACAATGTTACCTACAGAATCCACAAAAGTTTCAAGCCCTAGCTTTTCACCAAACGATTTGATAAACTCAACAACACGACTTTCTTTTTTTGATGGTCGGGGTATTTGGGTGAGGCTTTTGAAATTATTCCAGATTCCGGCAGGTGCAAGTGTTTCAAGCTTTGTGTTCATATCTTTAGTTTTAAATTTTTCCAAAAACTTAAAATTAACCCTATTCTGCCATTTCCGCCAAGATTTTTATCATGTATTTTGGTATTTGTCATGAATTGCAGGGGTGATGTGGAAGAACCTGTCTTTTTTACGTGGTTTGCACACACGGTTATTGATATTGAATTCCTTCGGGCATAGCCATCAGGCTAAGAATAGCTTACGCCCCTGCCTGCCGGCAGGCAGGCGCTCCGCGGTAAAAGAAAAAGTATTCAGATTGCAGGGCCATTAAAAAAATCAAAACAATATTATATTTAATATCACTATTGTCCGATTAAACTCTATTCCGTCCCATCCGGGACTTTATTCTATTACTTAATCTTATTTCTACCAATATATTGTCCCTACGGGACGGTTCCGTTAGAGCCTGTCCCACTTCGGCGGGAAACCAAATATCGGTAGAAATAGAAAATAACCCGTTTAGCTTTTAAAGTCCCGTAAGGACGTAATAAGACCAGACAT
>JAFGOR010000185.1 GCA_016926375.1 Bacteroidales bacterium
CCTTTTCAGTGAGATATATAAATGGATTGAACCATTGGAATATTTTAACAACCTGGATGATGAAGATGTCCAGTGAATGCAATTGCCGGGCATGGGCCAGTTCGTGCTGCAGCACCTGGTTGCTTTGGCCGGCATCAGCCGGTGCAGCGTTTAAAAAAATCAGATTGAAAAACGAGTACGACTGATTCTTTTCGGGAAGCAGGATCAGCCGGTAACTTCCCAGTCGTGTTGTGTTCTTCCGGATTACCAGGGCAATCATGCTGATGAGCTGGTAGATGAGGTACAGTGCTACAATACCTGCGATGCAGCCATAGATCAGCTGGGGTATGTTGATCGCAGGTGCGGATTGGGTAGTGGTTTGGGCAAAAGCTGCATAATCAACCGCATCGAAATCGCCATAATCGGGAATTGTGGTTTGGAGATTTACCTGGCGAATGGGCAGTTTCACCACCGGCAACAGGTGCGACAGCACAATTGAGACCAGCAGGTAAAAGCGGTTAAACCGGTAAAAGGTTTCTTTGCGGAACAGCAGGTAATATAGCAGCGTAAAAGCGGCCAGGCTTGCCGCCACCTTGAGCTGATACAACAGGAATGGTGTCATTGTTTTGAGGATTTGGGTTTTTCCAGTTCTTTTTTCATTAGATTCAGGATCTCTTCCAGTTCGCGGGTATCCATCTTTTCGTTTTTAACAAAGAACGATGCCATTTGCCGGAAGGAACCGCCAAAATAGTTGTGCAGCATGGAGTTCAGGTATTTTTTCCGGTATTCGTCTTTCGCTACCAGCGGGTAATACTCATGGGTTTTTCCATAAGCGGTATGACCCACAAATCCTTTGGTCTCAAGTATTCTCACTATAGTTGACACCGTGTTGTAAGCCGGTTTGGGATCGGGAAACATTTCCACCATGTTTTTCACGAATCCCTTGTTAATCTGCCAGAGGATTTGCATGACTTCCTCCTCGGCACGGGTGAGTTCCAGTTTTTCTTCCTTTTTGGACATGTTGTATAATTTCTAACCAAATATACAACTAAGAAATTAGTTATGCAACTAAATAGTTAGTTTTTTTTACCTCATCCTTTTTACCTCACCCCTAGCCTTTATCACCTCACCCCTAACCCCTCTCCTTCAGGAGAGGGGGATTTGGAGGGTCCGATTAGGGACGCTGCGCCACTCTCCTCAGGTGCCTGAAATAATACAATTTCTTAAGCAGTGTATTGCGGATTATATTCTGCGGATTTCTCCCCTCTCCTTCAGGAGAGGGGCCGGGGGTGAGGTGGACAGAGGTCAGACACCCTTCATCAGAAATGATGAGAATGAGATTAGAGTGGTCGGGGGTGAGGTATTGATTTAAACTCCCACCCCTTTTCCGCAAAATGCTCCAGCACCCGGGGCAGGGCGTAAAGCATCTTTTCAGAAGCCTTGAGCGAATCATGGAATACCACAACCGATCCGGGACGGGCATGGCGGATCACATTCGACAGGCATTTTTCGGGTGGGGTGTTGAAATCGAAGTCGTAGCTCATGACATCCCACAGCACAATCTGAAATTGTTGCTTCAGGTATTTCAGCTGCGAAGGGGTAATCATGCCGTAGGCAGGGCGATACAGAGAGGAATGAATGAACCTGGCAGCCAGGCTGATGTCGTCATAGTATTCTTTATTGGCAGTATACCAGCCTTTCAGGTGGCTGTAGGTATGATTCCCGGTAGCATGTCCTTTTGCAAGCACTTGTTGGTAAATATCGGGGTGTCGTTCCACGTTCCGTCCGATGCAAAAGAAGGTTGCTTTTGCCTGGAAGCGATCCAGTTCCTTTAGCACACGGGAGGTGACATCCGGTGTGGGACCATCGTCAAAAGTGAGATAAAGGGCAGGTTCGCTACCCCTGATATCCCAGGTGATTTCCGGAAAGATCTTTTTCAGTATCCGGGGAATCTTAACCAGGTCCATGGTTACAAATTAAAGTCCCACGCTCAGCCTGCCTGCATAATCCTGCAGCTTTTGTTCCATTTCCTGCTCCAGTTCAGGTTGTTTATAAACATTGGCCATTCTTCTGATTTCGTCGAGGGTGTAAAAGGCCACCCTTTTTTCGTACATCAGGTATTCGTTGTACTTACTTCCCAGGCTCAGGAAGTAATTCATGTCCTGGTAAACGTTAGCCACAATGTCTTTCGACATGGTAACGGCCTTTGCCGTATCGCCCAGCTGGTAATATGCTTCCACCAGCAAAACATTGTATATATTATAAGGTACTATCTTATCGGGAATTACCTCAAGACATTTTTCAATGGTGGTCCGGGCAGAATCCTTTTTGTTTTCGGCAATCAGCTGCAAGGCCAGGCGGGCGAAACTGCTTCTGAAGTTGCCCAGCATGCGGAGTACATTTTCATCGAGATACACATCGGGGCTGTTGATGCCGCCCCAACGGAATTTATTCACCATGTTGTCGAACATGACATCGGAATTGATACCGCCGCGGCCAAACATGTCACCTTCCGAAGCATATGGTACAACCCGGTAAGCCAAACCTTCCATCTGGAAATACTTGTCGAGATTCAGGTAATTGTCTTCCGATACGGTAATGGCGTAGTATATTGGTCTTTCCCAGTTGTTGGTTGCCAGCAAATCAAGAATCATCATGTGGTTCTTGGTGATGTAATTGCGGCTTCCTTCCAGTTCCCAGAGCATTTGTGAGCTTACCCTGGTTGCTTTTGAGGGCGGAACAGTACCATTCTGAATAACCTTAACCGAGTCAACAGGTATGATGAATTTGCGGGTAGGGATGAAATCCACCTCCTGTGAAGTGTTTGGAAGCTGCTTGGTACGCGGATCGTCACTGGCCAGGAAGTCCATCACCTGCTTCAGATCGGTGAATCCCTTGATGCGGTCGATGATGTATACCACATCGCGCTTACCGGAACGGTATTTGTCGAGTGTGAGCGACAGCGGAATGGGATCCGATTCATAGGCCTTGCGGTGCATTTGTTCAATGTACCAGTCTGCAGCCAGGTAGCTCAGGTTCATCACCCGCACGTCGGTGCGAATGCCTTCCACTTCCTGGGCATACCAGAGCGGAAAGGTGTCGTTATCGCCATTGGTGAAGATCACTGCATTTTTAGCGCATGAATTCAGGTAATTGTAGGCAAAGTCGCGTGCTATATAGCGATCGGATCGGTCGTGATCGTCCCAGTTTTCTTTAGCCATCACCACGGGTACGGCAAAGAGTGAAATAAGGCTGGCCAGTATGGAGGCGGATACAGCCGGGGAAACTTTTTTCAGCAGATTATAGACCCAGAGCACGCCCAGACCGATCCAGATGGCAAAGGCATAGAATGACCCGGCATAGGCGTAATCACGTTCGCGTGGCTGCATGGGGTTCTGGTTCAGGTAAATAACAATGGCCAGTCCGGTCATGATGAACAGCACTAGGGTTACCACAAAGTCGTTCCGGTGATTCCGGTAATGAAATACAAAACCGGCGATACCCAGCAATAAGGGCAACAGGAAATACCGGTTGCGTGCCTTGTTGTTTTTCATGGAGTCGGGCAGTTGATCCTGGTTTCCAATTCGGGCATTGTCGATAAAAGGAATACCGGAGATCCAGTTTCCTTTGTTGATTTCTGTTTTGTAATGGGCCTGGATATCGTTTTGTCGGCCGGCAAAATTCCACATGAAATACCTGAAGTACATGTGTACTACCTGGTAACGCAAGAAGAACCGGATGTTATCGGCAAAACTCGGGCTTTTTTTGCTCTTGGAGTAGTCGTACATTATTTTCCCTTCGCGGTCACGCAGGGGTTGTCCGTTCTCATCGGTCCTGGCCTGGTACAGGTCGCCTTCTTTCAGGCGGGCCCACTGAACATAGGCACTAATATGTCCGCCACCTGCATCGTTGCTCCACATGCGGGGGAAAATGGTGGTGTATTTTGAGTCGTAAACGTATTTAATCCGGTATTGGTATTTTTCGTATCTGCCATCTTTTTTGTAATAGGATGGGGCACCGTCTTTTGATCCAACGATAGGAGAATTGAAGTATTGTCCGCTGACCAGGGGGCGGTCGCCGTACTGCTCACGGTTCAGGTAATACAGCAGCGAGAAAAGATCTTCAGGGTCGTTCTGATCCATTGGGGTATCGGCAGAAGACCTGATTACAAGTGCTGCATAGGATGAATAACCGATAAGGATAACAGTGACCACCAGAATAACGGCATTCAGGATCACCTTTTGCTTGCGGTGGGTGTAATAAAGCCCGTAAACAATAAGGCCCAGAATCAGCAGGAAGTAGAAGAAAACTCCTGAATTGTAGGGCATTCTGAAGGTATTTACAAAAAGTAGTTCAAAGAAAGCTGCCAGCTTGACGGCTCCCGGGATAACGACATACATAATTCCACCCAGAATGAGTGCTGAAATAACCAGTGCCTTGAAGGTTCCCATTGGGGTAACTTCATATTTTCTGAAGTAATAAATGAGTACAATTGCCGGAATGGCCAGCAGGTTCAGGAGGTGAACGCCGATGGAAAGGCCCATGAGGTAAGCAATGAAAATCAACCATCGGTTGGCATAGGGTTCATCGGCCACGTTTTCCCATTTCAGTACTGCCCAGAAAACAAGCGCTGTAAAGAGTGAAGAAGTGGCATAAACCTCACCTTCAACTGCCGAGAACCAGAATGTATCGGAGAAGGTGTAAGCCAGTGCGCCCACCAAACCGCTTCCGATAATGGCTATCACATTGCCGGTTGTCATTTCTTCTGACCTGGTAATAATCTTTTTAGCCAGGTGGGTAATTGACCAGAACAGGAAGAGAATGGTAAAAGCGCTGGCCAGCGCCGACATGGAATTCACCATTTTGGCCACCAGGGTCACATTGTCACCTGCAAAAAGCGTGAAGAACCGGCCCATGATCATGAAAAAAGGAGCTCCGGGAGGATGTCCCACCTCGAGTTTGAAAGCCGAAGCGATGAATTCGCCGCAATCCCAGAAACTTGCCGAGGGCTCAATGGTTGAAAGGTAAACAATAGCGGCAACACAGAAGGTAATCCATCCGGAAACAATGTTGATGAGCCTGTAATTTTTCATGAAGATGGGTTTAAATGATATTGCGAATTAAGTGAAAAAAGTTGAAATAGTTATTATGTTGCAGGCTTGCCTGCCGTCAAAGCAGATTGCTTTGCCGCCACCTGCCTGCCGATAGGCAGGTAGCTTTTGCTGAGGGGGGCGTGTTGTGAGTTGTTATAATATTTTAATTAACTTTGACGTTTTATTTTTGTTATATTTAAGTCTTACACCTAATATTTCTATTATGAAACTACTTTCATTTCGCAATTTATTGCTGATTCTTGCGATATCCACTATGTCTCTTTTTTCCTGCAATAAGGAGGATGAGGTTACACTTGATTTTGAGATTACTTTACCCGAAAAATGGGTGGGTACAGTTTATGCCAATGAAGGAATTGTATATCAGGCAGCACGAATCAAGCAATATGAAAATGACACGATTGGAGAATGGCTCACTGTGTTTAAGGAGCCTTTATCAGACCAATTCAATCTAAATATCTACTATACTGCACTTAAGGATAAAATTACCAGTTTTGAAAATGATTATTTTATTTCTGCAATTTCAGAAAAAGACACAACCATTAACGCTACAGATTTCAAAAGGTTAATCACCAATGAGCTGGAGCCTTATTTAACCAGTATGCAGGATACGGTTGATCTGAACAGGATAGTAACCCGTTACTTCTTCTTTGAGAAAAACAACGGTTATTACTTTACCATGTCGTGCCAGGACACATCATTTTACCGGTACAAACCTGTATTTGATGACATTATGTCGTCATTCCAATATAAATATTAAGACGATCATATTCTTTGATAACATGAAAAAGCCTGCTGATCAATCCTGATCAGCAGGCTTTTTTTCATAGCCATCAGCAAAGAACAGGCATCCGAAAAAGGAGAAAAACATAACAGAGAAATAAGAATGGATGGGGTCGCCCACCAGCATGGTAATCAGCATAATCAACCAGAACATATTGAAAAGGAGGTTTCTGAATGCTCCTGAAAACAGGGAGGCATGTATCCAGCTGTAGAAAATCCATACAAAACCAACAATTCCGAAAGCCAGCAGGAAAGAGAGGTATTGGTTATGAGGCTGGCCTTCCCAGCGGGGATCAACATATAACGCGGTTTTGCGGGCTTCCTCCAACATGGTATCCTGCATGTCACCAATTCCCACTCCAAACAACATGTGGTTTCTGATTACAGACGCGGCTGTTTTGTAAAAGGCAAAACGCTGACCCAGGGAATGGCGTTGCATGTATCCTGATTTTAAAAAAACCTGAATTTCCCATAAAGTTTCATAGATACGTTGCCTGATACCGGGTTTACTTTCAAACTTAAAGTTGGCAAGACCTTTTTCAATTTTTTGTATGTCATAAGGCGTTAGCATGCCCAAACCAATCGAGTCTTTCCGCAGCCCAAGTGAAGTCAGGTAGCGTTTCACAGTGCCAAAAATAGCCTGTCCCCTGCCATCAAGCTGATCGTAAGGTATTTTGCTGATCCTGTTCCATTGCCTTTGCAATTCGGGTTCACAAATGTAGATGCCGGAAAAATGGCCGTTGTCCTGTATGCCGGTTGACAAATCATGAGTATAGGGGTGTCCGCCTGGCGTGAACATCTCAAGATGAGCCGGGTCCGGAGGTTCAGCGTTGAAGTTCTTTTGATAGGTGTGGAACAGCCATACAACAGGTATGATCAATACAATGGCTGAAAGCGTATAAATGGCATTACGCAACGGCACGGATGCTTTTGCCCGGGTTATGTTCAATGCAAAAGCAAGGGCCACGAAAAAGAAAGTGACCATACCTGTTACAGAGCCAAGAAAGAACAGGAATGCGGTAAGTGCTGTTGCTGCCGAAATATAAGCCGGTTTCCAAATCCGGTTTACCGGATACCTGTTATAGAAGGTGAAGTACAGGAAGACAGAGATGGCCATATTGATCATCATGGAAAAAACCACATGATTCATGAAAACCGAGATTTTTCTGAAGTTGTTTTGGAACTGGCCGGCATCAGTCAGATAGCGTGTGATACAAACCAGGGATGCAACAGAAACAGCCACGGAAAACAGTGTTAAAAGCCATTTGGTGTGAACCTTTGATAGGGGTTCCGATGTTCCGAAGATCAATGCCAGCACGAGCACCGGCAGCACATTTTTTACCTTTACAAATCCCGCTTCCAGGTTTTGCGAATAGAGCAGACTGAAGGCATAAACGAGGAAAAGTGAGGCAAAGAGCAGAAGAGCGGGTTTTTGCAGGAAATTGTGGAGTTTCTGCCTGAAATTACCCTCAATCAGCCAGTTGGCAATCAGAAAAAACTGGGCTATACTCAGCAGGTATTTGGAAAGGGGAAGGCAACTCACCAGGAATGCCAATCCAAACAGGAAAGCATACCGATGCAATTGCTGACGCGGGATATTTAGTTTCATAAAGCGATGCCTGGCCTAACCAACTCATTGTGAATGGTCGGTTGTATCGATAAAAGAAAATAAAATTCAGAAAACATCTTGTAAAATTAAAATAAATTGTATTTTTGCACTCCCTATTTTGAGGGTGAACTATATTAAGTAGGCAAAAATATTAACAAAGATACGAAGTGAATACATTAAGTTACAGAACAGTTTCTGCAAATAATGCAACTGTTCAGAAAGAATGGTTTGTTGTGGATGCCACCAACCAGGTGTTGGGCAGGTTCAGTTCGCAGGTAGCCAGCATACTCAGAGGGAAAAATAAAACAAATTTTACGCCTCATGTGGATTGCGGTGACAACATCATTGTCATCAATGCCGAAAAAGTAAGGCTGACCGGTAAAAAGTGGACCGACAAAGAATATGTGAGGCATACCGGTTATCCGGGAGGACAACGTATCACTTCTCCTGCTGATGTTGCACAAATTGATCCCACGCGGATTATTGAGATGGCCGTAAAAAAGATGTTACCCCGTAACAGGCTGGGTAATGCCATATATGGCAATTTATTTGTATATGCTGGTTCGGAGCATCCTCATGCAGCACAGCAACCCAAAGAACTCAAATTAAATTACAAATAACAGGTATGGAAGTAATTAATGCCATTGGACGCCGCAAAAGCGCTGTTGCCAGGATTTATGTGAAAGAAGGCAAAGGTAATATCATAGTAAACGACCGTGAATTAGCGAATTATTTCCCGCTTGAACAACTTCAATATATTGTAAAACAGCCTTTAAACCTTGCTGAGGTAGCTGATCAGTATGATATTACTGTGAACCTGCAGGGAGGTGGAATTAAAGGACAAGCCGAAGCGCTGCGTCTGGCCATTGCCCGTGCGCTGGTTATTATGAAGCCCGAAAGCAAAGGTGCCCTGAAAAGCAACAAGCTGCTGACCAGGGATCCGCGTGAGGTGGAACGTAAGAAACCAGGACAACCCGGTGCAAGAAGAAGATTCCAGTTCAGCAAGCGTTGATACCGGTTACTATCTTGTTTAGCATCTAAATTGGTGAGACTCATTCCGGAAGGATTGGCTACTCACCGATTGATTTTTAATAGAACGTAAACAATTCAAACATGTCAAAATTATCCATTCAACAATTATTAGATGCAGGTGTACATTTTGGTCACCTGAGAAGAAAGTGGAATCCTGCAATGGCTCCTTATATTTTCATGGAAAAAGAGGGGATCCATATTATCGACCTGCAGAAAACACAGGTAAAACTTGATGAAGCTCTTACTGCTATAAGACAGATAGCCAAATCAGGACGGAAAATTCTTTTTGTTGCCACCAAGAAACAGGCAAAGGATATTGTGTCTGAGCAGGTAAAATTGGTCAACATGCCCTATGTAACAGAGCGCTGGCCAGGTGGAATGCTTACCAATTTTCCCACCATCCGCAAGGCTGTGAAAAAAATGTCATCCATTGACAAAATGGCAACCGACGGAACCTTTGATAACATGTCGAAGCGTGAAAAGCTCCAGGTTTCCCGTCAGCGTGCCAAACTTGAAAAGAACCTGGGTAGTATTTCTGACCTTACCCGGCTTCCTGCTGCTATGTTCATTGTTGATATCTGCAAGGAGCACATTTCGGTACGTGAGGCACGGCGCCTGAACATTCCGATTTTCGCCATGGTGGATACCAATTCAGATCCCAATCTGGTTGATTTTCCCATACCGGCAAATGATGATGCCTCCAAATCCATTGCTCTGATCCTCGAAGCGGTTTGCAATGCCATTCAGGGAGGGCTTGATGAGAGAAAGATGGAGCGTGAGAAAGAAGGAGATGTTAGTGATAAAAAGGGAAAAGGCGACAAATATGATGACGTTGAAGAAGGTGATGAGGATCTCGACGGAGAACACGAAAAACGTCCCCGCAAGTCTGTTGCTCTGAAGGCTCCGGCAAAAAAAGGCGTGGTAGTTGATGTGGAAGAAGAATTGGAAGAAGAAGTTTAAACGAATAATACTTAATACTATGGCTATTACAGCAGCAGATGTCAGCAAATTACGGAAAATGACCGGTGCTGGCATGATGGATTGCAAAAATGCCCTTGAAGAATCCAACGGAAATTTTGATGCGGCAGTTGAGACCATTCGCAAAAAAGGCCAGCTTGTTGCCAGCAAAAGAGCTGACAGGGATGCCACTGAAGGTGTTGTTCTTGCAAAAGCCACCGACAAAGGAAATGTGGGTGCCATGATCGTGCTGAATTGCGAAACGGATTTTGTGGCAAAAAATGACAATTTTGTGAAACTTGCGCAGGAAATTCTTGATTTGGCTCTTGATCAACAACCGGCTGATCTCGAAGGTTTGAAAAAACTGGGGTTCAAAGGCCGCACTGTAGGTGATGTGGTTATTGAACAGGTTGGAATTATCGGTGAGAAACTTGATTTGTCGTATTTCGGCAAAATAGAGGCACCGCAGGTTGTTCCTTATATTCACCCGGGAAACAAACTGGCCACCCTGGTTGGTCTGACCAAAGCAATAGATGTGAAGATTGGCAGGGATGTTGCCATGCAGGTTGCTGCTATGAGTCCGGTAGCCGTTGACAAAACTGACGTTTCTGCTGAAATGATCGAGAAAGAAAAGGAAATCGGCCGGGAACAGGCTCGTAACGAAGGAAAACCTGAAAACATGCTCGACAAGATTGCTGAAGGAAAACTGAATAAGTTCTTCAAGGAAAGCACCTTATTGAACCAGGAGTTTACCAAAGACAACACCAAAACCATCAGGCAGTACCTTCAGGGTTTTGATAAGGACCTGACTGTTACCGGGTTTTTGAGGTATTCTTTGAATCAGTAAAAGGTAATTACAGTGAAATGCCTTTGTGCATTTCTGCATGATATTTGAAATCGGGGTGGATTTTTCCACCCCGATTTTTTGTTAGTACACTAATAACAATTTTCTGTCACTTTTTGCTACAGCTCAAAAAGTGACCAAAAAAGCCGCCGCTGCTGATAAAAGGCTAAAAATCAATTCATGCGCTACACAAGAAAATAAACTCGGC
>JAFGOR010000186.1 GCA_016926375.1 Bacteroidales bacterium
AGTTGACTTCATCATCTTCAACCACCAGAATCACTTTATCTTTCCAGGTATAGGAAGGAATCACAAATTCTTCTTCAGGTGCCATCAGGTGATAGGACTCAGGAACTTCTTCATAAGGAATGGTGAACGAGAAAGTTGAACCCTGTCCCGGCTCAGATTCAACCCAGATTTTGCCACCCATCAGCTTAACCAGATTTTTGGCAATGGTGAGCCCCAGTCCCGGACCTTCCGCTTTGCCGAAAGCCTGGTCTTCTTCTCCGGTTTTGCCAAAGATTTTCTTTTGCAAATCGCGTGAAATTCCAACACCTGTGTCTTTAACGTAAAATTCAATTTTTTGATCTGCCGTAAGCTGGTATCCCATCTCAATCCAGCCTTTTTCGGTGTATTTAATTGAATTGCTGATCAGGTTCGATATCAGTTGCTGAAGCCGGCCCGGGTCGGTGTAAACAACCAATCCGCGGTGAGCCGGATATTTCACCTTGATCTCCAGATGCCCTTTGTTCTGATATTGCTTAAACTGGTTAAAAACCGACAAAATTTCGTTAATCAGCAGGTCGATATTACAGGGCGATTTTTTAATGGTAACTTTACCCGTCTCCATCCTGGTGAATTCCACCATATCATCCAGCATTCTGAGAATCAGAAGGCCCTGATTTTTAATGGTTCTGACATATTCCAGCCGCTTGTCAAAAGCAAGGTTTCCAATATTCAACAGTTCACTGAAACCAATGATTGAATTCATTGGTGTACGAATTTCATGAGATATGTTGGACAACAGGAAATTTTTCAGCTTCTCCGATTCTTCAGCCTTCTCTTTAAGTCTTACGATATCTCTTCGGGCTTTGTCCTGCCGGGTTATGTCCTTAATCGAAATGATAAGCGGATTATCCTTTTCATCCGGGTGGCCGGTAAGGGATGATATGATCATGGCCACATTTCTGAATTCTCTTCCTTCGCCTTCATTTCGGGCAATTTTTACCTCAAGCTCGGCATGTTTGCTGTTGTTAATTGCATCATGAAGCGTTTTATCAAAAACAGGTTTGTCTTCGGGAAGTATGGATGCCTTAAACTGATTAACCGATATGGAAGCATTGCCTTTCTGATAACCCATAATTTCTTTGGCAATGGCAGAAAGCCAGAGGTCATTTGAGTCAGATGCAATTACAATAACGCCAATGGCATTGATTTCGAGTATTCTCGAAAGTACAGGCAGGCTCAAATGACTGCTTTCAGCATTTCCTGTATTCTTCAAAGCCACATTCAGGCTTGCATTTTCGGATTCAAGTTCTGCAATCCTTTGTTTAAGCCGCTGTATTTCCTTTTTTCTGTTACCCAGAACCATAAACCAAACCTTTATATTTAACCTGAGCGAAAGTCCTATTTTTCAATACTTTGAATTAAAGCCATGTAGGCATTTTCATTGTCAACCCTGGCTTTGGCAAGTATGATGGTAACCGGTTTTTCTTTTCCGCTTTTATCAATTATTTTGCTCTTTTTTCTTTTTCCAACCATTTTGTGATCGCCGGGCCGGGTAAAGCTTTCCAGTAAGTCGTCTTTTTCGGTAAGCACTTCCGGAAACAGAATACTTACATCCTGGTCCAGTACATCCTTACGTTCTATTTGCCAGAGTTCTTCAGCTGCCTTATTGAAAAAAACCACGCGGTTGTCCTGACTTGTTGTTACAACGGCATCTGCAAAGTCATCCAATATCTTTTCATTCAGGTTTTTAATTCTTTCAACTTCTTTAAACTGGCTGAGCAGTTCTGTCCGCGACTCCCGGAGTTTGCTTACCATTTCTTTCTCGGAATCCCGGATCATTTTTTCCTGCTTTTTCAGGGTGTCCATGGCAGATGCAAGTTCAGACTCCAGTTTTCTTTCATGGGTAATGTCGATACCTACGAAGATGATCCGGTCGATTTCATGGGCTACATTTTGTGTTACACTGAAAGAACCGTTCATCCATACATCCTGACCATCCGTGGTAACCCCTCTGAGTAATCCGGAGTAGTTGTTGCCGCTGATGATGGATTCCCATCTTTTATTAAAACCTTCATGCTCAGTTGGATTGATTACATCCGGCATGGCCAGAGAGGTAATCTCCTTTTGTGACAATTTGAAGAGTTCAACAAAGTATTTGTTGGCATTAAGAATATTGCCATTGATGTCAAGTTCGAGCTTGATACCCAGGTTGGAAACAGATTCCATAACAGCTTCCTGCTTCAGCAGCTGGTCTCTTTCATCCGACATGTCAATTCCCAGGAACATGATCTTATCAACCGACATGTCTTCATGCCTGGTAATGCTTAACGAAGCCATGGTCCACAGTTCCTTACCGGTGCGTGTGACATGCTTGATGTAACCTTTGTACGATTTATCTTCGGAGATCAGCTTGTCGATAATTTCCTGCAACCAACCGCGGTTTTCTTCACTTACCAGTTCATTGATGTGTTTTCCTTCTATTTTAAGGTCACTGCCGTACTCAAATTTTTTGTAAAAAAGGCTGTTGGCACTGACAAGTCTGAATTCTTCATCAAATTCCGACAGGATCAGGTTCTGTTTCAATGTGTTTTCCAGGAGCGTTAAACGTTGCGATTGACGCAATGCTTCTTCCTGGGTGGCCTGTAATTCTTCCATATTCTGCCTCATTTCCTCTTCATGTGAGGTCAATGCCTGTGTCTGAGCCTTCGATTCTTCAAGAAGTTGTGCCGTTTGCATGTTGGTTTTCACGGTGGAAATCGTAGACGCCACACTTTGGGCTGTTTTTTCGATAAGGCTGATGTGGTTTTGTTCGAATTTCCCTAATGAAGCAAATTCCATTACCCCGTATATCTGGTCTTCGTATAGTATGGGCACTACCAACAGGTTATCAGGAGTTGCTTCACCAAGTCCTGATGTAACTGCAATATAAGTTTCAGGCACATGTTTCAGGTGGATGGTTTTCTTTTCCATGGCACAGGTACCAATCAATCCGTCGCCCCACTTAATTTTCTGATCAGCGAACTTGCGCCGGTCGTAGGCGAAAAATGAGGTAAGCTTGAAGAAGCGGTTATACGGATCACTGTCGTCCATCAGGTAAAAACCGCCCTGCACGGCATTTACGTATTTTGTAAGGTCTTTAATCACATGGAACGACAATTGTTCCAGGTCATTCATGTTATTTCTGAGCACTTCGCTGAAATGGGCAGAGCCTTCCGTGATCCAGTTGCGTTGTTCTTCTTCCTGGCGAATCTTCAGGTTGTTATCATAGTCCTGTTTCAACGTATCTCTCAGGTGAAGAAGCGACTTACCGAGCGAGTCGTTTTCCCCGGTAAGTTTAAAGTCAACCTCCAGATTATCCTGTGAAAGCTGACGGGCAAACTCATCAACCTGTTGGATCCGGCTTTGCTCAAGATCGATTACCTGCTGCCTATCATTCAGCAACTTACTGTAGCCTTTGGTGATCAGGTAAACGGTATAGGGCAAAGCAACCACAAAAACCAACAGAACACAGAATACAGGATTTGTTTGAAGGAGCATACCAATGCCCGCAAACGAGAAATCAGCTTCTTCGCTTTTGAAAAGCCCGATAAACACGGCAAAAATGAAGAGAATAACTGCCAGCAGCACCGACAGTGTCAAATATCCTGAGAATTTTTCTTTAGCCCTATTCAGATCCATAGTCACCTTTTTGGTATTATTATACTGCGAAAATTAAAAGTAGTTAATATTTTGATAACTTAAAATACTTATAACGAACAACCTTAATCTCAGGATTCAAATCCCTGCCTGTTTTATTCGTACCCTGTTGAAAAAAAATTAAACCGGCCTGCGAAACAGGTAATTAACTCTGAAGAAAAATAAGTTTTGTATTTAACCTTATTTTTTTTTCGTTCATCCCATATTTTTGTCAATTGGTCACAAACATTGATTAATTGCTATGTACTTGCTTGATTTCTGAATGGTTCTACCTTATTTTTATAGCAGATTTATTGCTGAACACCCTACTTAAACCCTATCTACCTGTGAACGATTATTTTCAATATGTTCATAATTTAAAAGGCGTTGCCCGGTATGAGAGGTTTAAGCCTGCTACCCGTGACGCGATCGTATCTTTATTACTCCGGCCGCTTGAAAGTTTTACCGCACTCGAATCCAAAATTCTGGAAAATTCCAACCCCGATGCATTGCATTTTATAGCACAGCATCTGGATCTGAAAAGGTATCAAAACAGCATTGTACTTACAGCCAGGAATTCATCATATGTAGATGAAGTAGATTTCGATAAAGTACATGCCATTATTAATCTGAACCGGGTCAACAACACACAGCATCCCAACAAATTGTTCAGAGCGGTGAATACTTTACTACCCAATTCAGGTTTCTATATCGGTACTGTTGAAACCTACAACGACAGGAAGATGTCTTTTTTCAGACGGCATGGCAAATTCTTAGGGCAACTGAAGTGGTACGCCGACTTTTTCATCAACAGGGTAATTCCACGTATCCGCTTTGTGGAGAATTTCTATTACATGCTCACCGATGGCCAGTTCCACAGTATTTCTGAAACAGAAATTCTTGGAAGGCTTGTATATTGTGGTTTTGAGGTAATTGACACCAAGGCTATTGGTGGACTCACCTATTTTGTGTCCATCAAAGTTAAAAAGCCTATGGAAACTAAGAATCCGTCGTACTATCCGTTAGTGAAACTGCCCAGGGTAGGGAAGGATGGCAAGGTGATCCGAGTCTACAAATTCAGGACGATGCATCCGTATTCTGAATTTATTCAGGACTATATAGTCAGAATGAACGGGTATAACGATAAAGGCAAGCCGGCTAATGATTATCGGGTAACCCGCTGGGGAGGTTTCATGAGGAAATGGTGGATCGATGAATTGCCGCAACTGATACATGTAATTAAGGGCGAAATGAAGCTGGTAGGCTTAAGGCCGTTGAGTTGTTTAAGGTTCAACGAATTTCCCGAAGACCTGCAGAAAGAGCGTGTAAAATACAAGCCGGGTTGCATTCCGCCATATGTGGCATTAAACATGCCCACTGATTTGGGGGAAATTGAAGCAGAAAGAATTTACATTGCTGACATGCAAAAGCACCCTTATACAACAGATATTCGCTATTTCATGAAAGCAGTATTTAACATCGTTACCAACAAGATCAGGAGTGCATAGCAACAAGCACATAAGTTAGTAGTGAGTAAAAAAAAGGCTGCAGAGAATGAGTTCTGCAGCCTTTTTGCTTCAAATAATATGCTTATTTCGAGTTTTACCAAATTTTACATTTTATTGATTTATCCCGTGCCACTTGTTACTTAGTCCGGCATTGCCCATAATCAGCTTCAATACCCTCCATGATGTGTTGTCAATACTATAATCTGCAGGTATTTGCAGGTACCTGCCCCTTTTGTGCTCCTCGATGGTAAGTGCTGCTGATTCCAGAACCACTTCAGGTTGAAAACCGGTAAGAATAATGGTGCCTGCATCCTGTGCTTCGGGGCGTTCCATGGATTGCCGGATTGATATGGCAGGGAAGGAGAG
>JAFGOR010000187.1 GCA_016926375.1 Bacteroidales bacterium
CGGAAAACCTGAAAAAATGCTGGCTAAAGCACTTGATGCCGATAGCTATGTAACCGTTGACCAGGTAGCCCGTTTGTTGGTTAACGAAGACAGCACCTTTCAACTGATTGATCTCAGGTCACCCGAAGAATTTAACAATGCTTCCATTCCCCAGGCCATTAATATTCCATACAACAAAATGCTTTCAACCCATTTGGAAACCTATCTGAATCGGGATGTCAGCAATATTTTCTATGCCAATGGTGATTATGTAGCCAATTATGCCCTGGTACTAGCCGATGGACTTGGTTTTAGGGATAACAAGGTAATGAAAGGCGGCCTGAATGAATGGTATGAGGTGATCATGAATACCCGGTTCACCGGGAATAAAATTTCAGCAAGAGAGAATGTTTTGTATGAAATAAGGACAAAAGCCGGAAGGCAGTTCAAAGAATTTAACAGCATGCCGGATAGCCTGAAAGCCCGATACCGTGAATCCAAAGAAATACAAAGAAAAAAACTGGATGGAGGATGTGAATAGTGAAGGAATTAATAAAATACTATAGAGCAACAGGTTATGAAAGCTAAAAAGGTTGTGATTGTTTTAGCCGGTGTCATGCTGGTTGCCGTATTCAGTCTGGCTGTTATTAATTCACAAGGTAATGCTCGTTTTCGCCATGATGCTGTAAAATGGGCACAACCCACAATCGATCAAACCAATATGATAACAAGTACCCAGCTTGAAAAATTAACCGGAAATACTTTACTGGTCGATCTCAGCGAACAGGGTAACCTGCTGAAAGATAATCAGGGTGCAATCCATATCCCTGCTTCAGTCATACTGGAAAAAGAAAATCAGAAAAAGCTTCGTACACATGAAGGAAACATTGTGCTGATTTCAGCCGATCGCCCTTTATCAGCCCGGATATGGATGCTGCTGAGCCAGATGGGTTATGAAAACCTGTTTATATTGGATGATGGTGCTGGCAATGATGTATTGAAATACAAATTCCAGCCTGACACAATCACCAGGCCGGAATTTGAATAATTTCAGTTAGCTGTTATCAACAGCAATCACGTTATTTTACAACCGAAAAATCATGAATATCCTTTTCTGAAAACGGAAGCCACGACAATTTGGCCTCATCTTTCCGCATCCAGTCAACCATGAATGAGTTATTTCCATATTTGAGTGTTCGGGCGTCATATCCAAAGAGACGCAAATAGGCTGTAGCAAAAGCCGAATTGTGGCCTGTTCCGCAATACATCACAACAATCTTATCAGTTGGAATGGTCGACATTTCAGCAGTGAATCCCAATGTGGCATTGGGTTTATACCTCACAGCTCCGGGTACGTGTGCATCGTCGTATTTGTCCTTGCGCTCATAATTGATCACAAAGTAGGAGTGGGGATTCTCAAATACCTGATCGGCTTCAATTAAAACATTTGCAGTTCCTTCGGCGAAAACGCTTTTAAAACGGGCCGATGATATCTCTTCACCCAGGCTCAATCCGGTTTCTAACTCAGGCATCCCTTTGGGAACAGGTTTTTCGTTAGTCGTCTTTTCCAGGTTTTGCTCATATTTTGCTGACAAACCTTTCAGCCATCCTGCTTCGGCCAGCTTTGTATTCCATGCACTCATGCCCCACCGCATGGCGAAAACGTTTCCATATCCCATTAATCGCAGCAACGATGTGGCATAACTCGAAATCTGACCATCCTCACAAACCAGGACAATCTTTTCCAGTTCAAACGGTTTGATTCCCGATTCAAAATACTCAGGCAAATCTTCAAAACGTTTATTCACTGAACCCTGAATATGTCCTTGTGAATAGAGCAGGGGAGCGCGCAGGTCGATGATATGGATATGGGTACCCATGCTTTCCTGAACCACCGAAGCCTTAATCAGTGATGGAAACTCACGGCTGTTCACATAGTCGCCATTATCCGCCAGATCCTTTATCAACAGCAGGGTTTCGTTATCAATTGGAACATCCACTGCTACTGCTGATTCAGCTGCTTCAGTTTTATTTCCGGCTTTGCCGGAGCAGCCTGCAACAAACAATACAGCGAACAGCAGCAGTAAAACAGGTAGGAAGCGAAATTTTTCCATAATCATACTATTTTACATGGGGTAGGTTTGTTTTGGCGTTATGGCCTTGTTGTCTTTGTCGAAGTATAGTATCTCTATTCTGTTCCCCAGTTCATCATATTTGTATTCTGTAATTGCAGCCCCATTTCCCGGATTGTTGATTATGTTCCTGTCTTTATCCATACTGGTTACCTTCACCAATGCACCGTGTGTATCATACGCATTCAGGGTTATGGGTATCATTTTGCCACCCACCGGTTCATCGTCCTGGTCATATACAGCAGTTTCAATTACGTAGCCGTTCTCATCCAATTTGTTGAGCCGTTTTGCCCATCCCCAGTATAGATTCGACAAACTACCCAAAGCATTATGCACAGAAAAACTGGTTAAATCACCCTGATCTGTGTTTTCAAAAGAAAAGTAAGATACTCCGATATCGCCGCAATTCTCAGCCGTGCAGGTGTATAGTGTATCGCCCTGGTAATTGGCCATACGGGTCACAAAACCGTTGTCATTATAAGTGAACCTCAATTCGTAAAACGGACAGAATTCGCTCATAATAGTCTCTACACCGGCCAGGTTATAACGGTTCTCCCTAATCATGCCATCGGGAAGCTTACTCCAGGTATAGGAATGAATTTTATTCCGGTTTTCAATGGCAGTTCCCACAGAATCATAAAATCTCAGACCCGTTCGCTCTCCGTTGTCATTCAGAGAAAACTCATAAGTATAAACCCCTCCGTCCACAGCAATTTGTTGGTTATCTTTGTTGAAGAAATGCTTTACCTGTTTGTCATCTGAATAGCTGTATACAATTTTTGATGCTTCACGTAAGGATGAATTTCCCAAAAGCACGTTGTTTCTTCCGTATTCAACTGATGCGAGCCTGCCCAGGCTGTCATAGGTAAATTTGTAATTATTGATTTGTTTGGCTTCTTCAGCTGTAAGCTCATGTGAACCCCTTTCAAGGTCATAACTGGTTTCGCTGAAAAGAATGTGTCGGAAATATTCCACACGTGCCAAACTTTTATCTTCAGCCTGCTTAGGTTTGCAGGAAAAAACTGCTAATCCCATCAATGCAACTGCAAAGGTGGCAAATACTATTTTTCTGATATTCATAATCTTTTATATTGTTAATTATCACTCAAATATATGGTATAATGTTGGAATGCTGCCTGATTATTCATTATATCAATTTTATAAACAACTAAAAATGAAAATTGTTTTAAGTGCAACCGACAATAAAAAAGACAATATTTGCAATATTTTTCTATCTTCATCGTCTAATACTGTGCAACAGCATTCCAACATGTGAAAATAGAAATCCGTGGTTTAAGCAAAATTTATCCTAACGGAAAACATGCCCTTTCTGACATTAACCTGACCATTGAAAACGGCATGTTTGGTTTGTTAGGACCCAATGGTGCCGGAAAATCAAGCCTGATTCGTATTCTGGTTACCCTGTTAACACCTACCTC
>JAFGOR010000188.1 GCA_016926375.1 Bacteroidales bacterium
CAGCTTTCTGATTTCAGCCAGGGAAGCTTTGGCATCAGGATTGTCGTTGCGGTTCGGACTGCCGGCCCAAACCGTATTTTCATTGAGTTGAATCACCTCTTTGCAGGGATCGCCATAAACCATGGCTCCCAGTCTGCCATTACCCACCGGCAGGGCCTCTGTCCATTTTTTGGCCGGGTGATCATACCAAAGCTTCATTAAAGAGTTTTCCTGGGCATAGCCTTCAAAAAGAATCACCCAGACAAGCATTCCGATCAATTGTATCTTTTTCATCAGTAGCAATTTTAATGATAAGGCAGCATCCATTATCTCACAACCTGATGGCCTCGTAATGCAAAATAAAGAATGAACAGGAAAAAGGGGATGGTGGCCAGGAAACCAACCGACATACTGGTTTTATCAGCTATCAGGCCCATCACAGGCGGGAAGACAGCACCTCCCACGATGGACATCACAATAAACGATGATGCTTTTTTTGTTTTAGGGCCCAGATCTTTAATTCCCAATGCAAATATGGTAGGAAACATGATCGACATGAAGAAAAAAACACCATAGAGGCAAATCAGCGAAACCAATCCAATTCCGGCACTCACCACAGGGAGCAGCAGGCAGCACATCAGTGCGTAAAGGGCAAGCATCCTTGGGGGGCTGAGAAAACGCATCATATAACTTCCCGACATGCGCCCAATCATGAAAAGTGCAAATCCGATGGACAGAAAATAGATTCCATATTCAATCCCGACATGAAAACGCTGGTTTTCGTCTGTAACATAGTTAATGAGGTAGCTAAAAACACCGGTTTGAGCGGCAACATACGAAAACTGGGCAATCACACCCAGTACAAAATGTCTTTGAGAAATCAGAGGTTTGCTGACGAAAGCAAAATCAGGAGATCCCTCAGCATCAGTTGCATTTCCGTCTTCCTCCTCAGAAATGGCAGGCAATGGTGTTTTTACAAACAAAACTGCCACAGCAATTACCACAATGGCAATAACAATATACGGAAGGATCATGGAATTCATTTTCTCACCGGCAGCAGCATCCTGTCCTTTATAAATGTAAAGTCCGATCAGCGGGCCTATCACCCATGCCAGGCCGTTAAACGACTGTGAAAAATTGATACGCCGTTCAGCAGTTTCTTTTGGCCCCAGTTTGGTGGTATAAGGGTTGGCTGCTGTTTCAAGCGTGGCCAAACCGCAACCCAGAATAAACAAACAAATAAGAAAAACCCAGAATGATTCGAATGAAGCGGTTCCGGCAATGAGCAGGGCTCCGGCAGCAAAAAGCGACAATCCAAGTATAATCCCCTTTTTGTAACCAAATTTTCGCATGAAATAACCGGCAGGCAGCGCCATGGTGAAATAGGCGATGTAGGTTGAAAACTGGATCATACCCGATTTGGCTTTTGAAAGTTCCAGCATTTCCTGAAAATGCTTGTTCAGCGTATCCAGCATGCCGTGAGCAATTCCCCACAGAAAGAACAATGCGGTAATCAGGATAAAAGGTACCAGGTTTTCTTTGGTGGTCAGTTTGTCTTGTTTCATAACAGAAAGGATAATTGCGAAATACTATTTATTTTTTAACCATGCTTAGAATTACACGGTAACTTTCACGAGTTACAAATATAAATAAATGGCAATCAATAGCAATAGAAGAATTTAAAAGAACGCGTTATTCTGAATTCCAGAAATAACGCGTTCAACAACTAAAATCAATAAAGCTTAACCTGCATAAACCAACTTATATCACCATCCTGTGGTTTGTGAAACCGTACCGCCAAGTTTATTTAACTCATCAGTAGCTATAGGAAGGAGGTACATTTTTTCTTCAAACAACCGGGTACGCATTTGTACGGGAGAGTATGTATATGTTCCGGTATTCACATCTCTAATGATGTCCATTCCCATAATAGGCCTGTTCTCAACATCCATGGCAATTTTCCATCTTCTCACATCCCAGAACCTGTGATCTTCGAATGCCAGCTCTATTCTGCGTTCATTATACAGGCGGGCTCTTAGTTCTTCACCTGTAACGGTTTCAGGAATGGGAGGCATGCCAACCCGATTTCTGACAAGTCTTAAATACTCCCGGCAAACATCTTCATGTCCCAGTTCAAACTGTGCTTCAGCATAGTTCAGGTATATTTCTGCCAAACGAAAATAAATCCAGGGAATGGTATAAAATGTTTGCCAGCTGACGGGCATGTCTTCATCAGGCATAAACTTTCTCAGTACATAATTGGTGCGGGGATTGTCACCGCTCTGCTTATAAGAATCATAACCCCAGGTTTCAGCATCAGAAGCAATCCACATTTCAAAAAGACTTCCCCTGTATATAGAAGAATCGTGAATAATGCTGGCATCAAAACGGGGATCACGATTGGCATAGGGACGCTGAGGATCATATCCGGAAGCTGGGTTTACGGTTTTAACACCACTGGGATAAATAAACGCTGGCTCACCATTGATCATGTCATAATCGTCCACCAGGTTCTGTGAAGGACCGTTGCTGGCCCACCAACCTCCGTATGCCCCATAGCGACGATTCAGGTTGTGCATCGGAGCCTGATGACTGTTGGTTTCAGTAAAATTTCTGGCGAAAATCACTTCGTTGTTCTCGGCTCCACTGGCAAGATTGAAGCACTTTCCATAATTGGGATAAAGTGAATAACCGCTGTTCAGCAAATCCTCAGCAGCATCAGAAGCCTTTTGCCATTTTCCTATGTCGTTTGAAGGATTGAACAATGGCGATGCGGCAAATAACAGCACCCTTGAAAGCAATGCCTTACAGGCATCCTGGGTAGCCCTGCCGAAAGTGGATTCGGTTGTACTTAATTTAACAGGCAGATCAGGAATGGCCTCATCCAAATCCTGTTCAATAAATGCAACACATTGATCAAATGTGCTTCTGGTAAAGGTAACTGTATTTACATCTTCCAGCTGATATGCTTCGGTAACAATGGGAACGCCGCCGAACCTTTCAATCAGTAAGAAGTACAGGTAAGCCCTGATGAATTTGGCTTCAGCAATTAACTTAGTTTTGTCAGGAAAATCAAGCGAAGTTTCTTCCATTTTTTGCAGAAACAGGTTGATTTTGGCCAGGTACTTGTATGCCGTATTCCAGTAGTAGAGGTAACCGCCGCCAGTCCAGTCAGTATCTGCAACACCTGTTATGTTGTCAGGAGAAAATGTTCCTGATTGAATAATCCCGATGCCCCAGTTAATTGCGCAATAGGCTTCATCTGTGGCTTTAGATTGCATGTGTATTTTGAACCCATGTGGAATGGCATTGTATAAAGCTGTATGATATGCTTTAATCAGCTTTTCATCATTCCATACGGCATCTTCAGCCAGCCTGTCCTTGGGAGTCATATCGAGCAGGTCATCATTACAAGCCAGGCCCGACAATATGATGGTTAAAAGGATCAATATCTTTTTCATAAGTAAATATCTTTTAGAATTTTACACTAATACCGAAGTTGTAAATACGTTGTTGAGGGTAGTAGAGGATATTTCCGCTTAATTCAGGATCACTCCATTTAATATCTTTGGCCCAGGTAATTACATTGAAGCCACTTACGAATATACGCAGGTCCTCAAGTTTTATTTTTGAGGCCATGCTCTTGGGAAGTGAGTAGCCCAGCTCAATGTTTTTAAGCCTTACAAAAGTCGCATCGTACAAGAAGAAAGTTGTATTTCCCGGCTGATAATAATCTGCCCTGGGCATAGTTCCATTGGGATTATCAACAGTCCAGCGGTTTTCGGCTCGTTGAACTACGGCATTATCAAAATCAGAGGTTCCCAGTTTGGCAAACTGATTGTCGTAATTATAGGCATTGGTCTGGCCCTGGAAGAACAGGGTGAGGTCCACTTGCTGGTATTGCAAGCCGATATTCAAACCAAAAATAATTTCAGGTGTTGAGTTATATTTGAACCGATACTGGTCTTTGTCATTGATCTCTCCATCGGTGTTCAAATCTACAACCTTAATATCGCCAACTTGTTGACCTGACTGATGTGGGTAGTTGTCAAGTTCCTCCTGCGTATTGAAGATTCCATCTGCCTTGTAATATAATGAAGTATTTATAGGCATACCGGTTTGATACTGACGTTCGTAACCTTCGGTCTGCGTTTCGGCAATATATTTGATCTCATTTCTGGCAAAGGATACAGATGCATCCACATTATAAGCGAGTTTGTTGATCGTTTTCCGGTGTTTCACAATCAGCTCAAACCCGTGATTGTCAACTTTTCCGATATTTTTGTCAGGTAGTCCTGGAAAACCGTAAATCGCAGGTATTTTCAGGTTCTCATTCCACAGGATATTGGATCGCTTTTCCCACCAGAACGTCAGGTCAATTCCGAGCAAACCATTCCATAATGAAGATTCCAGTCCGGCATCTGTTTTTTTACTGACTTCCCAGGTAATGTCGGGATTGGGCATGATATTGGCATAAATGCCGGCAGCATCGCTTTTGCCAAACACGTAATTCTCACCAAAAGAATAAGCCTGCAGGTATTGATATGAGTTAACCCGGTCGTTACCTACTTCGCCATAGGAAAACCGCAGCTTAAGCTGATTTACAAAGGCAAAATTATCTTTTATGAAATTTTCTTCAGACAAACGCCATCCTGCAGAAACACCAGGGAAGAAACCATAGCGTTTACCTTCGGGGAATTTTGGCGAGCCATCATAGCGGAACAGAAACTCAAACAGATATTTTGATGCAAAATCATAATTCAAACGGCCAAAGAAGTTATTATATGAATTCTCCGTCATGGAACCGCCATTGTTTTTGTCTTCTGCTGCAGAACTACCTACATTGATCTGATCAATGGCCGGACTTACGAAATTTTTCCTGTATGCATTTGCCCAGGTGTGCTTATTCTTTTGTTGTTCCTGGCCTGCCATTACAGCAATATGGTGCTTCTCAAATGTTCTGTCGTAAGAAATTTTGAAATTATACAGCATGGTGGTCCATTTTCTGTAGGTATCGGTTAGCTCAACAGTTGACGCACCCGTTCCCTGCTTGAAGTCGTATTCATCGGTAAGCACATTATATTCGTGATAATAATAGGGCAGCACGTATCTTTTTTCGAACTGATTGCTCAGGTCGAAGTTGAATGATCCGTCTATCTTTAACCCTTTAACAAAGGGAACGTTATAGGCTGCAGTAAATGTAGTGTATATGGGTGCATCTTCAATCTTATCATAACCCCGCTGGTCCATCAGCAGCGGGTTCTCCCCCAGCCTTCCCGGAGCAATGAGTCCATTGGGATAACGAGCCACCAGTGTGGGATTGGCAACCAACAGGTTGGTGAAATTTATCCAGGTGTCAACTACAGGATATTCCTTATATCCCAGAATTGAGGAAATATTGGCGCCAACTGTTAAATTTTTGGTCAGATCAATATCAACCTTAGCTCTCAGGTTATACTGTTTATAGTCAGTTGGAGCATGTTTGTAAATCCCATCCTGGCTGGTGTGCCCAAATGACAGCAAGTATCTCACCGATTCCGAACCTCCGGTAACCTGCATACTGATGCGCTTCTGAATGGAATACTTCTTCAACTCTTCTCCAGCCCAGTCCGTATTTGGGTACAAGACAGGGTCGGAGCCATCACGGTATCTCTGAATGGCTTCATCTGAAAAGGCGGGGGTATAACCTGTCTCAGGCCGACCCTTGCGGTACCAGTCGGCTTCATTGAAAGCTTCCGCATAGTTAGCTGCATCAAGCATTTCGGGAATTTTAGTGGGTTGACTGAAAGCGTGGTTATAAGTCAGGTTAAAAGTTGGCTTACCCACATTTCCTTTTTTTGTAGTAATGATGATCACACCATTGGCAGCACGGGCTCCATAGATAGCAGCAGATGCATCCTTCAGAACAGAGACGCTCTCAATTTCTTCGGGATTTAAACGACTCATCAGGCTGCGTTCCACGCCATCGATAATAATAAGCGGACTGGCGTCTCCGGTAGTACCTTTTCCACGAATTAACAAACTTGGATCGTCCCTTCCCGGATCTCCCGAACGCTGATTCACAATCAATCCGGGCAATTTTCCTACGAGTGCAGTACTTAGGTTGGCTGAAGGACTTTTTGTAATTTCTTTACCTAATACATTTGCAATTGAACCCGTAAGTGTCTCTTTTCGCTGAGTTCCATAACCAACCACAATAACTTCTTCCAGTGCCTTGATGTCTGAAACAAGTTGTACATCAATTACCGACTGTCCGGCTAATTCAACCCGTTCTGTCAGATAACCAATATAAGAAAATAAAATAACAGCATTACCGGGTAATTCAATGGAATACTTACCATTCATATCGGTGGTGGTCCCGATATTTGTTCCCTCAATCAACACATTCACCCCGGGCAATGTTTCATTGGTCGCTGCATCAGTTACCGTGCCGGATATCTTAACCGGTTGCAGCTTAATTTCCTCAATGGCATCCTGCAAATCACCTGCAGCAAATGCTGTTAAAGGAGAAAGTAAATTCAGGATCAAAAAAACCTCTAAAGGCAGCAGTAATAGTCCTGCTTTCCTCCTTTTGAAACCAATAGGCCAGCTACTTTTGTTTTTCATAGTTGTTTTTTGTTTTGGTTAATAATAGTTTGATACAATTATTTATGGTTAAAAGGTCCATGATGAATATTTTGCGATTTTCTTCCCGTCATAATATTCCATTGAAAGCGCCCTATTGAATCTATGAATTGAGTCAGATTGGAGTTCATCTCATAAGTGTTTATTAATCATTTTATTAACAACAGTGCAAAGTGAAATCATGAAACTTTACCGGTTACTTTCGCGGTAACTTTCACGTATAAAGATAAGAATATTTTTAAACCAGAAGTACGGCATCAAAAAAAAAATCGCTGAATAATAAAAATTAATGATGAAATTCTGCAGAAGCAAGGAATTCAACGCCTTGAACTATCATGGCTTAATAATAGCGCCTTCATTGAAAGTATAACCGGCTTAGGGCTGGGTGGATTTGCATATTGCATTGCGTGGGTTGCAAATAAAATTATTGAAATCCGGTACTTCCGGATCGGCAAACTGGGTTAGGTTTTGCAGACACCAGGCCCTACTGGAAACACCGCTCACCGCTTCATCACCGAAGTATTCCAGTGAAAGTCTTCCTGAATCAGTATCTCTGAATGCGAGCTGGGGGTATTTCCCTGTATCTCATCTATCAGCAGGCTGGCAGCTATCTTGCCCATTTTTATCGGATCCTGGTTGATTACACTCAGGGTTGGACTGAACAGGTGAGCCGACTCATTGAAGCCGTAACCGACAACCCCTATATCCTCGGGAATTCTCATGCCGGTTCTGCGTATAGCTTTATAGGCACCCAATGCCACGCGGTCATTCACTGCCAGGATGATTTCCGGTAATTTTCCGGTTGCATACAATTGCTCAAATGCCCTGATGCCATCATTAATTTCGTATCCGCCTTCGATGATCCAGTTTTCGCGGATTGGAATCCCATTATTTGCAAGGGCTTCCTTATAACCATGGCACCGTTCACTGCCAATACTGGTATTGGAATAGCCAGCAAAGTGGGCAATATTTAAATAACCTCTTGAAATCAACTGATTCAGCGCAGCAATAGTGCCTTCCCTGTCTTCAAAAGCTACATAACTGAATCCCATTCCCCTAATCGCCCTGTCAAAAAACACCAGGGGAATTCTTACCTTACGGGCATATTCAAAAATCTTCCTGTCCGAAGTATGTTGTGATACACAAACCAGCAGGCCATCCACCCGCATCCCGATCAAATTCATAATGTTGTTCCGCTCTGATAATTCTTTCTCTCGTGATACTGTTAGAATAATATGGTAATCGCGTTCAGCAGCGGCATCAATGATGCTGTCAACCAGGTATGCAAAAAAACTGTTCTCCAGGTCGGGAATCACAATCCCCAGGGTAAAAGTCTTTTGAAGGGTTAACTGTTTGGCAATCAAATTCGGAGAATACCCAAGGTCCTCAACAGCCTTTCTGACCTTTTCTTTCATCTCCGCAGAGATATCGGGATGGTCCCTCAATGCCTTTGAAACGGTAATGCGCGAAACGTGTAACCGGTCTGCTATGTCCTGCTGGGTGATGTGATTGGTCTTCATGCCGGAAGTTAAAGTAAATTCATGCCATCTGGGTTCCGACTTTGAATATCAGGAACGAGCAAATTTAACATTTTTCGGGCACCTTGCTAAAGCCTGATTGCAGTTTTCTTGCCGGAATAGAAAACCAGTTTATCCGGATTTTCACATACCGATACTCCATTTCCCTTATCAGCAGAAACAACAACAATATTGAAAATTCTCTCAGTCAACATCCCCGGAAACGAACCTTTCCTCTCGCCTATTGTCAAAACATTTTTTACCTCATTCCAGATAAACGGAATCTCCGTATAAATACCTTTCTCGTAATTATAATTATCACCTTCGTCCTCATACAATGTGAATTTACCGTTGGCACCCTTATAAATTCGTATCTCCAGCGTATCGGCCGGTTTTTCAGTTGTGTACTGAACCGGCTTTCCAAGCGGGAGTATGGAACCTGCTTTGACAAAAGCAGGAATTTCTTCCAACGAAACGGGGGTCACAATGTACCGACCACCTTCAAACCGTTCACCGGTCCAGAAATCATACCATACTGATGATTTGGGCAGGTAAACCTCCTGATCGGCAATCCCGGGTTTTGTAACAGGTGCAACCAATAGGGCTTTGCCGAACATAAACTGAAAAGGCCGGTTCACTGCCGCCGTATCCCCGTTAAAATCCATGATCATCGGCCGCATCATGGTTGAGCCGTTATGGGTAACATGCCAGGCTTCGGAATAGATGTAGGGAAGCAGCCTATAACGCAGATTCAACATCAGGCGCATGTTGTCTTCTACTTTTGTCCCGAATTTCCAGGGTTCGGTTTCACTCATGTAGCCGTGCATCCTGAAAACCGGGTTGAATACACTCCATTGGAACCAACGCAACAACAATTCATGGTATTTTTCATCAGTATACTGCGAACGACCCGGCCGGAAAAAACCGCCAATATCTGTAGTCCAGTAAGGTAAGCCGGTTAGGGTAAAATTCAATCCTGCCAGTATTTGCCGGCGGTAGGTATCCCAATCGCCCCCGATATCACCCGACCAGTTGATGACGCCGTAGCGCTGCTGTCCCAGAAAAGCAGAACGGGTTAATATACATACCCGCTTTTCCTCTGTGGTCTCCCTTTGGCCTTCGTACACCGCTTTACCAACCATCAGCGGGTAAGTTAACCGGTAAAAATCGCCCGGTCCCAGGTAGGTACTTTCACCTCTGAGTGCATCGTTTTCGGGCTCAACGGCATCCATCCACCACGAATCAACCCCATGAACGAACATATTCTCTTTCAGTGTTGTCCAATACTCCTTCCGGGTTTCGGGATTGAAGTAATCCAGCCATTTGGTGCCGGACACAAAGCGCTCCTTTGCCACATATTCCTTCCCGATTTCCGAATTTTTATCGGGGTTCGACCAGATGGAAATGTTGAAATGAGCATGCAGATCATGCAGTTCCTTAATGAAACCTGACGGATTCGGATAATTATTTTCATCGAACTGTGGCACACCCCAACCCCGGTTGCCCCAATATTGCCAATCCTGCACAATTACATCCATTGGCAAATTACGTGCGCGAAACTCCTTCACCGTTTCTATTAAATGATTGGACGAGGCATAGCGTTCACGACATTGCCAAAAGCCATAGGCCCACAGCGGGAAAAGCGGGGCATTCCCGGTCAGGTTACGGTATGCGGCAATCACGGTATCTGCCGAAGGCCCGTAAAACACCACGTAATCGATCATTTTTGCATGCGGAGAACGGAAAGTGGTCTTTTCATCCTGCAATTTCCAGGTCAGAACAGGTTTGTTATCCGATTTACAAACCAGCTGTACCTGGTGTTCCCCGGCAGTTAAATGCACTAATGCCCCTGCCGTCGGAGGCAACCACATGTTACTCTGATCCAGACAGGTTTTACCGTCGATTACCACAAAATGCCGGTTGCCCATATCGCCCAGATCGAGAAAAATGGAATACAGGCCATCCTGAGGAACTGTGAAACGGCCTTTATAAAATGATTGATTCTGCGCAACTTTTTGTGTTCCCGATGTGGTAGTTACTTCAGCAACCTGATCATCTCCGGATTCTTTCAATTCCTGCTTTTCAAGAACAATGGCATGATCTGCGGGATTAAAATCGGTTAATCCGTATTGATGCCATAACAACCCATATCCCTTGCCGGAATATACAAACGGGATGGCAATCTGGGAATTTACTTGCGTTAACCGGCGACTGACTCCCCTCAGGTTATAATGCCCGTCCTGAAACTGGCCCAACCCGAAAAGATATTCATCAGCCGGTGATTCAAAACTTAGCTCAGCTTTATAGCATGGCATACCCAAAACGGTATCGGGTACCAGTTTCCGGGAACCGGCTTCTTCGCTTAAAAACACGTTCCCCAAATGATCTGCAAAGGTCACCCTGCCTGTATACTTGTCAATAGTCACCACCATGGCACTTGTCCTCACTTCCAATTTCAAGGGTGAATCGGAAACACTGAACTCAGGAGTGGGATTTCCAGGTAAGAAAACAAGCTCCGGTAATTTCGCAAGCTCTTCTTCAGCATACCGGATGCGTATCACATGATTCTGTAACGGATAAATACCGATTGTTCCTTCAGTAAGGTTTATGCTTACTTTATCATTTTCCCTTGTGAAACTATGAACCACCTGCGATTGGCAAAGCACAGGGAACAGACTTATAAAAAACAGAATTATATATTTACGCATGGGGATCCTATTGATGACAGTTAAAAGCAAACGCTATCTTACGAACACATCTGTTTCAGCAGATTTCAAACCAGGCGCTTCAACGCTGAGATGAATTATTCCTGCAGTTTTTTCTTTAAGCGGTCTGAGAATTACAAGTGCCTGACCGCGATAAGTTTTACAACCCGTGTTATTAAAACTTGCCATATCCGTAGGGCATGCATTTCCGGAGCCTGCAATTTCACCCTGGCCCGACACTTTAAAGGTTACAGGTATTTCGGCATTGGGAATTACATTGCCCTGATCATCGGTAATCTCAACTTTAACATACGAAAGGTCGTTTCTATTGGCCCCGATTTTGTTTCTGTCTGCAGTGAGTTTTATTTTTGCCGGATTTCCTGTTGTTCGTAATTCTTTAGATGTCACTTCTATTCCATTTATCAAAGCTTTGGCTTTCAGAATACCCGGTTCATAGGGTACCTTAAAATGAACTACATATTTTGCGGTGTCGTGAACAGTTTGTTCGGCAATCACCTTTCCGTTCAGTTCCAACCGTATGGCCTGGCAATTCGAAAACACCCTGACATCCATCATTTTGCCTTCATTTCCTGGCCAGTTCCACCTCTGATATTCATCAGGCCATCCCCAGTAACTTACCGTTTCTACCATTCCTTCCGGTACCGGTGCATGAACCATCAGTTCCACCTTGCTGTTACCCCATACCACATCCTTGTAAAACATCTGAGGTTTTTTGAATCCGCAAAGATCAATATCACCGCAGAATGCATTAAACCAGGGCCAGGGTTTCAGACCCACCCTGGGCCCAGCTTTGGGTGCATAACTTGTATTACCGCAAGCTGTTTCACCCAAATAATCCATGGATGTCCATACAAAATCACCAATTACCCAGGGATTTTTTTCCATCTGTTTCCAATTGTCGTATGCTTCCAGAGCAAAGGATTCTGTTCCCACAATAATGCGGTTTGGGTACAATACATGATCAGCATCATATTGCTGATGCAGATAATTATAGCCACCCACATCCAGGTCAGCAAAGGCAGGAGCTGTAGTCTGCCATTCCTGTCCCGGATGGTCCCAGAAATTACAGATGGCCTCTGTAACCGGCCGGGTAGGATCCAATTTGTGAACCTCTGCAACCAGCTCTTTCCTGATCAGAAAACCTGCAGAATCTGCACGTTCGTTGATTTCGTTGCCAATGCTCCACAAGATGATGCTGGGATGATTTCTGTCCCGATAAATCATGGACTCCAGGTCCTTCTTCCACCATTCCCTGAAATACAGGTGATAATCCTCAGGATTTTTGGGGCGTTCCCACATATCAAATGCTTCATCCATTACCAACACACCAAGTCTGTCGCAGGCATCCAGAAACTGCTTCGAAGGTGGATTGTGGCTGGTTCGTATGGCATTGAATCCATAGGCCTTCATCAATTCAACACGCCTTTCTTCGGCACGGTCAATGGTTGCCGAACCCAGGAAGCCATTGTCATGATGCAAACAACCTCCTTTTAACAGAACTTTTTTACCATTGAGCAAAAAGCCTTTTTGAGCACTGAATTCAATGGTTCTTATGCCAAAAGTGACCGACACGTTATCCGTTTCAATTCCATTTGCAATTACCTGCACTTTAGCTGAGTATAGATTGGGCTCGTCGACCGACCATAGTTTTGCCTGCGGAACAGTGATTGCCTGTTCTATTTCAGTACTGCCTGAAACTAGCGCTTTGGATTGCGTCTCCATGGTTTGCACTACCTTACCGTCAGGACCGGTAATGATGAAACCAAGCTTAACAGAACTGCTTTTTGCCGCAGGTTGGTCAATTGTGGAAGTTACTTTTATTGTTGCATTACCATTTTCATCAACATTTTCTGTGGTTACTGAAATCCCGTTATGTGCAATGCAAACCGACTGTTTTTGAATTAGCCACACATGCCTGTATATACCTGATCCGCTGTACCATCGGGAATTCTTGCCTTCATTTTTTACTTTCACAGCGAGGGTATTCGGCTTTCCCGGAACATTGAGAAACCGGGTAATGTCAAAATAAAAGGCTGTATAACCGTAAGGATGAATTCCTACCTGTCTGCCGTTTACATAAATTTCAGCATTCATATACACTCCGTCGAAACTGATGATTGTATGGTTATATTTTTCACCGGGATTCAAAACAAAAGTTTTTCGGTACCACGCTGTTCCGCCAACAGTGTAACCTGTAGCTGTAGTGCCTATACTTTCTTTTGAAAACGGGCCGACAACTTCTCCGGTTTTTTGCCCCGATAATCTTTCAATACTCCAGTCGTGTGGCAAATCAACCTCACGCCAGGCTTTATCGTTGAATGCAGGCTTTTCTGCATTTTTTATGTCTCCTAAACTAAATTTCCAGCCGTCATCAAAAAGTAGTTCTTTCCTGGCCGGCTGACTGTAGGTATGGCTAAAAAGGCCCGACATTAAAAGTATCAGCGCCATCTTTTTAATCCGGTCTGCGGATATGCATTTCCTTTTCATTCGTAACTATTTTTTATCATTTTGTAACTAAATCAATTTCAGCAAACCCCGCAACATCATCCCCCTGGGTGTTTTTTAATGCCTTCAGCTTAATATACCGGGCATTTACCGGTGCAAAAGTCCTGATTTGCCATACGGGATTGTTTTTGATATTGGAGAACTCGCCTTCGCTCACCAGTTTCCAGCTTTTATTGTCAGATGAAACATAAAACCGGTAGTTTGTAATGATTCCCGAACTCCATTTATTTTGGTCAGGTAAATATTTGAAACCGCCTACCATGAAATTATTTCCCAAATCAACAACCAGGCCGAAGGGCAATATTTTCTCACCGCGCTTGTGCCAGACTGTTGCTGTGTTCCCATCTAAGATTTTACTTGCGCTTTCGTCATCAATGCCTATGATCCTCCAATCCTTTCTGGAAATATCCAGTTTTTCGGTACCAACAGGGCTACTTTTACCCGAAGCCGGATCGAAAGCTATAGCTTTAATTTCTACTTTCCCGTCAGCAATAAAAGGATAATGGTACAAATTTGAGGCGGTGGTTGGTTCACTGCCGTCAGTGGTATAGTAAAAAACCGGACCAATGTCGTTGGTAGTCAGGGAAACTTCCCCTGCCTGGTTTCGGGCAATGGAAGGAGTATTCAGAAATACCGGTGCGTTGTAAACTCCAATATTGGAAATAACGGGGCAACCTTTAGAATCAGTAATAGTAAAGCGGACTTTCGTTGCTTTTACGCTGGGAAAACGCAGCAAGCGTTTATACCCAATTGTGGTAGCTTTTGCCACTTCTTTCCAGTTTCCGTCAACCAGCGCTTCAAACGTAAAGGCTTTCACCCGTTGCCCCAGGGGTATATATTCCTGCACTAAAAAACGGTTAAAAAGGGTTGGTTTGCCCAGATCAATGGTTAATGAAGCTTTTGTTATACTATCGTCTGTAGCCCAGTAGGTGTCTTTATTGCCATCAATTGCTTTTGTTGCTCCAAATCTTTTATCATTGCCCCGAACATGGGATGCTTCCGCCCTTGCTTTTTCTACAAGGTTTACCGCAAACGATTCTTTTACAGCCTTGCCAAATTCAAGCGCCATTTTTTCGTCGGTTGGATGTATCAGACCATTGGGCATAATAGGGAAGTTGAGTAACAGCGTTCCGTTGCGTCCGATGGCGTTATAGTATGTTTCCATGAGTTGCGGCACTGTTTTCACTTTGGAGTCTTCAACCGGGTGGTAAAACCATTCGGGTCTGATGGAGGTGTTTACTTCTGCCGGCACCCAGGCATTCCCGGTTTCAAGCCCGTAATGCAACATACTCCAGGTTACTTCACCGGTATCATTCAACAGGCTCCAGTTGGTTTCACCCACAAAGCCCTCTTCGGTTCCAACCCACCGCAGGTCACCGCGATCGCCACCATCGTTCCAGATCACAATGTTGGGTTGTAGCTTGCGGATCAGTGTATAGGTATTCTTCCAGTCATAGTAGGTGGTACGGTCAATTTTACGAGTTTCGTTGGCCCCACCGTAATACCCGTCACCACCATTGGCGCCGTCGAACCATACTTCGAAAATTTCTCCATAGTTGGTAAGCAATTCCGTGAGTTGGTTTCGGAAATAGGTAATGTATTCGGGCTTCCCATAATCGGGGTGGTTTCTGTCCCATGGAGATAAATAAATGCCCAGCTTTAACCCATATTCTTTGCAGGCATCGGCCATTTCGCGGACCATATCGCCATTACCATCTTTCCACGGGGCGTTTTTTACCGAATACGCTGTGTATTCCGAAGGCCACAGGCAAAAACCGCAATGGTGCTTGGCTGTAATGATAATGCCTTTCATGCCTGCCTCCTTGCAAATACGGGCCCATTGGCGGCAATCGGCTTTTTCGGGATTAAACAGTTTTACGTCTTCATTACCATAACCCCATGACTGGTCGGTATACGTGTTTAATGAGAAATGCACAAATGCATAATACTCCATTTCCTGCCACTGCATTTGGTTTTCCGACGGAATGGGGCCACAGGGTTCGGGAGATTTGTTTTGTTGGCAGCTCATGATTATGAAACTGAACAACCCAACAGTTCCGACTACTAAAAATCTTTTCATCCTGTTTACTTTTCTACGACTGTTGATTTAATCATCTACAATAAAATCCATATTCCAATGTTCAACAATGGCTTTCATTTCAGACCTGGTAAGATAAGTAACAGCACCGTGTTTCGGACTTTTGAAATTGGTTGTTTTCATCACACCCTCATTGAAACGGCCTATATTTTTGAATGTCACAAAATCAGTGGTTTCGCTGAACCCCATATTACTTGGTCTTGCTCCATATACATCATACATAAGCACATATGTGTCAGTTCCCAGGCGCCTGAACAGGTTGGGGGCTTCGGTTGAAATTTTATCCGGATTAATGCGCGTAGTATCTGATTTATAACCTTCGTTGATTTTATCAGAAACCGAATGTAATACACGGGCATTCGATACATAGAAAAGATGATATTGATTGCCCACCTGGGTAATGTCGCCATCAATTCCTCCAATATCAGTTATTTTTTTGGGAACAGTCTCCAGTTTAGTAAAATCATCATCGGGATAAGAATAGTACATATTCGCCTCTTTGTTGTTGTACCGAATAGTAAAATACACCATCATTTTCCCCTTAAGCGGGTCGAAAACAGTTTCAGGAGCCCATGAACAATCGATATCGCCAAGCTCAGGAAATGCTTTATCAACGCGAAAATCGGAATGGGTCCAATGAATCAGGTCATATGATTTCATGAGCACAATGGCGCGGTTATTTCCCCAACCATATTTTTCGGCAGGACGTTCAAACTCGGTATCGCGGAATCCGGCTCGTTTACCAAATATATGCAAATCAGTCATTGCCAGATAAAATGCGCCATCAGGCCCACGGGCAATGTGCGGATCGCGGACACCTTTCTGCTCGGCCAGTTGAGAGCCGATAAAAACCGGATTGCCACCGTTGACATCAGTAAAAGTATAACCGTCGCTACTTATGGCCATATAGGCCGATTGGTCCTGGTCTTTAAAATAAACCAAAAGATAGCCTGCCAGATCTTTTTCCTTAAATTTTGGGGTTTTTTTTGGCTGGTCAAGTTTTGTAACTATTTCGATACCTGTTGAAGTTGTTGGTATTTGATTATCCTGAGCACATGCTGTTTTTACCCAGAACATGCACGCGATGACCATCATTAGTTGTGGATACTTTATTCTCATTGTGTGAATTTTGTTTTTACTATTGTTAAATCTTGAAAAGTTATTTGACAATTACTGCATCAATTGCTACTTTACCACCTCTGTTTATGATCCTGACCATGTGTTTGCCGGAAGCCAGGTTCGTTTGCTCATAAACCAGTTGTTGTGATTTGCGTTCACCCTGCACCGACAGATCCACTGTGCCGCTGATTTGTCCGTCAATCTGTATTTCCAGCTTTCCGGCG